>DASVFS010000028.1:0-2399 GCA_036379915.1 Conexibacter sp. | reverse complement strand
CTTCACGTCGTACTCGGCGACGTACGGCGAAAGCGCCGCATCCTCCGCCATGGCCGCCGCCGGCCGCATTGCGGCCAGCACCGCCATCGCGCCTGCCAGCAAGGCTTTCATCAGCTCTCCTCGACGACCGCGGCCGGCCGCGGCCGCCCGTCGAAGAGCGCCGCGCCGTCCCTGAATTCCAGCCTGCCGTCGGCGAACCAGCCGACCGCCTGCGGATAGATAATGTGCTCGAGCCGCTGAACGCGCGCTGAAAGGACGTTTTCGGTCTCCCCCGGCCGCACGGCGAGCCTGCCCTGGATGACTGCCGGCCCGGCGTCGAGTTCCTCGACCACGAAATGCACCGTGCAGCCGTGGCTCCTCTCGCCGGCCTCGAGCACGCGGCGGTGCGTGTGCAGCCCGCGGTAGGCCGGCAGCAGCGACGGATGGATGTTGAGCATCCGGCCCTGCCAGCGCCGCACGAAGCCGCCGTCGAGGATACGCATGTACCCCGCGAGCGTGACGAGCCCGGCGCCGCTTCGCGCGAGCGCCTCGTCGAGCAGGCGCCCATGGGTGGCGCGGTCCGGGCCGCGCGGCTCGATCACTTCCGTGGCGAGGCCGAGGCCGCGCGCCGAGGCGAGTCCGGCGGCGTCGGCGCGGTCGCTCACGACCACGGCGATCCGGCCGTCGATGCGGCCGTCGCGCGTCGCCTGTTCGAGCGCCAGCATGTTGCTGCCGCGCCCCGAAATCAGCACGGCGAAGGGCAGGGCCATCAGCCGATCTGCACGCCGGCGCCCGCCGCCACCTCGCCGATGACGCTCGCCTGCTCGCCTGCGGCCCGCAGCAGCTCGAGCGCGGTCCCGGACTCGGCGCGGGAGACGATCGCCACCATGCCGATGCCGCAGTTGAAGGTGCGATGCATCTCCGCGTCGCCGATGCGGCCACTCGACTGGATCCAGTCCCAGACAGGGTCGCGCTTCCAGGCGCGCGGGTCGAGGCGCACGCCGAGCCCGTCCGGGAGCACGCGCGGGATGTTGTCGGTGAGGCCGCCGCCGGTGATGTGGGCGAGGCCGTGCAGGTCGACCGCGGCGGCGAGCCGGAGCACCGGCTTCACGTAGATGCGCGTCGGCGTCATGAGGAGGTCGACCAGACGCGCGCCGCCGATGCGCGTCGACGCGTCGGCGCCCGTGTCGGCGAGCAGGCGGCGGATGAGCGAATAGCCGTTGGAGTGCGGGCCCGAGGAGGCGAGCCCGATCACCGCGTCGCCGGCGCGCGTGCGGGTCCCGTCGATGACGCGGTCCCGCTCGACGACGCCGACGCAGAACCCGGCGAGGTCGTAGTCGCCGTCGGGATACATGCCCGGCATCTCCGCCGTCTCGCCCCCGACGAGGGCGCAGCCGGCGAGCGCGCAGCCCTCCGCGATGCCGGCGATCACGCGCTCCGCGACGTCGATCGAGAGACGCCCGGTCGCGTAATAGTCGAGGAAGAAGAGCGGCTCGGCGCCCTGCACCACGACGTCGTTCGCGCACATCGCGACGAGATCCTGTCCTACGCCGTCGTGCAGCCCCGTGTCGATCGCCAGCCGGAGCTTCGTGCCGACACCGTCCGTGCCGGCGACGAGCACCGGGCGCTTCCAGCGGCCCGGGGGAATCTCGATCATCGCGCCGAAGCCGCCGATGCCCGCGAGGACCTCCGGCCGCTGCGTCCGCGCGACGCGTGGCTTGATGCGCTCGACGAGCTCTTCGCCGGCGTCGATGTCGACGCCGGCGTCCCGGTAAGTCAGCGAGGGGCGTTCAGTCATCGGGGAAAATCGGGCCTGGTACGTCGGGCCCGTCCGGCGGGCAGTGTACTATTGTAGCGTGAGCGCACGCTTCCACTTCGGTCTCGCGGGACGACTGGCGATCCTGCTCGCCGTGCTGGCGTTCGCGCCGGCTGCCCCGACCGCGCTCGCCGAGTCCTTCGGCGACCTCTACTCGGTGAGCGTGCCCTATTCCGGCGACAACGACGCCGCTTTCCGCGAAGCCATGCGGGACGTGCTCGTGCGAGTCACGGGCCGGCGTGACGCGCCGGACCTCGAAAACCTGGCGCCGCTCGTGGCGCAGGCGTCGCGCTACGTGACGAGCTTCCGCCGCGCGCCCGGCAACCAGCTGGCGGTGACCTTCGACGGAGCCGCCATCGAGAACGTGATCGACGCCTCCGGACTCGCGTCGCTCGGCAACGACCGGCCGGTGACGCTCGTCTGGCTCGCGCTCGACCGCGGCGGCGGACGGCGCGCCCTCGTGTCGGCGAGCGACACGAGCGCGGAGAAGGCCCGGGTGGACGCGAGCGCGTCGCGGCGGGGCCTGCCGATCGTGTGGCCCGAAGCGGGCGACGACCTCGTCCGCGCGACGCAGCAGGCCTGGTCCGGCGACCACGCCGCGCTC
>DASVFS010000027.1:0-7930 GCA_036379915.1 Conexibacter sp. | reverse complement strand
CGCGTCGGCGTCCGTGTCGTTGAAGACCTGACGCAGCGTGCGCGGCTCGACGAGCACGGCGGACAGCGGCGCGAGCGTCAGCAGCTCGTCCGCGACGCGCATGCGGCCGGTGCCTTCGAGCACGACGTAGAGCTCCGCCTGCACGGGGTGCCGGTGTCGCGTCGACGCCTGTCCGGGCGCCAGCCGCCACAGCCGCGCGCCGAGCTGCTCGGTCTCCAGCTGGCCGCCGAGGTCCGTGTTCAGGACGCCCATCGCGTTCGAGGGGCGCCAGAACGCGTCGGCGGCGTGGAGGACGCGGTAGCCAGAAGCGCCGCTCACGACGACTCGGCCGGCGCCGGCGCCGCCTGCCGCGCCTGCGTCGCGCTCAGCACGAGCAGACCGAGGAAGCGGTCGAGCTCGGCGGGGGCGACGGCGGTGAGCGGCAGGTCGCCCTGGATCCACACCTCGCCGTCGCGCGTGTGCGCGAAGCGCAGGAACGGGATCTGGCGGTTCCAGCGCAGCAGGTCGTGCGGGTCGATGCGGCCCGGCTCGATCACCTGCGCCTGCGCGCGCAGCACGCCGTCGCGGATCGCCACGCCGACGTGGAGCGGCCAGCCGGCGGCGTCGACGGTGAGACCCCATTCGGCGAACGCGACCTGACGCGTCTCGCCCTCCAGGCCGGCGATGTAGGCGTCGACGACGCTGCGCGGGTCTTCCGTCACGAGCGTCACACGATACGCAACGGCGCTGCCTGCAATCGCCGTGTCATTGCGACGAAATGGTCAACGGCGCCGCGTGGGTGGTGCTAAGCTCGTCGCACAGCTTTCGCGTCGGGCCTCGCCCGGCGGTCGTACCGAAAGTGGGCGCTCGCCCACTTTTTTTGTTGACATGAGCGATTCCCCCACGCCCTCCCTCCAAGCCGAGATCGAAGCGCAGCTGGCGACCGCCGAGCCGGACGTCGAGGTGCTGCTCGTGGAGGTCGCGGGGGACACGGTGCGCCTCTTCATCGACCATCCCGACGGCGTCACGCTCGACCTCTGCGAGCGCGTCACGCATCAGCTGCCGCAGGTCCGCGAGCGCTACGCGCTGGAGGTCTCCTCGCCCGGCGGCGACCGTCCGCTCACGAAGCCCGCGCACTTCCACCGCTTCCTCGGCCGCCGCGCCCGCGTCCGCACGCGCGACGCGCGCGACGGCCACGCGTCCTTCACCGGCGAGCTCGTCGGCGCGACCGCGGAGGAGGTGACGATCGCCGTCGACGACGGCGTCGTCGCGATCCCCTACAGCGCCATCGCCCGCTCCAACCTCGTCCCAGGAGAGTAAGCCGCATGTCGAAAGAGATCCTGGATGCCGTCCGTGCCCTCGCCGCCGAGAAGAACATCTCGAGCGAGAAGCTCATGGTCGCGCTCGAGGACGCCCTGCTGTCGGCGTACAAGAAGACCCCCGGCGCCGCCCCCTACGCGCAGGTCGAGATGGACCGCGAGCTCGGCGACTTCACCGTCTGGGAGCTGCAGATCCCCGAGGAGCTCGAGGCGCAGCTGCTGAAGGAGCAGGAGGAGGAGGCCGAGGCGGCCGCCGCCGACAACGAAGGCGAGATCGCGAACGTCGACCCGGAGACGGGCGAAGTGCGCGAGGAGGTCGCGCCCGAACTCGACCTCGAGAAGCTGAAGGAGTACGAGGACCAGATCGAGCGCGTCGACGTGACGCCGGACGACTTCGGCCGCATCGCCGCGCAGACGGCGAAGCAGGTGATCCTGCAGCGGATCCGCGAAGCCGAGCGCGACATGATGTTCGAGGAGTACCGCGACCGCGTCGGCGAGCTGATCACCGGCATCGTGCAGCAGTCCGACTCGCGCTACACGCTCGTGCAGCTGCGCGAGCGCGTCGAGGCGCTGCTGCCGAAGTCCGAGCAGGTCGACGGCGAGCGCTACGACCACTCGCAGCGCATCAAGGCGGTCATCAAGGACGTCTCCGCCTCGACCAAGGGCCCGTCGATCATCGTCTCGCGGCGCGATCCGGAGCTGATCAAGTCACTGTTCGAGCTCGAGGTGCCGGAGATCGCCGACGGCCTCGTCGAGATCACGAACGTCGCGCGCGAGCCCGGCTACCGCTCGAAGATCGCGGTCGTCTCGCACGCCGACGGCGTCGACCCCGTCGGCGCCTGCGTCGGGCCGCGCGGGTCGCGCGTGCGCATGGTCGTGTCCGAGCTGCGCGGCGAGAAGATCGACATCATCCCCTACAACGACGAGCCCGCCCGCTTCGTCGCGAAGGCGCTGTCGCCGGCGCGCGTGCGCGAGGTGCTCGTCGACGACGAGGCCAAGCAGGCGACCGTGATCGTCCCCGACGACCAGCTGTCGCTCGCGATCGGCCGCGAAGGCCAGAACGCGCGCCTCGCCGCGCGCCTGACCGGCTGGCGGATCGACATCCGCTCGGAGACCGAGTTCGCGCAGGAGGAGGCCGAGCACGGTTACGAGGAGGAGGAGACGCAGGGCCGCTGCGCCGCGATCCTCTCGAACGGCCGCCGCTGCCCGAACGCGGCGCTGCCCGGCTCGCGCTACTGCGGCCTCGACGCCCACCAGGCGCTGAACGACGTCGAAGGGGACGAGGTGGCGGCGCTCGGCGGCGGGGAGGACGGCGCGTCGGAGGCGCCGGCCGATGGCCCGGAGGTCGCCGTCGAGGCGCCGGCCGGGGACGAGCCGCCCGCGGAGGAGCCCGTCGCGACGGAGGTCGAGGCGACCGAGGCGCCGACGTCGGACGGCGAGGTCGTCGCCGACGCGTCGACCGAGACCGAGACCGAGACCGAGATCGCGGTCGCCGACGACGCGAGCGAGGAAAGCACGTCATAGGACGCGAGCCCCAACGGCGCTGCGTCGGCTGCGGCCGGGTGGCGCCGAAGCGGTCGCTGCTGCGCTGGGTCGCCGACGGCGAGCGGCCTGTGGCCGACCCGCAGGCGCGCCGTGCGGGGCGCGGCGCCTACACCTGTCGCACGCGCCGCTGCGTCGAGCAGGCGGTGCGCCGGGGCAGCTTCAACCGCGCGTTCCGGCGCGCGATGACCACGCCGGCAGCCGGCGAGAACGTACACTTGGACGAGGAATGAGCAAGAAGCGCGTCAACGACATCGCAAAAGAGCAGGGGATGGCCGTCAAGGACCTGCTGCTCAAGCTGCAGGCGGCCGGCATCGACGCGGCCGCGCCCTCGGCGACGGTCGACGAGGCGCTCGCGCTCAGAGCGCTCGACACGAACGGCGCCGCCTCCAGAAGCCCTGCGAGACCCGCCGCCAGAGCCCGCGACGGCGCCGACGGCGCGCACAGACAGCGCCCGACGCGCGACTCGCTGCAGGGCGAGCGCGCCCCCGGCGCGGCCGGCGGGCGCCGCCGCGTCGTGATCGACTCGCAGGCCTCGCGCCGTGCGCCGGGCGGCGGGCCCGGGGGCGGCCCCAACCAGCCGCCGCGGCGTCAGCGTCGCGGTCGCCGCCGCCGCGGCACCTACGAGGAGCCGGCCCCGCTCGAGACGCGCCAGCCGACCGGTCCCGCGCACGTCCGCATCAACTCCGGCTCGACCGTCAAGGACGTCGCCGAGTACCTCGACGTGCCGGTCCCGGAGATCATCAAGAGACTGATGGCGCTCGGCGAGATGGCGACGCTCACGCAGACGCTGTCCGACGACGCGATCGAGCTGCTCGCGACGGAGTTCGGCAAGACCGCCGAGGTCGTCCACGCGGCCGACGACGTCGACGCCGAGCCGGTCTACGAGGACGCGGACGACGCGATGGTCGAGCGGCCGCCGGTCGTCACGATCATGGGCCACGTCGACCACGGCAAGACGTCGCTGCTCGACGCGATCCGCGACACCGAGGTGACCGCGGGCGAGGCCGGCGGCATCACGCAGCACATCGGCGCCTACCAGGTACATCACAGCGACAGAGTCGTGACGTTCCTCGACACGCCCGGCCACGAGGCGTTCACGGCGATGCGCGCGCGCGGCGCGAAGGTCACCGACATCGCGGTGATCGTGGTCGCCGCGGACGACGGCGTGAAGCCGCAGACGCAGGAGGCGGTCGACCACGCGAAGGCGGCCGAGGTGCCGATCCTCGTCGCCGTCAACAAGATCGACAAGGAGGGCGCACAGCCCGACCGCGTCCGCACCGAGATGACCCAGCTGGGCCTGCAGCCGGTCGAGTGGGGCGGCGAGACGGAGTTCGTCGACGTCTCCGCGAAGACGAAGGAGGGCCTCGACAACCTGCTCGACACGATCCTCGTGATGTCCGAGGTCGAGGAGCTGCGCGCGAACAAGGACGCGGAGGCGTCCGGCGTGATCGTCGAGTCCAAGCTCGACCCGGGCCGCGGAGCGGTCGTGACCGTGCTGATCCAGCGCGGGACGCTGCACGTCGGCGACGCGCTCGTCGCCGGGCCGCACTGGGGCCGCGTGCGCGCGATGAACGACTTCCTCGGCAACCGCGTGAAGCAGGCCGAGCCGGGCGAGCCCGTCGAGATCCTCGGGTTCGACTCGGTCCCGGAGGCGGGCGAGTTCGTGCGCGTCGTCGAGAACGACCGCAAGGCGCGTCAGCTCGCCGGCGAGCGCGCCAACCGCCTCAAGACGGAGGCGCTCGCGCGCCGCTCCGGCAAGCGCATCTCGCTCGAGGACATCTTCAAGAGCGATCTGCAGGAGCTGAACCTCGTGCTGAAGGCCGACGTGGCCGGCTCGCTCGAGGCGATCGAGGACGAGATCGCGAAGCTGCCGCAGACGGAGATCTCGGTCAACGTGATCCACCGCGGCGTCGGCGGCGTGAACGAGTCCGACGTGATGCTCGCCGCCGCCTCCGATGCGGTCGTGCTCGCGTTCAACGTGCGGCCGGTCGGCGACGCGCGCCAGGTGGCCGACCGCGAGGGCGTCGAGATCCGCTCCTACGCGGTCATCTACCGCGCGATCGAGGAGCTGCGCGCCGCGATGGAGGGCATGCTCGAGCCCGAGGAGGTCGAGGACCAGACCGCGACCGTCGAGGTGCGGCAAATCTTCCGTGCCTCGAGAATCGGCACGATCGCCGGCTCCTACGTGACCGACGGCAGAATCGTGCGCGGCGCCAGAGTCCGGCTCGTGCGCGACGGCACGGTCGTCTACGACGGCGAGGTCCAGAGCCTGCGGCGCTTCAACGAGGACGCGAGAGAGGTCGCCTCCGGCTTCGAGTGCGGCATCGTGCTGAAGGACTTCGCCGACGTCAAGGAGGGCGACGTGCTTGAGGCGTACGCGACGCGGAAGGTCGAGCGCGAGCTCGCCTGAGGCGCATGGCCGCGGACGCCGGCGGGTTCGTCGCCGTGCTCGTGATCGACGTGCACTTCCCGGACGCGGGCAGCTTGAAGGGCAAGCGCAAGGAGCTGTCCTCGCTGAAGGCGCAGCTGCAGACGCGGCTCGGGCTCGCCGTCGCGGAGACCGACCACCAGGACCTGTGGCAGCGCAGCACGCTGACCGCCGCACTCGTGAGCGGCGATCTGTCGACGCTCACGAACGCCGTCGAGCGCGTCGAGCGGTGGCTGGAGGAGCGGCTGCCGCAGGGCGTGAGCGTCGAGCGGCTGCTCGTCTCGACCGACGACCTGCGCGGATGACGCGCTCACCAATGAGCGCGCCGGGGTACGCCGATCCGATGCGGAGCGTAGGATGAGCGGCAGTCGCATGCGTCGCGTCGACGAGGCGGTTCGTGCCGTTCTCAGTGACGCCATCACCCGAGAGCTCAAGGACCCGCGCGTCGGGTTCGTCACCGTGACCGCCGTCAAGACAAGCCCCGACCTGCGCCATGCTCGCATCTACGTGAGCGTGCTGGGCGACGAGGAGACGCGGGCCGCGAGCCTCGAGGGGCTCGCCTCGGCGCACGGCTTCCTGCAGCGGCGGGTCGCGTCCGAGCTGCGGCTGAAGCACACGCCGACGCTGGAGTTCGAGTACGACGACACGGTCGAGCGCGGGATCCGCCTGAGCGCATTGCTCGACGATCGCTCCGAGGAGGACGGATCCGCGTGACCACGGCCGAGCAGGGCAAGCGCGCGACGCGCGCGGAGGTGCTGGCGGAGCTCCAGAGCGCCGAGCGCTTCCTGCTCGTCACGCACGAGCACCCCGACGGCGACGCGCTCGGCTCCCTGCTCGCGATGCACGAGATCCTCCGCGCGCTCGGCAAGGACTCGACGATGTTCATGGCCGCGGACGAGTTCCCGCTGCCGTACGAGTACCGCTTCTTCGACTTCGACGGGCTCGTGAGCGCGCCGCCGGCGGACGTCGCCGAGCGCACCGTCGTGTTCCTCGACTGCGGCAACATCGACCGCAATCCCGCCGACGCGCTGCAGCTCGACGACGCGCACATCGTCAACCTCGACCACCACCACGACAACACGCACTTCGGGACGGTCAACCACGTCGTCCCGGAGGCCTCGTGCACGGCCGAGATCGTGTGGGACCTGATGCACGGCCTCGGCGTGACGCCGAGCGTGAAGATGGCCGAGGCGCTCTACGTCGGGCTCGTGACCGACACCGGCAAGTTCATGTACGAGAACACCGGCACGCGCGCGCACGTGATGGCGGCGGAGCTGATCGAAGCGGGCGTCGACGTGCACGACGTCTACCACCGGATCTACGAGGGCGTGCCGTACGCGAAGGTCGCGCTGCTCGCGTGCGCGCTCGGGCAGATCGAGCGCCACGACGGCGGCCGCCTGACGCTCACGCGCCTCTCGCGCGAGGACTTCGCGCGCGCGGGCGCCGAGGAGAACTACTCCGAGGGCGTCGTCGACCACCTGCGCGCGATCGAGGGGACGGCCGTCGCCGCGCTCGTGCGCGACCGCCTCGGCGCCGCCGACCCCGAGCAGCGCAAGGTCTCGCTGCGCGCGTCCGACGACCGCGTCGACGTCTCCGCGATCGCCCGCGCGCAGGGCGGCGGTGGCCACCGCCAGGCAGCGGGCTTTTCGACGACGCTGCCGTGGGAGGAGCTGGTGGCGTTCCTGCGCGCCGAGGTTGCGGCGCAGCTCGACGCGCTGTAGCGCTCCGCTCAGGTCGTGGCTGCGGCCCGGGCGCTCGCTGTGGGCATCGAGGGGGAGAGAGCGGTGCCCCCCAACGCTCGTGCGCTCCTCCGTGGCGTTCCGCGCGCCCGCCTGCGCAGTCGGCACCGCCACCGCTCGCTCCAGATCGATGAGTGTCAAGTTTTGTACCTCTGCGGTACCCAAGTTGACACTCGCTTTTGAGGACCGTCACGTTCCGCGCGGTTCCGCGGACTGCTGTGGCAAAGCGAGCGCTCGCCGTGTACCTCGGCCGCGAGGAGTCGCGAGCGGCGGCGCCCCAGCCCGGTCGCGTCCCCCTCGATGCCCGCAGTGCACGTCACGCACAACCGGCGCGGCCGGAGCGGGGCGCCGCGCCGTAGGCTGCCCAGCGTGAGCGACGGCGTCATCCTGTTCGACAAGCCCGCCGGCATGACGTCGCACGACGTCGTCGCGCACGTGCGGCGGAGAACGGGCCGCGACGTGAAGGTCGGCCACGCCGGAACGCTCGACCCCTTCGCGACCGGCCTCCTGCTGGTCCTCGTCGGCCGCGCGACGCGCGTGCAACGGTTCCTGATGGCGCTGCCGAAGTCGTACGTGACGGTCGCGCGCTTCGGCGCGACCTCGACGACCGGCGACAGCGACGGCGAGATCACGGAGACGGGCGAGATCCCCCGCGGCGACCTGACGCTGCCGACCGGCGCGATCCGGCAGCGCCCGCCCGCCTACTCCGCCGTCAGAGTCGACGGCGAGCGCGCGTACAAGCGCGCGCGGCGCGGGGAGGACGTGGAGCTGCCCGAGCGCGAGGTGACCGTCTACGCGTTCGACGAGCTCGCGCGCGAGGACG
The DNA here is from genome assembly GCA_036379915.1 of Conexibacter sp. Lineage (GTDB taxonomy): Bacteria > Actinomycetota > Thermoleophilia > Solirubrobacterales > Solirubrobacteraceae > Conexibacter. The sequence continues at coordinate 97 of DASVFS010000027.1, read as the reverse complement.
ACCGCCGCACGTTCGCGATCCGCTGCTCCGCCGGCACGTACGTGCGCGCGCTCGTCGCCGACCTCGGCGACGCCTACTGCGACGAGTTGCGGCGCAC
>DASVFS010000026.1:0-47156 GCA_036379915.1 Conexibacter sp. | reverse complement strand
TCCCGGTCGTCGTCCCGATCTTGGCTTCGATGGGCACGCAGAAGGCGGTGCCGAACTTCGCGTCGTTCTGCTCGTCGCGGACCATGAGGGGGATGCGGAGCGCGTCGAGGCGCTCGCCCGTCATGGGCAGGCAGATGAGGCCGCGCCCATAGCGGGCCATGAAGTTGATGACTTCGGGAGTCACCTTCTCCGCCGCGATCGTGAGGTCGCCCTCGTTCTCGCGGTCCTCGTCGTCGCAGACGACGACCATCTTGCCCTGGCGGATGTCCTCGATCGCCTCCTCGACGGTCGCGAACGGAGTCTGCGTGCCCTGTGTGCTCATCGCGTCACCAGCTTCTCGACGTATTTGGCGAGCACGTCCACTTCCAGGTTGACGGTTCGCCCGGGTACCGCCGAGCCGAGGCTCGTGCGGTCCAGCGTCTCGGGGATCAACGAGACGGTGAGGGACGTCTCGTCGACCGCAGCGACGGTGAGGCTCACGCCGTCGATGGCGATCGATCCCTTTTCGACCACATATCGCAGCAGATCCGGCGCCGCCGTGACGCGGATGCGCCGCGCGAAGCCGTCCGGCTCGACCGCCGCGACCGTCCCGAGGCCGTCGACATGGCCCTGCACGACGTGGCCGCCGAGGCGATCGTGCGCGCGCAGCGGCAGCTCGAGGTTGACCCGCGCGCCCGGCGCGGCGTCGGCGAGCGAGGAGCGGCGCAGCGTCTCGTGCATCACGTCGGCGGCGAAGCGCTCGGCGGTCGGCTCGACGGCCGTCAGGCAGACCCCGTTGACGGCGACCGAGTCGCCCGGCGCCAGCTCGGCCGCGAGCGGCGTGGCGATCGCGAGACGCACGCCGTCGGCGGTCTGGTCGACCGCGTCGATCGTGCCGAGTCCCTGAACCAGTCCGGTGAACACCCGGTCACCACTCCCGCAGCCGCGCGGACACGAGCATGTCGCCCGCCACGCACTCGCATTCGAGCGTCAGCGCCCGCACCGCGTCGGCGATCGTCTCGACGCCCTCGCCCTCGAGCGGGTCGCGGGCCGTGCGGCCGCCGAGCACGAGCGGCGCGAGGAACAGCCGCAGCTCGTCGATCTCGCCGGCGTCGAAGAACGCGCCCGCGAGTCTCGGCCCGCCCTCCAGCAGGATCGAGCCGACGCCCGCCGCGCCGAGCTGGTCGAGCGCGGAGACGACGCGCGCGGTCTCGTTCTCGCCGGTCGCGACGATCACCTCGGCGCCGTGCGTCTCGAGCGCGTCGGTCGCGCTGCGCGGCGCGGCGCGCGAGACGACGACCGTCAGCGGGATCTCCGGCGCGGCCGCGACGAGCTGCGAGTCGAGCGGCAGGCGCGCCGTCGCGTCGAACACGACGCGGCGCGGCTGGCGCGCGACGTCGGGGATGCGCGCCGTCAGCTGCGGGTCGTCCGCGATCGCGGTGCCGATCCCGACGGCGACCGCGTCGCAGTCGGCGCGCCAGCGATGCGCGCGGCGGCGGCTCTCCTCGTTGGAGATCCACTTCGAGTCGCCGGCGCGCGTGGCGACCTTGCCGTCGAGCGTCATCGCCGACTTGAACAGGACCCACGGCCGGCCGCAGCGCGCGTGCTTGCGAAACGGCTGGTTGAGGAGGCGCGCCCGCGCAGCCAGCTCGCCGTCGGCGACTTCGACCGCGATCCCCTCGTCGCGCAGGATCCCGAGTCCGCGTCCGGACGCCTTCTCGGTCGGGTCGTCGGAGGCGACGACGACGCGGCGGATCCCGGAGGCGACGATCGCGTCGGTGCACGGCGGCTGCTTGCCCGTGTGGCAGCACGGTTCGAGCGAGACGTAGAGCGTCGCGTCGGCGAGGTCGCTGCCGGCGGCGGCCGAGAGCGCCTCGACCTCGGCGTGCGGCTCGCCGTACGCGGTGTGCCAGCCCTCGCCCAGGACCTCGCCGTCGCGCGCGATCACGGCGCCGACCAGCGGGTTGGGACTCACGCGCCCCTGTCCCTGCACGGCCAGCTCGAGCGTGCGCGCGAGGTGCAGGCGGTCGGTGTCGGTTCGGAGCGGCATGTCGGATGCGGCGAGCGCGTGCGCGCTGCCACTGGCATGAGGATACGCGCCAACCTCATCCGCAGACTCCGCCGTGCAGGCGGTGCACGACGATCAGGGGGCCCGGGCGGGCGTACGCGAGGGGGTACCAGTCGAACGACCAGTCGAAGTTGAACGGCGGCGGCTTGGCCCCTTCGCGGTAGGGGCTGAAGCGGGCGACGACGTCGCCGCGGCGCGCGAGCGCGGCGTAGTAGGCGATCGCCTGCGGGACCTCGTCCGGCTGCGCGAACGCGCGCCCGAACTGGTGCGAGGCCGTGACGACGTGGCAGTAGCCCTGCGCGACGTAGCGGTCGATCAACGCCGGGCGCAGCGTGCGCTCGTACTTGTCGACCTTGACGAAGCGCGTGCGGCCGTTCGGCAGCGACCGGCCGGCGTCGTCGACGTCGGCGCGGGCGATGTTCCACAGCCGCCAGCGCTGCCCGCCGGGCGTCGCGGGCGCCGCCCGGTTCGGGTCCTCCAGCCAGCGCGCGGGCACGACCGGCTCGACCACGACGCGCGCGCCGGCCGGCACCTGCGCGAGCAGCCACGCGCGCGCGCTGTTGCGCGTGTCCGTGCGCGCGAGCACGCGGTCGACGTGCACGGAGTGGACGAGGCCCTGCGCGAGCAGCGCCACGGCGACGAGCGCAGCGGCCGGCAGCGCGAGCCGGGGCGCGCGGGTTCCGACGGCGCGCGCGAGCGCCAGCCCGCCGTAGGCGGCGAGCAGGACGACGATCGGCAGGACCGGCAGCAGCCAGCGCCCGAAGTAGCGCTCCTGCAGGCCCATGTACAGGACGTAGAGCAGCGGCGCCGGCAGCAGCACGAGCGCGCTGGCGCGGTCGCGCGCCAGCAGCCGCAGCGCCCCGCCGAGCGCGGCGAGCGCGGGGATCCAGCCGAGCCCCCACGTCAGCGACCACAGGTAGTAGACGACGCCGTTGGACTGCGTGAGGCCGAGCTTCGCGAGCTCCTCGCCGCTCGTGAGGGTGCGCTGTCTCGCGACGCCCGCATGGAACGCGTCGAAGTCGAGCAGCGCGTACGGGTTGGCGACGAGGAAGCCGGCGAGCGCGGCGCCGCAGGCGGCGGCCGCGGGCGACAGCAGCGCGCGCGCGAGCGGCTCGCGCCGGTCGCGGGCGGCGAGCGCGATCGCGGTCAGCAGCGGCAGCAGCGCGATCCCGGCGGTGTACTTCGTGCCGGCCGCCAACCCCACCCCGGCGCCGCCGAGCAGGGCCGCGCGCGTCCCGCCGCCGCGCAGCACGAGCGCCGCGCCGAGCAGCGCGAGCGTCGCCGGCGCCATCGCGGGTACGTCGTTGAGTGCGAGATGGCCGTAGAAGACCGGCAGGAACGCGACCGCGCCGAGCGCCGCCGCCAGCAGTCCCACCCGGCGGTCGAACAGCCGTGCGCCGACCATGTGCAGCAGCCACACGGCGATCGTGCCGAGCAGCGCGACCGCGACGCGCGCGAGCACGAAGACCTCCGTCGGGTCGCTCGCGTAGGCCTGCCGGACCGCCTCGCCGCCGCGGAACCAAACGGCGTAGAGCGCGTACAGCAGCTCCGTGTAGCCGGGCGGGTTGAGGAAGTAGCCGGGGTTCAGGCCCTCCGCGAAGAAGCGGACCGCGACCGGAACGAAATGCCCCTCCTCGTCGATGTTGTAGGAGAACGGCAGTCCGTGCCGGATCCCCCACAGCCGCAGCGCCAAGGCTGCGAGCAGTACGCCGGCGAGCGCGACGGTCGTGCGGTCGGGGCGGCGCATGGAATACTGCGGCGCGAGTCTACGCCATGAAGCTGATCATCCAGATTCCCTGTTTCGACGAGGAGAAGACGCTCCCGCTGACGCTCGCGGACCTGCCCCGCGAGGTCCCCGGCTTCGACGCCGTCGAGTGGCTCGTGATCGACGACGGGTCGAGCGATCGCACGATCGAGGTGGCGCGCGCGGGCGGCGTCGACCACATCGTCAAGCTGACGAACAACAAGGGCCTCGCCGCCGGCTTCCAGGCGGGGCTCGACGCCGCCCTCAAGCTCGGCGCGGACGTGATCGTCAACACCGACGCCGACAACCAGTACGACGGGCGCGACATCCCCAAGCTCGTCGCGCCGATCGTCGCCGGCGAGGCCGACAGGGTCGTCGGCGATCGCCAGGTCGAGCAGATCGAGCACTTCTCACCGCTCAAGAAGGGGCTGCAGAAGCTCGGCTCGTGGGTCGTGCGTCAGGCGTCCTCGACGACCGTGCCCGACACGACCTCGGGCTTCCGCGCCTACAACCGCGAGGCGGCGCTGCAGATGCAGGTCGTCTCCAGATTCACCTACACGCTCGAGACGATCATCCAGGCCGGCAAGCTGCTCGTCGCGGTCGACCACGTCCCGATCCGCACGAACCCGAAGACGCGCGAGTCGCGCCTGTTCCCGTCGATGGGCGCCTACGTGCGCCGCAACGCGATCTCGATCTTCCGCATCTACGCGCAGTACGAGCCGCTGAAGGTCTTCTGGGGCGGCGCGATCGTGATGGGCCTCGCGGCGCTGGCCGTGTGGCTGCGGTTCGTCGTCGCCTACGTCGGCGGCGAGGGCGCCGGCCACGTGCAGTCGCTGATCCTCGGCGCCGTCCTCTTCATCGGCGCGATGCTGCTGTTCGCGCTCGGCGTGATCGGCGACCTGCTGGCCGCGCAGCGCACGCTCTCGCAGCGGACGTTCGAGCGCGTGCGGCGGATCGAGCTGGCGCTCGGGATCGCGCCGTCGCACTACGAACCTGGCGCGGACCGCCGGTCCGCCGCCGAGCAGCCGAAGCGGGAGACGATCGAGGTATGAGCGCGACGACGCCGGTCGACGAGGTTCCGACAGGGAACACGTTCGACAAGTACGGCTCGACGAACCCGCTCGTGCGGCGGCTGATGGCCGGCTTCGAGGGCACGCTCGCGCAGCTGTTCGCGCAGGCCGCGCCGGAATCGGTGCTCGACGTCGGCTGCGGCGAGGGGGTGCTCACGCATCAGTGGGCGACGCAGCTGGGCGAGCAGCGGATCGTCGGGATCGACCTCGACGACGAGAAGCTGAAGGCCGAGTGGGCGACGCGCCAGCGGCCGAACCTCGAGTACCGCACGCTCGCGGCCGAGCACATGCCGTTCGCCGACGGCGAGTTCGACCTGGCGTGCGCGATCGAGGTGCTCGAGCACGTCCCCGACCCGGAGCACACCGTCGCGGAGATGGCGCGCGTCGCGAGACGCCATCTGCTCGTCTCCGTCCCCCGCGAGCCGCTGTGGCGCATGTTGAACATGGCCCGCGGCGCGTACCTCGCCGATCTCGGCAATACCCCCGGACACGTCAACCACTGGTCGAAGCGCTCCTTCGTGCGACTGCTCGCGCAGCACGGCGAGGTCGTCGAGAAGCGCTCGCCCTTCCCGTGGACGATGCTGCTTGTCCGGCTCGGCGGCTAGCTCCGAGACCGCCCAGGGCGCGGCGCCGCCGTCCGGGAGCAAGGGCCGCTCCTACGGCGCCGGCGCGCGCATCCTGACGATCGGGATCGCGTCGACCGGGGTCTTCTCGTTCCTCTACCTCGCGCTCGCGAGCCGCTCGCTCGACAGCGAGGCGTACGGCCGCATCTCGCTGATGTGGTCGGTCATGTTCGTGATCCTGTCGGTGATCTACCGGCCGATCGAGCAGCTGCTCTCGCGCACGATCGCCGAGCGCCGCGCGCGCGGGCTGGAGGGCCATCCGCTGCGCGTTCCGGCGACGATCCAGGCGGCGTTCGCGCTGCTGTTCCTGGTCGTCGCGCTCGCGTTGCGGCCGCAGATCACCGACCACCTCTACGACGGCTCGCACGCGCTCTACTGGATGACGGTCGTCGGCGTGCTCGCGTACGCCGGCAGCTACTTCGCGCGCGGCTGGCTCGCCGGGCACCAGAGCTTCGGCCTCTACGGCGGGCTCGTGCTGCTGGAGTCGACCTCGCGCTTCCTGTTCGCGCTCGCCGCGGCGATCGGGATCACGTCGGGGCAGTCGGCGATCGCATTCGGCATGACGATCGCGCCGTTCGTCTCGTTGTGCGTCGTGCCGTTCGCGCTCACGCGCCTGCGCACGCTGGGCGACCCGTCCGATCCGCGCCACGAAGCGCAGGTGCTCGACGCCGGCATGGAGGGCCCCGCGCACGCCGAGATCGAGGAGGCCGTCGCGGACCTCTCGATCCAGCACGGCACGCGCTTCGCGATCTCGGTGTTCGCGATCATGCTCGCCGAGCAGACGCTGATGAACGCGGCGGTGCTGATCATCAACGCCTCCTCGGGCGAGGCGCTCGCCGGCTTCGTCTTCAACGTGCTGCTGATCGTGCGCGCGCCGCTGCAGCTGTTCCAGGCGATCCAGACGTCGATCCTCCCCCACCTCGCCGGGCTCGAGGCGCGCGCGAGCGGCGAGGCGTTCGGCAGAGCGATCCGCATCACGGTGCTGGCGATCGCCGGCTTCGCCGGGGCCGTCGCGCTCGGCCTGCTCGCGATCGGGCCGTGGGTGATGAGCACCTTCCTCGGCGACAAGGGCTTCGCGTACGACCGCGGCGGACTTGCGCTCGTGGCGATCGGGATGGGCTTCCACCTGATCGCCGGCACGCTCAACCAGGCCGCTTTGGCACGCCGCCGCGCTGGCCTCGCGGCCGTCGCGTGGCTGCTGAGCGCCGCGCTGTTCGTCGCCTGGGTCGTCTCGCCGGTCGTCGGCGACGAGGTGCTGCGCGTCGAGACCGGCTACTTCGGCGCGGCGTTCCTGCTGTCCGGACTGCTGTTCGGGCTCTACCGGCGGCCCGCGTAGCGCGAGCCGCCGGCGGCCGTCGCGTCACTCGTAGGCCAGCGCCTGCAGCACGTCGAGGCGGGCGGCGCGGCGGGCGGGCCACAGCGCGGCCACGACGCCGAAGATCGCCGCGACGACGAGCAGCGCGATCAGGCTGACGATCGGGATCGAGATCGTGAACCCTTCGCTCTCGAGCGGGATCGTCACGAGCACCGCGAAGATCGTGCCGAGCACGATCCCGAGCACCGCGCCGATCTGCGACGTGATCACCGACTCGTAGCGGACCATCCGCTTGACCTGGCGGCGTGAGGTGCCGATCGCGCGCAGCATGCCGAGCTCCCGCGTGCGCTCGTGGATCGCGAGCATCATCGTGTTGAGGATCCCGAACAGCGCGATGATCAGCGTGAGCACCAGCAGCACGTAGAAGAACAGGAGCAGCTGAGTGACCTGGTCCTCCTGGTCCTTGACGAAGCCTTCCTTCGTCAGCACTTCGAGGCTGGGGAACTGCGCCTTGACCGCTCTGTCGGCGCGCTTGGCGATCGCGTCGACGTCGCTGCCGGGATCGGTCTGCGCGACGAGGAACGCGTCGCCTCTGACGTTGAAGTCCGAGGCCAGCAGGTCGTTCGTGAACGTGAGGTCGCCGAACAGGCGCGCGTCGTCGTAGATCCCGCGCACCGTCGAGGTCAGCTGCGCCCCCGTCGGCGTCGTCACGCGCAGCGTGTCGCCGACGCTCACGTCGTGCCCGTCCGCCCAGTCCTTCGAGACCGTGACGTCGCCGGGGCCGAGCGCGCCGAGGGTGCCCGAGTCGCCGGAGATCCACGTGACCTTGAAGACCGCGTCCGCCGTCGCGGGGTCGATGCCCGAGACCTGCGGTCTTCCCTTGCCGGCGACGATCGCCCGCGAGAAGCGCACGTCGGAGACGAGCCGCACGCCGTCGACGCTCGCGAGCGAGCGCGAAGAGTCGGCCGGCAGCGGCGCGAAGTTCGTGCTCTGCGCGATCAGCTGCGCATCGAGCCCGTTCGTGACGATGTCGCGGATCGACGCCTTCAGCCCCGCGGCGAAGACCGTGATGAAGCCGACGAGCGCAACGCCGATCATCAGCGCGGCAGAGGTCGAGGCGGTGCGCCGCGGGTTGCGCGTCGCGTTCTCGCGCGCGAGGCGGCCGCTGACGCCGCGCAGGCGCTCCAGCGGCAGGCCGACCGCGAGCGCGAGCGGCCCGACGACGTGCGACGCGAGCAATCCGACGCCGATGAAGATCACGCCCGCACCGGCACCTACGAGCGCCGCCGCGTCCCCGCCGCTGGCCGAGCCGAACAGGCCGAGCAGCAGCAGCCCGACGCCGATCAGCACCACGACCGCCGCCAGCGGCGTGCGCCAGCGCGCCGCCCGCCCGCGCGGCAGGCTCGCCGCCTCCTGCAGCGCCGCGATCGGCGGCACGCGCGTCGCGCGCACGGCCGGGCCAACCGCCGCGACCATCGTGATGACCGTGCCGACGAGGATCGAGACGACGACCGTGCGGGTCTCCAGCACGATCCCGCTCGACGGCAGGTCAGCTCCGAACGCCTTGAAGAGACCCTGCAGGGCGGGCGCGAGGGCGAAGCCGGCGAGGAAGCCGAGCGTCGAGGCGAGCAGCCCGAGCAGCAGCGCCTCGCCGACGACCGCGCCGAGCACCTGACGGCGAGTCGCGCCGATCAGGCGCAGCAGCGCGAGCTCGCGCACGCGCTGTGCGACCGTGATCGAGAACGTGTTGAAGATCAGGAACGCGCCGACGAACAGGGCGATCCCGGCGAACACGAACAGGAACGTCCGCAGGAAGCCGAATCCGCCCTTCACGTCGCTCGCGTCGGACCGCGCCTGCTGGGCGCCGGTGCGGACGGTCACGTCGGCGCCGGCGAGCGCCGTGCGCACGTTCGCGGCGAGCTGTCTGGGCGTGACGCCCGTCTCGCTCGCCACTTGGATCGTCGTGAACTCGTCGTGGAGATCGAGCAGTCGCTGCGCCACCTGCGGGAGCACGACCGCGATCGCCGCGCCGCCGAGCGAGCTGGCCGTGCCGAACTTCGCGATTCCGACGAGTCTGAAGCGCTCCTGCGGTCCCTCGCCCGAGAGCCGCACGGAGTCACCGATGTCGAAGCCAGCCTTGTCGGCGCTGAACTTGTCGAGCGCGACCTCGTCAGGCGCGCGCGGCTTGCGGCCCTCGACGTAGACGAACGGGTCGAAGCGGGCCGGCGTCGTGTCCGAGATGAACATCGGCGCGCCGGTCGTGATCACCGGCTTGTCCGACTTGTCGTAGATCTGGCCCGGCAGGAAGACCGATCCCTCGGCGAGCTCGACGCCCGGCGCGCTGCGCACGCGCTCGAGCACCTGCGAGTTCAGCGGCGAGGGAATCGTCGAGTTCGAGTCCTGGTCTGAGGCCGAGAACAGCCGTCTCGGCGCGACGACGGCGTCGACGCCCTCGTTCGCGACCTGGAAGATCTCGTCGAACGACTTGTCGATCGTGTCGGTCAGCAGGTACGTGCCCGACACGAGCGCGACGCCGAGGACGATCGCGAAGGCGGTGAGCGCGGTGCGCAGCTTGCGTGTGGCGATCCCGCGCAGCGACAGCGCGAGCATCAGCCGACCGTCCGCATGAGGTCGTGGACCTCGTCAGCGGTGCCGGCGTGCCCGTCGTGGACGACCTTGCCATCGTCGAGGACGAGGATGCGGTCGGCGATCGCGGCGGCGTTCGTGTCGTGCGTGACCATCACGACCGTCTGACCCAGCTCGTCGACCGACTGGCGCAGCAGCCGCAGCACCTCGGCGCTGGATTGCGAGTCGAGGTTGCCGGTCGGCTCGTCCGCGAAGATCACGGCCGGCTTGCTGATGAGCGCCCGTGCGACGGCGACGCGCTGCTGCTGGCCGCCCGACAGCTCGGACGGATGGTGGGTGAGGCGGTCGCCGAGGTGCACGGTCCCGACGATCTGGTCGCGCCACGCCTCGTCGACGTCGCGGCCGGCGATCTTCAGCGGCAGCTCGATGTTCTCCTGCGCCGTCAGCACCGGCAGCAGGTTGAACGACTGGAAGATGAAGCCGACCTTGTCGCGGCGCAGCTCGGTGAGCTTCTTGTCGTCGAGCGTGCCGAGGTCGACGCCGTCGATCGTGATCGTGCCGGAGGTCGGGTTGTCGAGCCCGGCAAGGCAGTGCATCAGCGTCGACTTGCCGGAGCCGGAGGGGCCCATGATCGCCGTGAAGGCCCCAGCCGGCAGCTCGAGCGTGACGCCGGCGAGCGCGTCGACGGCGGCCTCCCCTTCGCCGAAGCGGCGGTGCAAGTCGACGGCGGTGACGATCGGGCTGGCGGTCACGTGGGGGTCCTTTCGCTCTCTCTGCGCGGCCCCGCACGCCCGCTCCGCGGGCTGGGGACCGCTACGTGGCGCCGGCGGCCTCGACGATCCCAGCGTAGGCCGCGGCCGGGTCTGCGGCGCCGAAGATTGCGGACCCGGCGACCAGCAGACTAGCGCCCTGCTCGGCGCACGGTCCAGCGGTCGACGGATCGACGCCGCCGTCGACCTCGAGCGCGACGTGCCGCGGCAGCGCAGCGCGTAGGCGCGCCAGCTTGCCGAGTGACGCCGCGATGAACGGCTGGCCGCCCCAGCCGGGATTCACGGACATGCAGAGCGCGAGGTCGAGCAGCTCGGCGACCTCGTCGAGCGCGCCCGACGATGTCGCCGGGTTGACCGCCGCGCCTGCCGCGCAGCCGGCCTCGCGGACCGCCCGCAGCGCGTAGTGCAGGTGCGGCGTCGCCTCTGCGTGGACGCTGATCGCGTCGGCGCCCGCGCGCGCGAACTCGGCGAGCTGGCGCTCGGGGCGCTCGATCATCAGGTGCACGTCGAGCATGCCGCCGGCTTGGTGAACCCGGTCCGCGAGCGCGGAGACGACGAGCGGACCGATCGTGATCGGCGGGACGAAGTGGCCGTCCATCACGTCGACGTGGACCACGCGCGCGCCCGCTTCGAGCACCGCGTCGACCTGCGCGCCGAGGCGCGCGAAGTCGGCCGACAGGATCGACGGCGCGACGCGGCGCGCGCGCAGCAGCTCGGCGGCTCGGTCGCGGGCGGTCATGGCGGCGCGAAGTGTCGCAGGGTCAGCCGTCAGACCTGCGTCAGCATCGACGCTCTGCAGTGGTTGCAGGTGAGGATCGCCGTGCTCGACATGCGCACGATCGTCGAGTGCTCGCCGCAGTTGGGACAGACGGACGACAGCTCGTAGCGGCGCAGACAGTAGACGCAGCGGTAGCGGCCGGGCATCGTCGTGGGGCGCAGCCACGGCTCGTGGCAGCCCGGGCACTCCGGTCCCAGGTCCACTTTCTGCTGCTCGCTCATGCCCCCGCTCTCTGCATGCGGGTCGGTGATATCAGACCGTGCGGCGCAGACGGGCGTAGAAGAACCCGTCCGTCGCGTCCCGATGCGGGAGCGTCTGGTGCGCGCGTTCGAGCGCGAACTGCGGCGCGCGTGCCAGGAAGCGCTCGAGCACCTGCTCGTTCTCGCGCGGTGAGATCGTGCAGGTGCTGTAGACGAGCGCGCCCCCGGGCGCGAGCGCGTGCGCGCCGGCTTCGAGGACCCGCAGCTGGAGGTCGGCGAGCTGCTCGATCGCCTCGGGGCGCACGCGCCAGCGCAGGTCCGGGCGCCCTTGGAGCGTGCCGAGGCCGCTGCACGGCGGATCGACGAGCACCGCGTCGAACGGGCCGTCGGCGCGCAGCTCGGTCGCGTCGGCCGTCTCGACGCGGACGATCGCCTCGGCGCGCAGGCGGGTGACCGTCTGCCGCAGCGCGTCGGCGCGTCCGGCGTTGCGCTCGACCGCGACGACCTCGCCGCCCATGCCGACGAGCGCCGCGAGATGCGTCGCCTTGCCGCCGGGCGCGGTGCAGAGATCCAGCACGCGCATGCCGGGCGCCGGGTCGAGCAGGCGCGCGGCGCTCATCGCCGCGCGCGACTGCGCCACGAGCGCGCCTGCCTCCCACAGCGGGTCCGTGCTCGGGTCGAAGGGCGTGTCGAGCACGAGGCCCTCGGGGATCGAGGGCGGCGCCGCGCCGTCGGCGCCGGCGGGCACCGGGACGAGCGGATCCGTCGCCGCCCGCGTCGCGACGCCGCGCTCGGCGAGCTCCGCCCGCACGGCCTGCGGCTCCGCCACGAGCGCGTTCACGCGCAGCGCGCTCTCGGCCGGCGCGTTGACGACCGCCAGCAGCGCGCGCGCCTGTTCGGCGCCGAGCGCGTCCCACCACAGCTCGGCGATCCAGTCAGGCACCGAGTGCTTCAGCGCCGCGGTGTGCGGCGTCGCGTCGTCGAGCGCGGCGAGCAGCGCCGGCCCCTCGCGTCCGGCGCGCCGCAGCACCGCGTTGACGAGCTTGAAGCCCGGGCCGCCGGCCGCCTTCGCCAGCTCGACGCTCTGGTCGACCGCGGCGTGCGGGGCGACGCCGTCGAGCAACAGCAGCTGCAGCACGCCGAGGCGCAGCGCGTCGCGCACGGGCGGGTCGAGTCGCTCGACGGGCCGGCCGGCGCAGGCGGCGATCACGTGGTCGAGCGTACGGCGGCGCTGCACGACGCCGTACGCGAGCTGCGTGGCGAACGCGCGCTCGCGCGCGTCGAGCCCGGCGCGCGTCGCCTCCGCGGCGAGCGCGCGGTCGGCGTACGCGCCGCCCTGCTCGACGCGGCGCAGCACCGCCGCGGCGACGCGGCGGGCGGGCGAGACGACGGAGGTGGAGGAGCCGTGGGGCGGCACGCCGGGATCGTCGCAGCCGGCCGGCGCCGACGGCGCGGCGGCGCGCCTGTGTGTCGCCGCGCACGCTGCGCCGGTCGCGGCCGGGGATACGATCGAGGCCGTGCACGCCGTGCTCGCAGCCGCGCTCGCACCGGTCCAGCAGGAGTACCTGCTGGAGGCGCGGCAGATGCAGGCGATGTCGTTCGCGGCGCACATCCCGCTCGTCTGCTTCGGCGTCGCGTTCCCGGCGCTCGTCGTGTTCGTCGAGTGGCTGTCGCTGCGTACCGGCGATCCGCTCCACCGCACGCTGGCGCGCCGCTGGACGCGCGTGATGGTCGCGCTGTTCGCCGTCGGCGTCGTGACCGGCACGATCCTCTCGTTCGAGCTGGGGATGCTGTGGCCCGACTTCATGGCGACGTTCGGGTCCGTCTTCGGGCTCGCGTTCGCGCTCGAGGGCTTCTCCTTCTTCCTCGAGGCGATCTTCATCGCGATCTACGTCTACGGCTGGGATCGTCTCTCGCCCCGCGTGCACCTGCTGTGCGGGCTGCCGATCGTCGCGACCGGCCTGACCGGCTCGGCGATGGTGATCGCGGTCAACGGCTGGATGAACCACCCGGAGGGGTTCAGACTCGCCGCCGACGGCAGCGTGACCGACGTGCACCCGTGGAGCGCGCTGTTCGGCAACAGCTTCTTCTGGCACGAGCTCGTGCACATGTACGTCGCGGCGTACATCGTCGTCGGCTTCGTGCTCGCGGGCATCTACGCCTGGGGCAAGCTGCGGCACGGCCGCTGGCTCCGCTACGAGCGCACCGCGCTGGCGATCCCGCTGACGATCGCGGCGGTGGCGGCGCCGGCGCAGCTGCTCGTCGGCGACTGGGCCGCGCGCGAGGTCGCGAACCAGCAGCCGGTCAAGCTCGCCGCGTTCGAGGGGCTGCAGCAGACGACGAGCGGCGCGAGCGAGCACATCGGCGGCTGGTACGAGGAGAGCACAGGCGAGGTGAAGGGCGGGATCGCGATCCCCGACCTGCTGTCGCTTCTCGCCTACCACGACCCCGACGCGACCGTGAGAGGACTCGACTCCGTGCCGCCCGACGAGCGGCCCGGCGCGATCAACGTGATCCGCTTCGCGTTCCAGACGATGGTCGGGATCGGCACGCTGCTGGCCGTCGTCGCCGCGGTCGTGCTGTGGGTGCGCTGGCGGCGTCGCCGGCTGCCGTCGTCGCGGTGGTTCTACCGCGCGCTCGTCGTGTGCGGGCCGCTGTCGGTCGTCGCGCTGATCTGCGGCTGGGTCGTGACGGAGGTCGGCCGCCAGCCGTACGTCGTGTACGGGGTGATGCGCACCGAGGATGCGGTCACGGGCGCGAACGGGATCCCGGTCGGCTACGGGACCTTGGCCGTCGTGTATCTCGGGCTGATCGGCGCGGTGTGGTGGATCCTGCGGCGGCTCGCGCGCGCGCCGCTGGGCGGGGTTGGGGATCCGCAGCCGACGGGCGCCACCGCTGGGGAGTCGCCGTGAGCCTCGACGCCGTCCCGCTGCTGCTCGCGCTGCTCGGGCTCGCGCTCTACGTCGTGCTCGGCGGCGCCGACTTCGGGGCGGGCCTGTGGCAGCTGCTCGCCGGACCCGGCTCGCGCGGGGAGCGCGTGCGCGAGCACGCGCATGCGGCGATGGCGCCGGTGTGGGAGGCCAATCACGTCTGGTTGATCTTCGTGCTCGTCGTGATGTGGACGTGCTATCCGGTCGCGTTCGGCTCGATCGTCTCGACGCTGGCCGTGCCGCTGTTCATCGCCGCCGTGGGGATCGTGTTCCGCGGCACTGCGTATGCGCTGCGCGCGGGCACGGTACGCGCGGGAGAGCAGCGCACGGTCGACACGGTCTTCGGCGTCGCGTCGGTGCTGACGCCGTTCGCGCTCGGGACTGTGGTCGGCGCGATCGCCGACGGCGCGGTGCCGGTCGGCAACGCCGCTGGCGACCTGTGGACGAGCTGGACCGGCGCGTTGCCGCTGACGATCGGCGTGCTGGCGGTCGCCCTGGGCGCGTACCTGGCTGCCGTGTATCTGGCGGCCGACGCGGTGCGGCGCGGGTCGGATGAGATGGAGCGCGCGTTCCGCGGGCGGGCGCTGACGGCCGGCGTGGTGGCGGGCGGGCTGGCGGTCGCCGGTCTGTTCGTCGTCCGCGCGGAGGCTCGGGGGCTGTTCGACGAGCTTGTCGGCGACGCGCTGCCGGCATTGATCGTGTCGGGGCTTGCCGGCGTCGCGACGCTGGCGCTCGTGTGGGCACGGCGCTACGAGGCGGCGCGCTACTCCGCGGCGCTGGCGGTCGCCGCGGTGGTGGCGGGATGGGCTGTGGCCCAAGCGCCCGTGCTGCTCCCGGGCTTGACGGTGAGCGAGGCGGCCGCAGGACACGACGTGCTCGTCGCCGTGCTGGTCTCCCTGGCGGCTGGCGCCTTGCTGCTCGCGCCGTCGCTGGCGCTCCTGTTCACGCTGACGTTGCGCGGGCGCTTGGGCTACGAGGGGGATGGCGCGGAGGCTCCAGCCGCGCCGGTCGGCCCCGTGCGTGCATTGAGCGCCTCGCGAGCGGGGCTGCTCGCCCGCGTGTCGCTCGCCTGCCTGCTGCTCACGCTCGGCTTCTTGACGGTGGCCGACGCCGGCTGGGCCCACGCCATCGGCGTGCTCACCCTCTTCGCCGCCGCCGTCACCGGCTTCCGCGCGGCGCTGCCGGTAGACGGGCCGGCCAGTGCGGAGTGATGTGTGTCGTTCTGAGGGTCGTGTGGACCCCCGGAACGACACAGCTCAAAGAGAGTGGCCGCGCAGGTAGTCGGCGACGGGCATGGGGCGCTTGCCGGGCGGTTGGACGGTCGTGAGCTCCAGCGCGGTGCCGTCCTGGCAGGCGAGCACGAGGCGTCCTCCCTCGTTGCCCAACCAGCCGGGCTGGTGCGCCACCGGCGCGGCGAGCTGAGCGCCCCAGACGCCGAGGTAACCGGAGCCGCCGGGCAGCGCCAGACGCGCCCCGATGTGCGGCGAGAGGGCGCGGACCGTGCGGGCGAGCTGGGCGGCGGGCTGCGCCACGGGATCGAGGATCCGATCCTCGGCCGTGATCTTCTCCGCATAGGTCACGGCGGACTCGTCCTGCTCGACGAACGGGAGCCGCTCGTCCAACGCCCGCACCAACAGCTCCCCGCCCAACGCCGCGAGCCGCGCCGACAGCGTGCCGAACGTGTCGTCCTCCCGGATCGCCTCGCGCTCCACCAGACACACCGGCCCGCTGTCCAAGCCCGCCGTGACGCGCATGATCGCGACGCCCGTCTCCGCGTCGCCCGCCATCATCGCCCGCTCGATCGGCGCCGCCCCGCGCCAGCGCGGCAGCAGCGACGGGTGCACGTTGAGCATGTCGCGCTGCGAGAGGAGCGGCTCCTTCAGGAGCGCGCCGAACGCGCAGACCACGACGACGTCGGGAGCGACCGCGGCGATCCGCGCACAAGCCCCTTCCTCGTTGACGTCGTCCGGCTGGAAGACGTCCAGCCCGAGCGCCTGCGCGGCGTGCCAGACGGGCGGCGCAACCAGCCGCCGTCCCCGCCCCGCCGGCCGATCCGGCCGCGTCACCGCCAGGGCAGGCCGGTGCGGCGAGTCGGCGAGCCGCTCGAGCACCTCGGCCGCGAACTCCGAGGTGCCGAGGTAGACCGTCCTCACGCCGCCTGCGCTGCCGCCTCGCGCAGCGCGCGCAGTGCCGCCTTGCGCTGGTCGCGCGAGGTGCGGTCGAGGATCAGCACGCCGTCGAGGTGGTCGATCTCGTGCTGGAGCACACGGGCCTCCAGCCCCGATGCCTCGATCGTGATCGGCTCGCCGTGCTCGTCCTGCGCACGCACGCGGACGTAGACGGGCCGCTCGACGTCGACGAGCACGCCCTGCAGCGAGAGGCAACCCTCCTCCGCCGTGTCCAGCTCGTTCCCCGACCACTCGATCACGGGGTTCACGACCGCGTTCACGGGCGAGTCCGGCTCGACGCGGTAGACGAGCACGCGCTGGAGCTTGCCGACCTGCGTCGCGGCCAGGCCGATCCCGAGCGCGTCCTCCATGATCCGCCCCATCTGCTCGATCTGCGTGCGCAGCTCGTCGTCGAAGGCCTGGACCTCGCTGGCGCGGGACTTGAGCACCGGATCGCCCCACTGGCGCACGAAGCGCAGCGCGGCCTGGCGGCGCGCGGCGACCTCGGGGTCGAGGCGCTCCTCCTGCTCCTCGTCGAGCTGCTCGTCGGCGATCGTCTCGTCGGCCATCGTGCGTGAAGCGTAGTGGGACCTATTGCGGATCGACGTCCGCGCTGAGCTGCACGCGGCGGCCGAGCGGCGTTCTCGCGACGGCGTCGACCGCCGCGGCGACGGAGACGATCGCCGCGCGCCGCTGCGGTGCCTTCACGACGAGCTGGCTGCGCTCGCGGCCGCGCAGGCGGAACAGCGGCGCGGGGCCGAGCACGATCGCGTCCGGCGCCGATATCCGCTCGCGCACGGCCTGCGCGGCGGCCGTCGCGTCGCCCGCCTCCTCGGCGGAGCACGTGACGCGGATCAGCGACGCGAACGGCGGGTAGGCGAGCGCGCGGCGGCGCTCCAGCTCGCCGGCGAGGAAGCCGTCCGCTTCGTGTCTCGCAGCCGCCGCGATCGACGGCGCGTCGGGCGAGAGCGTCTGCACGAGCACGCGCCCATGTCCACGATCGCCCCGACCCGCGCGGCCCGCGAGCTGCGCGACGAGCGCGAACGTGCGCTCCTCCGCGCGGAAGTCGGGGAAGCGCAGCGTCTGGTCGGCGTCGAGCACGACGCCGAGCGTGACGTCGGGGAAGTCGTGGCCCTTCGCGACCATCTGCGTGCCGACGAGCACGCCGGCGCGCGCGCGGTCGAAGCGCTCCAGCGTCCGCGCAACGGCTCCCTTTCCCCCGCGCGCCGTGTCGGCGTCGAGCCGCAGGATCGGGAAGTCGGGATCCCCGAGCGCCTCCAGCAGCTCCGTCTCGATCCGCTCGGTGCCGGCGCCGTGGCGCGCGACCGACGCCGAGTGACACTGCGTGCAACTCGTCGGGATCCGCTCGCGATGGCCGCAGTGGTGACACGCGAGCGCGCCGTCGCGCTGGTGCAGCACGAGCGCCACGTCGCACTGCGGGCAGCTCCACACGTGACCGCAGTGGCGGCACGAGAGGAAGTTCGACCAGCCGCGGCGGTTGACGAGCACGATCGCCTTGCGCTGCGCGCGCTGCACGTCGCCGAGCGCCTCGCGCGTCGCCGGGTGCAGCGGGTGGCGCGCGTCGCGCATGTCGAGCACCTCGACGGGCGGCAGCGGGCGGCCGTCCACCCGCTGCGTCAGGCGAATGCGCGTCAGCGCCTGCACGCTCTCCGGCCGCGGCGTCGCGCTGCCGGCGAGCAGGACCGCGCCCGCGTCGGCGGCGCGTCTCGCGGCGACGCGGCGCGCGTCGTAGCGCGGGTCGCCCTCGTGCTTGTAGGCCGGCTCGTGCTCCTCGTCGACGATCACGAGGCCGAGGTCGTCGAGCGGCGCGAAGACGGCCGAGCGCGGCCCGACGGCGATACGCGCCTCGCCGCTCGCGAGCCGCAGCCACTCGTCGTAGCGCTCGCCCTGGCCGAGCTGCGAGTGCAGCACGGCGACCGTGTCGCCGAAGCGCGCCTGGAAGCGCGCGACCGTCTGCGGCGCGAGCGCGATCTCCGGCACGAGCACGAGCACCGATCTGCCGGCGGCGAGGGCTGCCTCCGCCGCCTGCAGGTAGACCTCCGTCTTGCCGGAGCCGGTGACGCCGTGGAGGAGAAAGCGGCGGGCGGGCGGGGCGTCTGTGGGGGGAGCAGGATTCGAACCTGCGGCGGGGGCGTCAGCCGCCGACGAGGGGCCGGACGTGGCGGCGAGCGCCGCCAGGATCGGCGCGAGCGCGGCCTGCTGCTCGCCGGTCAGCGACGGCGCGTGCGCGGAACGCGCGCCGACCGCCTGCACGAGCGGGCGGCGGCGCTGCGCGCGCGGCTCCAGGACGAGCAGGCCGCGCTCGGCGAGGCGGCGCAGGCCGCCGTGGTCGGCGCCGGTCTGCGTCGCCGGCAGCGGGCCGTCGGCGGCGAGCCGCTCCAGCACGGCGCGCTGGCGGTCGGTGAGCCGCGCGGCGGACGGCGCGGAGCCGGCCGCGGACGCGGCGGCGTGGTCCGAGCCGTCCGCGACGGCCGCGCGGCCCGCGTCGGTCGCCTCCGCGACGAGCACCGTGCGCACGCGCACGCGGGGTCTCGCGTCGCGGCCGGCGCCCGGCGGCAGCACGAGCTGCAACGCACGCGAGAACGTGGAGCAGTACTCCTCCCCGATCCAGCGCGCGAGCGCGACGAGGTCAGCCGGGAGCGCCGGCTCCAGGCGCCCGAGCGGCTCCGCGAGCCGCGCGTCCGGGACCTCGGACGACGACGCCCGCTCCACCACCACGCCGAGCAGCTCGCGCCCGGCGAACGGGACCCGCAGCAGCGTTCCGACGCAGACGTCGGCCAGCGACGCCGGCAGCCGGTAGTCGAACGGCCCGCGCAGGGCGCGGGTCGTCGTGAGCGGCTCGACGCGGGCGATCGGGAGCATGCCGTCGAGAAGTGTGGTCGATCGGGCCGGCGCTGGCGATCCGCCGGCCCGGCCGGGTAGGCTCCGCCCCGTGGCGCTCGAGCTGCACCCGGAGGAGCAGGTCATCTTCGACGGGCATCCGTCGTGGCGGGGCACGTTGAGCTTCTACGCCAAGGGCGTTCTCGGGGCGGCCGTCGGCGGCGGGGTGGCGGCGCTCGTGACGCTGATCGGCGGCGACTTCTCGCTGACCACGACGATCCTCGTGTTCGTCGCGCTCGTCGCGCTCGTGATCCTCGCCGGCTTCCTGTTCCGGATGACGACGTCCTACACGATCACGAACCACCGCCTCACGATCCGCCGCGGGATCCTCGCGCGGCACGTGCAGGAGACGCGCGTCGAGCGCGTGCAGAACGTCAACACGAATCAGACGATCGTCGACCGCCTGCTGCGCGTCGGCGCGGTCGACTTCGACACCGCCGGCAGCGACGACTCCGACTTCACGTTCCGCGGCGTCGCCAACCCGAGCCGCGTCGTGCGAGCGGTCGACGAGGCGCACCGCCGGCGCGAGGCGGCGGTGCGCGAGTCGGGCGCGGGCGGACTGCCCGGCGGCGTCTAGCCGTAAGAGCGGCGAAACACTGACGGTCAGGCTGACGCTCGGCGAGCCCGGAACAGGGGCCCACCGTCAATTGACCAGCCGGCGGTCCGCAAACCAGAGCATGTTTTGCTTGACATCGGACCATCACGTTCGTACGCTGCGAGCGGGTGCGCGCTCCGCCTCTACCGCAGCGTCGGATCGCTGCGGTCACCTTGGGTGATCACGCACACTTCCGCGGGAAAGGGGGTCTCCGGAGCTTCAACGCCATTGCGCACCAGCGTCAACCGTGAATTACTCGCGATCTACGAGGTACATCCATGCGACTCCGCAAGCTGCTCCTCGCCGTGGCCGGTGCCACGGTGCTCCTCGGTGCGTTCACCTCTTCGGCGTTCGCCAGGAACTTCAGCTTCAACAACCAGCAACTCCGTGCCTACTTCAGGGAAGTCAGATTCAACGGTCTCTTTGGTCAGACCAACTGCGAGCTCACCCTCGAAGGCTCGCTGCATTCAAGGACGATAGCCAAGATCATCGGTCAGCTAATAGGCTACATCACAGCGGCCCACCTCGGCCCCTGCGTAACAGGCACGGCGACAGTCCTAACTGAAACGCTCCCGTGGCACGTCAGATACGCGAACTTCGTCGGGGTCCTACCGAACATAACCCGTATAGATACGAATACCATCGACGCCTCGATCAGGGTGAGGACACCCGAAGGCGCCAGCTGCCTATCAAGATCCACAGTTGAAAGACCGGCACAGGCCCAGTACAACCGCGGCATAGTGAGTGGCAGGATCAGAAGCGTAACCCTCGGTGGCACCATAGACACCTCCTGCGGCTTCCCCGGAACCTTCGCCTCGGACAATGCCCTGGTCTTCCTACTATTTACCACCGCACTAATTATCGTTAGGCTAATATAGTCTCTCCTCTTAGCGAGACTGGGGGCGGCGCTGTGGACATCCGCGGCGCCGTCTTGCGTTTCAGGCGCACCGCCGGCGCGAGGCGCGAGTCGGGCGCGGGCGGACTGCCGGCGGGATCTAGACGGCGGCGGCGCCGACGGCGTCGCGCAGCACGTCTGCCTTGTCGGTCCGCTCCCACGCGAAGTCCGCGTCCTCGCGGCCGAAGTGGCCGTACGCGGCCGTCTTGGCGTAGATCGGCCGGTGCAGCTCGAGGTACTCGCGGAACGCGCCCGGGCGCAGGTCGAAGTGCTCGCGCACGAGCGCCTCGATCTGGCCGCGGCCGATCTTCTCGGTGCCGAACGTCTCGACCATCACGGAGACCGGGTGCGCGACGCCGATCGCGTACGCGACCTGCACCTCCGCGCGGTCGGCGAGGCCCGCCGCGACGATGTTCTTGGCGACGTAGCGCGCGGCGTACGCGGCCGAGCGGTCGACCTTCGACGGGTCCTTGCCGGAGAAGGCGCCGCCGCCGTGGCGCGCCATGCCGCCGTACGTGTCGACGATGATCTTGCGCCCGGTGAGGCCGCAGTCGCCGACGGGGCCGCCGATCACGAACTTGCCCGTCGGATTGACGAGGAAATCGTCGCGCAGCTGCGCGGCGTCGTACAGCTCGGCCGGCAGCACCGGCACGACGACGTGCTCCCACAGGTCGGCGGCGATCTGCTCGCGCGTCGCCGACTCGGCGTGCTGCGTGGAGATCAGCAATCTCTCGATCGCGACCGGCTGGCCGTCGCGGTAGCGGACCGACACCTGCGTCTTGCCGTCCGGCCCGAGGTAGGCGAGCGTGCCGTCCTTGCGGACCTCGCTGAGGCGCTTCGCGAGACGGTGCGCGAGCGCGATCGGGAGCGGCATCAGCTCCTCCGTCTCGTTCGAGGCGTAGCCGAACATCATGCCCTGGTCGCCCGCGCCGGCGACGTCCAGCTCGTCGCTCGAGCCCTCCGTGCGCGCCTCGTCGGCCTTGTCGACGCCCTGCGCGATGTCGGGCGACTGCTGGTCGAGCGCGTTGAGCACGCGCACCGTGTCGGCGCTGAAGCCCGCGTCGGGGTCGGTGTAGCCGATCTCGCGGATCGCGTCGCGCGCGATCTGCTCGACGTTGAGCTTGGCGCTGGTCGAGATCTCGCCCGAGATGACGACGAGGTCCGTGTTGACGAGCGTCTCGCAGGCGACGCGACCGTAGGGGTCCTCGCGCAGGACGGCGTCGAGCACGCCATCGGAGATGCGGTCGGACACCTTGTCTGGGTGCCCCTCCGTCACCGACTCGGACGTGAACAGGAACTCGTTGTCAGCAAAGGTGGTCATGGGTCCTCGGGTTCGTGGTCGGCTCCAGGGTCGACGGCGTCGGGCAAGAGTACCGAGCTCAGCCGGCGCGGGTGCGAGAGCGGCGGGGATTCGCGCGCCCCTCGCCGCGCCGCTCCTTGCGCTCGACGAAGTCGACGATCAGCGGGATCCCCTCCAGGCGGTAGCGCTCGCGCAGCCGGTTCTCGATGAAGTAGGCGTAGTCGCGCGTGACGCGCTGGCGCGAGTTGACCTGGATCGAGAAGCGCGGCGGCCGCTCGGCGGTCTGCGTCATGTAGATCAGCTTGAGGCGGTGGTTCTGCTTGGCGGGCGGCTGGCGGATCTCCTGGATCTCCGACAGGAAGCGGTTGAGCTGCGGCGTCGGGATGCGGCCGGAGGTGCGGTCGGCGAGCGCCATCGCCTCCTGCAGGAGGCGCTGCACGTGGCGGCCGGTGAGGGCGCTCGCGGTCAGGACGCGCGGACGCAGGCGCAGCTTCTGCGCGACGCGCGCGCGCTCGTGGTCGAGGTCGACCTCGGGCTGGTCCTCGCCGCCGGTGAGGTCCCACTTGTTGAGGACCAGCGCGGTCGCGCAGCCGGACTGCATCGCCAGCTCGGCGACGCGCAGGTCCTGCGACGTCACGCCGTCGGTCGCGTCGCAGACGACGAGCGCGACGTCGGCGCGCTCGGCGGCGCGACGGGAGCGCAGCGCGGTGTAGTACTCGATCGAGTCGCCGACCTTCGCCTGGCGGCGCAGGCCGGCGGTGTCGACGAGGATCAGTCTGCGGTCGTCGTAGGCGAACGGCAGGTCGATCGCGTCGCGCGTGGTGCCGGCGACGTCGGAGACGATCACCCGCGCGTCGCCGAGGATGCGGTTGACCATGCTCGACTTGCCGACATTCGGGCGGCCGATCAGCGCGAGCCGGATGACGTCCTCGTCCTCCTCCTGGTCGTCGGCCTCCGGCGGGAGCGCGTCCGTGAGGCGGTCGAGGAGGTCGCCGGCGCCGAGCCCCTGCGACGCGGAGACGGGGATCGGCTCGCCGAGGCCGAGCTGGTGGAACTCGGCGGCGAGCGGGATGTCGGCCGCGCTGTCGACCTTGTTGGCGGCGACCACGATCGGCAGGTTCCCCCGCCGCAGCAGGTCGGCCATCTCCAGGTCGCCCGGCCGCACGCCGGCGCGCGCGTCGACGACGAGCAGCGCGAGCTGCGCGTCGGCGAGCGCGGCGCGCGCCTGCTCCTGGATCGAGCGCGCCAGCTCGTCGCGGTCCTCGAGGTCGACGCCGCCCGTGTCGATCAGCGTGATCGGGCGGCCGTTCCACTCGGTGCGCAGCTCCTTGCGATCGCGCGTGAGGCCCGGCCGCTCGTGCACGATCGCCTCGCGCGACTGCGTGAGGCGGTTCACGAGCGAGGACTTCCCCACGTTCGGATAGCCGACGACGGCGATCTTCATCTGGCGCTCCGGAGGTCGACGAACTGGATCCCCGCATCGGTCAACCGGAGGATCTCGTCGTCGCCGGTGTAGAGAGGCGCGTCGTGGCGTCGAGCGGTGGCGACGCAGAAGGCGTCGGCGTATGACAAGCCGCCGCGCGCCTTGATCCCTGCCGCATCGCGAACGAGCGGCCAGTCGGGGTGGTCGAGCTGCACCACCTGGCGCAGATCCTCGATGAGTTGCGTCGTCCGTCCTTCGCCGCGCTCCCGGAGCGACGTGTAGTAGGCCTCACCGAGGTTGACGCTGGAGATCCAGCATTCGCTCCGCTTGAGCGCCTGTCTCACGCGCCGGCCCGCCGGCTCGCCGTTGAAGAGCGCGGCGACTGCCCACGCATCGAGCACGACCTTCATCTGAAGTAGTCGAACTTGCGGTCCTCGCGCTCGCGGTCGCGACGTCGCGACTCGACCAGCAGCTCCGTCAGCGGCTTCCCTGGACCCGCGAGGGCACCGAAGAGACTGTCGACGATCTCCGCCTTCGTACGGGCCTTCCGCACACGAATCTCGCCGTCACCCTTGTCGAAGATGACCTCGTCGCCTGGCTTGATGTCGAGGTCATCCCGCAGCTCTTTCGGCAGCACGACCTGTCCCTTCGCACCCACCTTGTAAGTCATACCAACCAGTATAACCGCTATCGCGCTGCGGCCACGAGCGCGACGACGCGGGCGACGACCTCGTCCTCGGTCAGACCGGTCGTGTCGAGCGCGACGGCGTCGGGGGCGGCGACGAGCGGGGAGTGCTCGCGGGTGGTGTCGCGCTCGTCGCGGATCGCCTGCTCCTGCATGACGGTCGCGAGGTCCGCGCCGATCTGGGCGGAACGGCGGCGGGCGCGCTCCTCCGGGCTGGCGGTGAGGAACACCTTCACGGCCGCGTCGGGCGCCACGACCGTGCCGATGTCGCGGCCCTCCGCGACCCAGTCGCCGTGCGCGACGATGCGGCGCTGCTGCGCGACGACCGCCGCGCGCACGCGCGGGTCGGCGGCGGCCTGCGAGGCCGCCTCGCTCGCCTCCGGCGTGCGGATCGCGTCGGTCACGTCGCGCCCGTCGCACAGGACCCGCTCCCCCAGCTCGATCCGCAGCTCCGGCGCCACCGCGGCCGGCTCGCGCCCTTGCTCGCGCGCGGCGAGCCCGACGCAGCGGTACATCGCGCCGGAGTCGAGGTAGGTGAAGCCGAGCGCGTCGGCCACGGCGCGCGCGACGGTGGACTTGCCGGCCCCCGCGGGCCCGTCGATCGCGACGACCATGGCGCGGGAGGCTAGCGCGCGAGCAGCGACGCGAGGTCGTCCGCGAAGCCGGGATACGAGACCGCGGCCGCCTCCATCCCGTCCACCGTGACGCCCTCGCGCGAGGCGAGCCCGGCGACGGCGCCGAGCATCGCGAGGCGGTGGTCGCCGTGGGAGGCGATGCGGCCGCCGCGCAGGCCGCCCGTGCCGCGGACGACGAAGCCGTCGTCGGTCGCCTCCAGGTCCCCGCCGAGGGCGTTCAGCCCGTCCACGACGGTCGCGATGCGGTCGGACTCCTTGACCTTCAGCTCCCCCGCCCCCCGCACGACCGTCTCGCCCTCCGCGCAGCAGCCGAGCAGCGCCACCAGCGGCAGCTCGTCGATCGCGAGCGGGACCTCGTCCGCCTCGACCGTCGTGCCGTGCAGCGGCGTGTGCTCGATCTCCAGGTCGCTGACCGGCTCGCCCGGCGAAAAGCCGCCGAGCGGCTCGAGCTCGCCGCCGATGCGCGCGCCCATGCGCTCGGCGATCCGCAGGAAGCCCGTCCGGGTCCAGTTGACGTTGACGTCCGCGAGCGTCACCCGCGAGCCGGGCACGAGCAGGGCCGCCGCGACCAGGAAGGCCGCCGACGAGAGGTCGCCGGGGACGTCGATCGCCTCGAGTTGCAGCGCGTCGACCGGGGCGACGGTCACGCGCGTGCCGTCGCGCTCGAGCGGCACGCCGGCGCTCGCGAGCATCCGCTCGGTGTGGTCGCGGCTCGGGTGCGGCTCGGTCACCGTCGCGCCCTCGGCGCTCGCCATCCCGGCGATCAGCACGCACGACTTGACCTGCGCGCTCGCGACCGGGGACATGTACGCGATCCCGTGCAGCTCGCCGCCATGGACCTCCAGCGGAGCGAAGCGATCCTCGCGCGCCGCGATCTGCGCGCCCATCAGCCACAGCGGCTGCACGACGCGATCCATCGGGCGGGAGCGGATCGAGGCGTCGCCGTCGAGCGTCCAGCTGCGACCGGGCTGCGCCGCGAGCCAGCCGCAGATCAGCCGCATCAGCGTGCCGGCGTTGCCGACGTCGATCGCGCCGTCGACCTCGCGCGCGCCGTGCAGCCCGACGCCGTGGAGCGTGAAGGCACCGGGATCGCCGGCCTCCTCGACGCCGGCGCCGAGCGCCTGCACGGCGGCCAGCGTGGAGTTCGTGTCGGCCGCATCGAGGAAGTTGCGCACGCGCACCGGCCCGGACGACATCGCGCCGAAGAGGGCGGCGCGGTGGGAGATCGACTTGTCGGCGGGAACGCGGAGGGTCCCGCGCAGGCCGCCCGCGGGGGGATCGAACCTCACGCGCGCGCCACCGGGTAGCCGCGCTCGGCCACGAGCGACTCCGCGCGCGCGGCCGGCTCGTCGCCGGCGATCCACAGCGCGACGACGCCCTCGCTGTTGTCGGGCGTCGGATACAGCGCCATGTCGGCGATGTTCACGCCAGCTCTCGCCAGCTCCAGCGCGAGCGTCGCGACGACGCCGGGCTCGTTCGGCACCGACACGCGCAGCTCGTGCAGCGGCCCGCCGGCGAGCTGCGCCTCCAGCAGGCGGCGGCGGTCCTCGCGCGCGGCGTCGTTCCAGCCGGTCACGGCGTCCGCGTCGGCGGCGGTGAGCGCGGCGCGCACGTCCTGCAGCCGCCGGATCGCTCCGTCCATCTGCTCGACCAGCGCGTCGCGGTTGGCGAGGTAGATGTCGGTCCAGATCGCGCTGTTGGCGCCGGCGACGCGCGTCGCGTCGCGGAACGACGGGCCGGTGGCGGGCAGGCGCTCCCCGCCCAGCGCGCTCGCGGCCTGCGCGACCAAGACGTTCGCGAGCACGTGCGGAAGATGGGACACCGCCGCGAGCATCGTGTCGTGCGTCGCGGCGTCGATCGTCGCGGGCCGCGCACCGAGCTCTCTGATCAGGCGGTGCAGCCGTTCGAACAGCACGCCCGTCGCGCCGGGCGTCGGCGTCAGGTACCAGGTCGCGTCGACGAACAGATCCGCCCGCGCGTGCTCCACGCCGGCGGTCTCGGCGCCCGCGAGCGGATGGCCGCCGACGAAGCGGGGATCCCCGGTCGCCTCGACCACCGACCGCTTCGTCGAGCCGGCGTCGGTCACGACGCAGTCCTGCGGCGCCGCGGCGAGCACGTCGCGTACGACGTCCGGCAGCACGCCGACCGGCGCGCACACGAACACCGCCTCCGCGTCGCGCACGGCATCGGCGAGCGCGTCGCCCGCGCGGTCGATCGCGCCCAGCTCCAGCGCGCGCTCCAGCGTCGCCGGCGAGCGGCTCCAGCCGGACACCGTCGCTCCGAGCCGCTCGCGCGCCGCGAGCCCGATCGAGCCGCCGATCAGGCCGACCCCGACTACGGCGATGCGCACGGGCGGCGACCTCCGGCTATCCGGCCGGGACGGCGGAGAGGACCTTGCCTGCGACGTTGGCGGCGGCTTCGACCTTCGCGGCGTACGCCGGGAAGTCGGCGGCGACGAGCTGCTGCGGGCCGTCGCAGATCGCCTCCTCCGGCTTCGGGTGCACCTCGACGATGATCCCGTCCGCGCCGACGGCGGCGGCCGCGAGCGACAGCGGCTCGACCAGGTCGCGCTTGCCGGCGGCGTGCGAGGGATCGACGATCACCGGCAGGTGCGTGAGCTGCTTGAGCACCGGCACGGCGGTCAGGTCGAGCGTGAAGCGGTAGGCGGTCTCGAACGTGCGGATCCCGCGCTCGCACAGCATCACCGCTTCGTTGCCCTCCTTGAGGATGTACTCGGAGGCGTTCAGCCACTCCTCGAGCGTCGAGGACAGACCGCGCTTGAGCAGCACCGGACGGCCGGCGCGACCCAGCTCCGTCAGCAGCGTGTAGTTCTGCATGTTGCGCGCGCCGACCTGGATCACGTCGGCCACCTCGAGCACCGGCTCGAGGTCGCGCACGTCCATCAGCTCGGTGACGATCGGCATGCCCGTCTCGGCCTTCGCCTCGGCGAGCAGCTTGAGGCCCTCCTCGCCGAGCCCGTGGAAGGCGTAGGGCGAGGTGCGCGGCTTGTACGCGCCGCCGCGGTAGAGCGTCGCGCCGGCCCCCTTGACGATCTCGGCGGTGGTCATCACCTGCTCGCGCGACTCGACCGTGCACGGGCCGGCGATCAGCGCGAAGTGCTCGCCGCCGATCTTGCGCCCGCCGATCTCGAGCACGCTCGGCTCGCCGTGGCGGATCTGGGCGGAGGCGAGCTTGTACGGCTTGAGGATCGGCATCACCTTGTCGACGCCCGGCGCGCCCTCCAGCTCCAGCCGCTGGACGTGCTCGAGGTCGCCGATCGCGCCGATCACCGTGACCTCCTCGCCGGGAGATCGGTGCGCGCGCGCGCCGACCGCCTCGATCCGGGCCATCACGGCCTGGATCTGCTCCTCCGTCGCGTCCTGCTTCATCACGATCATCTTCAGAAGGTCCTCTCTGGGCCTGGAAATCTACGGAACGGGCGAGATCGGCGCCCGGTCTCAGAGGCTCCCCAATGGGGAACGGCGGAGTCCCAGGCCGAGCGCCTAGATAAATCGCCAGGCGTAGAAGCGCCAGGAGCCACCGGCATACGACGTCCGACCGGCGGTGCCGGCGAGCGGGGACGACGTCGATCGGTGGCTGTCGTTCTGCATGACGCTGGCCGGATTCTAGACCAGCTCGCGCAGCGCGTCGAGGAAGCGGCGATTCTCCGCGGGGGTCCCGATCGTCGTGCGGGCCCAGCCGGCGCGGCCGAGCGCGTTGCCGGAGCGGATCAGCACCTTGCGCTCGGCGAGGCCGTCGACGATCGCCTTCTCCGTCTCCGCGTCGACGTCAGACCCGTCGGTCCCCAGGGAGTGCCAGAGGAAATTTGCCTGCGCGTCGGTGACCTGCAGGCCCATCGCGCGCAGCTCCTCCTCCAGCCCGAGCCGCTCCGCGATCGTCTCCTCTACTCGCTTCGTTATCTCGTCCTGGTGCTTCAGCGCCTCCTCGGCGGCCGCCTGCGCGAGCGCGTTGCAGAAGAACGGCTGACGCACCTGCTCGACCGCGACGCGGAAGCGCTCGTCGCCGCACAGCGCGTAGCCGCAGCGCAGGCCGGCGAGCCCGTAGACCTTCGAGAAGGTGCGCAGCAGCACGACGTTCGCATGGCGTCGCACCAGGTCGAGCGAGGCGTCCGGATCGTCGAGCACGTTGAACTCGCAGTACGCCTCGTCGATCAGCACGCAGACGTTGCGGGGCACCTTCTCCACGAACGCGACGATCTCGTCGAGCGGCAGCGCGGTGCTGGTGGGGTTGTTCGGGTTGCAGACGATCACGAGCCGCGTCGCGACCGTGATCTCCGCGAGCATCGCGTCGAGGTCGTGGGCGTGCGCGTCGTTCAGCGGCACTCTCACCGCGCGCGCGCCGGTCGCCGCCGCCATGTGCGGGTAGACCGAGAACGACGGCCACGCGTAGACGACCTCGGCGCCCGGCTCCAGCAGCGCCTCGGCGGCGCTCAGCAGGATGTCGCACGAGCCGCTGCCTATCGCGATCTGCTCGGGCGCGTAGTCGTAGCGGGCGGCGAGCGCTCCGCGCAGGCGGCTGTTGGACGGATCGGGGTAGCGGTTGATGTTCCGCAGCGCGCGCTCGACCGCCTCCTGGACGCCGGATGGCGGGCCGTACGGCGCCTCGTTGGAGGCGAGCATCGCGTACTCGTCGCCCAGCGCGTAGCCGCCCGCGGTCGGATACGTGGGCAGGCGGCGGATCTTGTCGGCGAACTCGATCGACACGAGAGGCCTATTGTGCCGCGTCGAGGTCGGCGCGCAGCACCTTCGCGCCGCGCAGGTAGACGTGACGCGAGACGTGCCCCTCCTGCGCGTAGTAGTGCACCAGCACGCGGATCACGCGCGGCAGCGAGCCGGGCACGGGGACCTCGCGCGCGCACATCAGCGGGACGGCGTTGAGACCCATCCGCCGCGCCGCGAGCGCCGGGAACTGCGCGTCGAGGTCCTCGGTGAGCGTGAACAGGCAACTGACGAGGTCCTCGTGGTCGAGCCCGTTGCGGTCCATCAGCTCGCGCATCAGGTCGTACGTGGCGCCGAGGATCTCCTCGGCGTCGTTGTGGTCGACCTGGATGGCGCCTCGGAGCGCGAACAGTCGCATGGCGGCGGGCATTCTCTCAGTCGCGTGCGCGACGAGGCGGAGCAGCCGCCGCGGTGGCGAGCGCGGCCAGCTCGGTGCTCGTCAGACGGCGTGCCTTGCCCGGTTTGAGGTCGCCCAGCTCGAGCGGCCCGAAGCGGATCCGCACGAGCTGCTTGACCGGCCGTCTGATCGCGTCGCACATGCGGCGGACCTGGCGGTTGCGGCCCTCGTGGATCGTCAGCTCGAGCTGGTGCGGCGTGAGGCGGCGCACGCGCGCGGGGGCGGTGACGCCGTCCTCCAGCTGAACGCCCTCGCGCAGCGCCTTCAGCGCGCGGTCGGTGAGGGCGGCGCCGCCGAGCGTGGCCTTGTAGGTCTTCGGGACCTCGTAGCGCGGGTGCGTGAGGCGGTTCGCGAGCTCGCCGTCGTTCGTCAGCAGGATCAGTCCAGTCGACTCGGCGTCGAGACGGCCGACCGGGTACAGGCGGCGCTCGGCGGGGACGAGGTCGACGACGGTTCTGCGGCCGTGCGTGTCGCTGGCGGTCGAGACGACGCCGGCCGGCTTGTGCAGCGCGTAGGCGACGCGGGGCTCGGCGCCGCGGACGGGCTCCCCGTCGAACGCGACGTCGTTGGAGTCGTCGACGTCGCGGGCGGGGTCCGTGACCCGCTTGCCGTCGACGGTGATGCGACCGTCGGCGATCAGCTGCTCGGAGGCGCGACGCGAGGCGACGCCCGCGTGGGCGAGGTACTTGGCGAGCCGCATTGCTGCCACTCTATGCCGGTCATGGATCTCGAGCTTCTTGACCGGGTCCTCGCTGCGCGGGGCGAGCCCGCCTTCCGTGCGCGCCAAGTCTGGGAGTGGCTGGCGCGCGGGGCGAGCGGCTACGAGGAGATGACGAACCTTCCGGCGGCGCTGCGCTCCCACTTGGCGGGCGAGGTCCCGTTCTCCTCGCTGAGACTGGAGCACGAGGCGCACGCGTCCGACGGAACGGTGAAGGCCTTGTTCTCGACTGCGGATGGCCGCCCGGTCGAGGCGGTGCTGATGCGCTACCGCGACGGCCGGCGGTCCTTGTGCCTCTCCTCGCAGTCGGGCTGCCCGTTGACGTGCACGTTCTGCGCGACGGGGACGATGAAGTTCGGCCGCAACCTGACGGCGTCGGAGATCCTCGACCAGGCCTTGCACTTCCGTCGCATGACGGAGGTGGACCACTGCGTCTTCATGGGCATGGGCGAGCCGATGATGAACCTCGACAACGTGCTCGCGGCGTGCCGTCGGCTGCCCGACGTGGGCATCACGTCGCGGCGCACGGCCGTGTCGACGGTCGGCTGGATCCCCGGGATCCTGCGCCTCGCGGACTCTCCCCTGCCGCTGCGGCTCGCGCTGTCGCTGCACGCGCCGGAGGACGAGCTGCGCTCGCAGATCATGCCCGTCAACGAGCGCTACCCGTTGGAGCAGGTGCTGGAGGCGTGCGAGGAGTTCTACGAGGTCAAGCGCCGAAAGATCTTCATCGAGTACGTGATGCTCGCGGGCGTGAACGACCGCTACGAGCAGGGGTTGGCGCTGGGAGACCTGCTGGACAGCCGGATCTACAAGGTCAACCTGATCCCGTACAACCCGACGGGCACGGGGTACGAGGGGTCGGGACGCGAGGCGATCGCCGCGTTCCGCGAGGCGCTGGAGTCGCGCGGCGTCGAGGCGACCGTGCGGCTCACGCGCGGTCGCGACATCGACGCGGCGTGCGGGCAGCTGGCGGCGAAGGCCGCGGCGGCGTGAACGCGGTCGCCGCGCGGATCGCCGAGCGGCGTGTGGTGGCGATCCTGCGGTGCTCGGAGCCCGAGCGCGTGGGAACGGCGGTCATCGAGGGCGGCGTCGACGTGGTCGAGGTTCCCATGAACGTCCCGGGCGCCTTGTCCGCGATCTCGTCGTTGTCTGCTCTCCCGGGCGCGCTGGTCGGCGCCGGGACGGTGATGTCCGCCGCCCAAGCGGTGGCGGCGTTGGACGCCGGCGCACGCTTCCTGCTGTCCCCCGTGCTGCGCCCCGAGGTCGTCGCGGCCGCGCACGAGGCGGGCGCCGCCGCCGTGCCGGGCGCGTTCACCCCGACGGAGATCGACGCGTGCATGCGCGCCGGCGCGGATCTCGTGAAGCTGTTCCCCGCCGACCGGCTCACTCCGCCGGACTTGCGGGTCCTCCTGGCCGCCCTCCCCGATGCGCCGCTGGTACCCACCGGCGGGATCACCGCCGCGAACGCCGCCGCGTGGCTCGCGGCCGGAGCGGTCGCCGTCGGCGTCGGCGGCGCGCTGACGCGTGAGCCCCAGCGCGCGAGAGAGCTGCTCGCCGCCGTCGCCGCCTGAGGTGCAAGTTTTGTACCTCTGCGGTACGTGAATTGCAGTTCAGGCGATCGGGATGACGGGGGCGGGCGAGCGCTCGGGCTCGTCCCCCTCGATGCCATCGGCGGCGTCGGCCGAGCCGGCGTCGTCGGAGCCGGGCTCCACAGACTCCCGCCCCTCCGCCGGCGCCGCGGCGGCCGGAACGCCGAGCCGCGCCTCGCCGGCTCTCAGCAGCCGCTCGCGGATCGAGGCGGCGATCTCGGGCGAGGGATCCCAGGCGGTCACGTCGGGCAGCGCGGCCACGTCGGTCAGCCCGAACAGCCGCAGGAACAGCTCCGTCGTCCGATACAGCACGGCCCCGAACTGCGAGCGGCCGGCTTCCTCGATCAGCCCGCGCTCGATCAGCGTCTGCGCGGCCGATTCGGCGTTGACGCCGCGGATGCGCGCGATCTCGGGGCGCGAGACCGGCTGCAGGTAGGCGACGATCGCCAGCGTCTCCGCCTGCGCCGGCGTCAGCGGCGGCGTGCGCGGCTTCGCGAGCAGGCGGCGCGCGGCGTCCTCCGCCTCGGGATGCGAGGACAGCTGCCAGCCGCCCGACAGCTCGCGCAGCACCAGGCCGCGGCCATCGGCGTCGAGGGACGCCGCGAGCGCCGAGAGCGCCTCCGCGGCCTCGTCGTCCTCGATGCCGATCGCATCGGCGAGCGCCGCCGCCGGGAGCGGGTCCGGGGAGAGGAAGAGCAGGGCTTCGAGGGTGCCCGCGAGGTCGATCACGCCACCACCTCGGCGTGGTCGTGCGCGGCGTCGGGCTCGACGTGCGGCGTCCGCAGCGTCTCGCCGCCGGTGGCCGCGCCCGCGAGGTCCGGCCAGGGCCGCTCGGCGAGCGCCTCGACGGTGATCTCCTCGAACGGCTCGGCCTGCTCCCACGTCGCCTCGCCGCGCTTGTACAGCTCCAGCAGCGCCCAGATCGTCACGGCGACGGTCACGCGGTCCGCTCTGGCGACCGCCTCGTCGAACGAGAAGCGCCCACGCCGCAACAGCCCGCGCAGCACCTTCAGCCGTTCGATCACGGTGACCTTCTGGATCGTCACGTGGTGCAGGTCGATCTCGGGCGGCATCCGCAGGAGGCCGCCGAGCGCTCTGCCGAGCAGCGCCGGGTCGTAGACCGCGGCTGACTCCTCCAGCGAGCTGCGACGCAGCTGCGGCGGCAGCGGCGCGCTGCGGAAGCGGTAGCCGGACTGCTGCTCCAAGGCGTGGATGAGGTGCTCGGCGGCGCCGCGGTAGCGGTGCGCCTCCAGCAGCCGCGCGAGCAGCTCCTCGGCCGCCTCGCCGGGCTCGACGTCGAGCAGCTCCTGCTCCTCGCCGGGCAGCATCAGGCGCGACTTGAGCTCCAGCAGCGCGGCGATCAGCACGAGGAACTCGGTCGCCAGCTCGAGGTCCAGCTCGCCCTTCGCTTCGAGGAAGTCGATGTAGGTGACGACGACGTCGGCGAGGTCGACCTCGAGCAGGTCGACCTCCTCGCGCAGGACGAGCGTCAGCAGCAGGTCGAAGGGGCCCGCGAAGACGTCGAGGTCGAGGTCCAGATCGGCGGCGCGCAAGGGGGTCAGGCTAGCGCGCGCGGCCGACGGCGGGGCGTCAAGCGGCCGGGCCGACGCCCATCGCGCGGCGCACGTCGGCGAGCACGGGCGTCGCGATCGCGCGCGCCTTCTCGGCGCCTTCGGCCAGCACGCGCTCCAGCGCCGCCTCGTCGGCGCGCAGCGCCTCGTAGCGCTCGTGCACCGGCTGCAGGCGGGCGATCACGGCCTCGGCGACGGCCAGCTTGAAGTCGCCGTAGCGGGAGTCGGCGTGCGCGCGCTCGACCTCCTCGAAGGATCTGCCCGTCACGGCCGCGAGGATCTCGATCAGGTTGGAGATTCCGGGCTTCTCGGGTGCGCGGCGCACGCCCTCGCCCGAGTCCGTCACCGCGCGCTTGAACTTCTTCTCGATCGTCGCCGGGTCGTCGAGCACGTAGACGGTGCCCTGCTCGGTCCCGCCCGTCGTCGACATCTTCCGCTCGGGCTCCTGCAGGTCCATGATGCGCGCGCCGACCTCGCGGTAGACGCCTCTCGGCACGACGAGCGTCTCGCCGAAGCGCGCGTTGAAGCGCTGCGCGATGTCGCGCATCAGCTCGACGTGCTGGCGCTGATCGTCGCCGACGGGGACCGTGTCGGCGCGGTAGGCGAGCACGTCGGCGGCCATCAGGACCGGGTACGTGAACAGCCCGGCGGAGGCGAGGTCGCGTTGCGAGCCTGACTTCTCCTTGAACTGGTGCATGCGGTTGAGGTCGCCGAACGCCGTGACGCTCGACAGCAGCCACGCCAGCTCGCTGTGCTGCAGCACGTCGCCCTGGCGGAAGA
Organism: Conexibacter sp.; assembly: GCA_036379915.1. Classification (GTDB taxonomy): domain Bacteria; phylum Actinomycetota; class Thermoleophilia; order Solirubrobacterales; family Solirubrobacteraceae; genus Conexibacter. The sequence goes on along the minus strand of DASVFS010000026.1, from coordinate 12,697 downwards.
AGATCGCCCGCTCGGGATCGATCCCGGCGGCGAGCAGGATCGCGGCAGTGTCGTAGAGCCGCTCGCGCAGCTCGGCCGGGTCGTATCTGACCGTCGTCGCGTGCAGGTCGACGATGCAGTAGATCGCCTCGCCCTCGTCCTGATGGTGGACGTACTGCTCGATTGCGCCGATGAAGTTGCCGAGGTGCTTGCGCCCGGTCGGCTGGATGCCCGAGAAGATCCGCACGGCGCGGCAGGCTACCGGTCGGGCAGCGCGGCGAGCGTGTCGAGCGGGTGCAGCTCGCCGCGCGTCAGCGCCTCGGTGCGCAGATGCGCGATCGCCAGGTAGTCCGGCGAGGAGACCATGTCGAGGAACGCCTGCCGCGTCGGGTACTCGACGAGCGCGACGAGATCCCACGCGTCGTCGCCGAGCAGCGGCGGAACCGCTTCGCCGGCGTAGACGATCCGCCCGCCGGCGCGCTCCAGCAGCGGGGCGACGGCGACGGCGTACTGCTCGTAGCGCTCGCGCCCGCCGCCCGGCACGAACGCCAGCAGGTTCAGCATGGTGACCGGTCCGCCGCCGTCCTGCGCGGCGCGCTGCGCGAACGCGGCGAAGCCCTGCTCGTTCGGGCGCTCCGGAAGCCTCGTCTCGTCCATCCGTTCCTCCTGTGTGAGATCGGACACAGTACGCCCCGTACTGTCGCGGGCCGCGTTTGACCTTGATTCAATCGGATCCATGAGCGCGACGATCGAGCAGGACATCACCGGGCGGGCGGGATCGCATCTGATCGGCGAGGCGCCTCCCTCCCCCTCCGGCCCCGCACCCGACGACGGTGCGCCGCTCGAGCTCCCGCCGGCGATCGACATGCCGCGGCAGCTGCAGGCGCTGCGCTTCTCGATCCGGCAGGTCCCGCTGCTGTTCAAGGCGCGCCGCGAGCTCGGCGAGACGTTCGCGGTCCTGTTTCCGCAGCGACGCGACTACGACGACGACCGCACGTACATCGTCAGCCACCCCGACCACGTCAAGTCGCTCTTCACGCAACCGGAGCTGGCGCTGTCGACGGCCGGCGAGTCGCCGCTGCGCCCGATCGTCGGGCCGAACTCGGTGCTGACGACCGTCGGCCCGCCGCACATGCGCCAGCGCAAGCTGCTGCTGCCGCCGTTCCACGGCGAGGCGGTCGAGCGTTACACGCAGATGATCGCCGACGTCGCCGAGCGCGAGATCGACTCCTGGCCGATCGGCAAGCCGTTCGCGCTCGCGCCGCGCATGCAGGCCGTCACGCTCGACGTGATCATGGCCGGGATCTTCGGCGTCGAGGGCGAGCCGCAGCCGGGGACGCCCGAGCACGGCCTGCGCCAGATGATCCTGCGGCTGTCGTGGCTGACGCAGACGCCGCTCGGCCAGTTCGCCGAGCTGATGAACGCCGGCCGCGAGGAGCCCGTCGGCCTCACGAAGAGGCTGATCGCGCGGCTCGACCGCGACATCTACGGCGTGATCGCCGCCGCGCGCGCCCGCCAGGACGACGGCGCGGAGCACACCGACATCCTCTCGCTGCTGCTCGCCGCGCGCGACGAGGACGGCCAGCCGATGAGCGACGAGGAGCTGCGCGACGAGCTGCTGACGCTCGTGCTCGCCGGCCACGAGACGACCGCCAACTCGCTCGCGTGGACGTTCGAGCGGCTGCTGCGCACGCCGCACGCGTACGACCGCCTGCGCGAGGAGGTGCGCTCCGACGGGGACTCCGAGGACGCCGCGGCCTACGTCGAGGCGACGATCCACGAGGCGATGCGCAACCGCCCCGTCGTGCCGATCACCGGGCGGCGCGTGAAGGCGCCGTGGCAGCTGGGCGAGTGGCGCCTGCCGGCGAACAGCCACTTCCTCGTGTCGGTGACGCTGCTGCACCACCGCGAGGACGTCTACCCCGACCCGTTCAGCTTCCGCCCGGAGCGCTTCCTCGGCGTCAGACCGGGCACGTACACATGGGTGCCGTTCGGCGGCGGCATCCGCCGCTGCCTGGGCGCGACGCTCGCGATGGCCGAGCAGCGCGTCGTGCTGCGCGCGATCGCGCGGCGCACCGACATGGTCGCGCCCGACCCGCGCCCGGAGCGCGTGCTGCATCGGAACGTGACGATGCTGCCGGCGAAGGGCGCGCGGGTGGTGGTGACAGGGCGCTCGGCCTCCTAGCTAGAGCGCCGCTCACGGCGGGGCTGGCGCGCGTTGCGTCCGCCGGCTGGCATCGAGGGGAAGGGAGCGGCTGTGCTCAGAGCGTCCGCGCATCTTTCGTCGCAATCCGCGCCTCGGCCTGCGCACTTTCGGCCGCTGGCGTGCACCGCTTTTCGAGGACCGCGAATTAGACCCCACATACGACGGTCTAATTCTCTGTCGTAAATCCGGAGCGTTACGAAACTGCGGAGACGGGCCTCGTGGACCGCAGGGCGTCGCGGGCGCCAGCGCCACAGCAACCGCCCTTCCCCTCGATGCCCACGAGCGCGGCCGCGCAGCAAGCCCACACCCGCGCTGAGCGCCGCGCGACGGCAGAGCGTCAAAGGCCGAGCAGCGCCGCGTAGCCGACCGGCACGAGCCGGGCATCGTCGATCGCGAGCGCCTCGCGCAGGAAGGCGACGCGCTCGTGCTCAAGCGCGAGATCGGAGTCCGGCGGCGCGACCGCCTCCAGCTCGAGGAACGTCCCGAGCCCTTCGACCGTGTCGAGGTGGATGCGCACGTCGCGCCACAGCAGCAGCCGCCGGCGCTTCTCGACCGCGCCGCGCACGCCGAGCGCGGCGTCGAGCGCCGCCGTGAGCACGCCCGCGTCGGCGACCTCGACGATCCGGTAGCGGCTCTCGCGCTCCTGCTCCTGGTCCGCCCGCTGGAACTGGATCAGGTGCGGTCTGCCGGGGGCCTGCTCGCGCAGTTTCAGCCCGCCGTGTGGGACGGTGAAGTACGTGTCGCGCTGCCACAGCTCGCCGCGGTCCTCGGCGCCCAGCTCGCCGCAAATCGCGAGCGAGCGCGCGGGGTCGTCGTCGCGCGCCTTCAGCTCGACGTTGCGGCGCGGGCGCTCGCCGCGGGATCGATCGGCGGGCTCGCGGCCGAGCGCGTCCGCGCCGTTCACAGCGGCTGGCGCAACACCGGCGCCTTCGCCGCCCGCGCCTCGTCCAACCGGCGGACCGGCGTCGAGTACGGCGCGTTGCGGGCGATCTCGGGGTCCGCCGCGGCCTCGCGCAGGATCTCGGCGACGATCTCGGCGAAGCGGTCGAGCGTCTCCTTCGTCTCCGTCTCGGTCGGCTCGATCAGCAGCGCCTCGTCGACCAGCAGCGGGAAGTAGACCGTCGGCGGGTGCACGCCGAAGTCGAGCAGCCGCTTGGCGAGATCCAAAGTTCTGATCCCCAGCTCGCGCTTCATCGGCGCGCCGCTCAGCACGAACTCGTGCATGCAGAGGCGGTCGTACGCGACCGGCAGGTACTCCGCGACCCCGGCGCGCTTGAGCAGCGCGAGCAGGTAGTTCGCGTTCAGCACCGCGACCTCCGACGCCTCTCTCAGCCCCTCCGCGCCGAGCGAGCGGATGTACGCGTAGGAGCGCACGAACACGCCGTAGTTGCCCTGGAAGCCGCGCAGCTTGCCGATCGACTTCGGGCGGTCCTCGTCGAGGTGGAAGGCGAAACCCACGGGCTCGCCGGGCGCCGCGGGAGCGGAGCGCCGCACCACCTGCGGACGCGGCAGGTAGGGCTCGATCCGCTCGCTGACCGCGATCGGCCCGGCGCCGGGGCCGCCGCCGCCGTGCGGCTGCGTGAACGACTTGTGCAGGTTGAAGTGCACGATGTCGAAGCCCATGTCGCCCGGGCGCGTGATGCCCATGATCGCGTTGAGGTTCGCGCCGTCGTAGTAGAGCGTCGCCCCCACCCCGTGCACGATCTCGGCGATCTCGGCGATGTTCGGGTCGAACAGGCCGAGCGTCGAGGGGTTCGTGAGCATCAGGCAGGCGACCTGCTCATCGGCCTTCGCGCGCAGGTCGTCGACGTCGACGCCGCCGTCGGCGTTCGTGCCGACCTTGACGACCTCGTAGCCGGCCATCGTGACCGTCGCCGGGTTCGTGCCGTGGGCGGTGTCGGGCGTGAGCACCTTCGTGCGGTGCTCGCCGCGGTCCTCGTGGTAGGCGCGCGTCAGCAGCACGCCGGCCAGCTCGCCGTGCGAGCCGGCGGACGGCTGCAGCGAGACGTGCGGCAGCCCGGCGATCTCGCCGAGCGCCTCCTGCAGGTTCCACATCAGCTCCAGCGCGCCCTGCGCGCGCCGCTCGTCCTGCAGCGGGTGCAGGCGCGCGTTGCCCGGCAGCGCCGCGACGCGCTCGTGCAGCTTCGGGTTGTGCTTCATCGTGCACGAGCCGAGCGGATAGAAGCCCGTGTCGAGGTCGAAGTTGCGCTTGCTGAGGCGGTGGTAGTGGCGGATCAGCTCGGGCTCGGAGACCTCCGGCAGCTGCGCGGGCGCGGTGCGGCGCAGCTGCGCGGGCAGCAGCTCCTCGAGCGGCCGCTGCGGCACGTCGAGCTCCGGCGCGACGAACGCGCGGCGACCCGGACGGGAGCGCTCGTAGATCGTGAGCGCGTCGTCGGCCGCGGCGATCGCGGAGGAGGCGGGCGTCGTGGGCGCGCTCGGCGTCATGCCCCCACCCCCGCCGGCGTCGCGCCGCGTTCGGCCGCGAGCGCGTTCGCGAGGGCCTCGGCGAAGCGGTCGATCTGCGCGCGCGTGCGGCGCTCCGTGATCGCGACGAGCAGCCCGGCGGCGTACTCCGGATACGTGCGCCCGAGCCGGTAGCCGGCGTTGATGCCCTCTGCCGCCAGCCGCTCCACGACCGCCTCGACGTCCACCCCCGGCAGCCGCAGCGCGAACTCGCGCACGACGGGCTGCTCGTGCAGCGGCTCGACGCCGTCGATCGCGCACAGCGCCTCGCGCGCGTAGGCCGTGCGCTGCAGCAGCAGCTCGCCCAGCTCCACCAGCCCCCGCCGGCCGAGCCAGCCGAGGTAGACGACGCCGGCGAGCGCGTTGAGCGCCTGCGCGGTGCAGATGTTCGAGGTCGCCTTCTCGCGGCGGATGTGCTGCTCGCGCGTCTGCAGCGTCAGCACGAAGCCGCGCTTGCCGTCGACGTCGACCGTCTCGCCGGCGATCCGCCCAGGCATGCGGCGCAGGTGTTCCTGGGACGCGGCGAAGAAGCCGAACGAGGGGCCGCCGAAGTCGAGCCGGTTGCCGAGCGTCTGCCCCTCGCCGACGGCGATGTCGACGCCCTGCGCGCCGGGCGGCTCGAGGATCCCGAGCGGAATCGGGTCGCACGCGCAGATCACGACCGCGCCGACCGCCTTGGCCGCCGCGGTCAGCGCCGCCACGTCCTCGACGGCGCCGAGGAAGTTGGGCTGCTGGAGCACGACCGCCGAGACGTCGTCGCCCAACGCCGCGGTCAGCGCGTCGAGGTCGGTCGCGCCGCCGGCGAGCGGCAGCTCCTCGACCGTCTGTCCGTACCCACGCGCGAGCGTGACGAGCGTCTCGCGCGCGTGCGGATGCACGCCGCGCGACGCGAGCACGCGCGGCCGGCCGTTCGCCAGCTTCGCGAGATACGCCGCCGCGCCGACGGCGCTCGGCCCCTCGTAGACCGACGCGTTCGAGACCGGCAGCCCCGTCAGCTCCGAGATCGCCGTCTGGTACTCGAACATCACCTGCAGCCCACCCTGCGAGATCTCCGGCTGATACGGCGTGTAGGGCGTCAGGAACTCGGACCGCGACAGCAGCGTGTCGATCAGCGACGGCACGTAGTGGTCGTACATGCCGGCGCCGAGGAACGAGATCTCGTCCTCGCACGAGACGTTGCGGGCGGCCAGCTCCTTCAGGTGCTCGTACACCTCCTGCTCCGCCATCCCCGCCGGCAGCGCCAGCGGCCGGTCGAGCCGCAGCGCGCCGGGCACGTCGGCGAACAGCTGCTCGACCGACATCACGCCGATCGCGTCGAGCATCGCGCGGCGGTCGGCGTCGGTGGCGGAGGTGTAAACGGTCATCGCGTGGCAGGTCGGGTGAGGCGGGTGCGGGTCAGCCGAGTTGGGCGGCGTATGCGTCGGCGTCGAGGAGGGCGTCGCGCTCGGACGGGTCGCTCAGCCGCACCTTCACCATCCACCCGTCCCCATAGGGGTCGTCGTTGATCTTCTCCGGGGCGTCGCCGAGCGCCTCGTTGACCTCGACGATCTCGCCGGAGAGCGGCGCGATCACGTCCGAGACGGCCTTCACCGACTCCACCTCAGCGTAGCTCTCCCCCTGCGCCACCCGCGTGCCCACCGGCGGCGGGTCGAAGAAGACGACCTCGCCGAGCGAGTCCTGCGCGTACCAGGTGATCCCGAGCGTCGCGACGTCGCCGTCGACGCGGGCCCAGTCGTGCTCGGGGTGGTAGAGCAGATCCTTCGGGTAGTCCGCCACTAGCCGTCCTTTCGGTACAGGGGCTTGTCCTTCACGACCGCCGGCCGGCGCTTGCCGCGCACGTCGATCTCCAGCTCGCTGCCGACGGCGGCGCGCGCGGCCGGCACGTAGGCCATCCCGATCCCCTGCTCGAGCGACGGCGAGAAGGTGCCGCTCGTGACCTCGCCGCCGCCGACCACGGCGTTGCCCTGGCGCGGGATCCCGGGCCCGGTGAGCGCGAACGGCACGAGCCGCTCCGCCGGGCCGGCGGCGCGCGCCGCCGCGACCGCCTCGGCGCCGACGAAGCCGGTCGCCTCCTTGCAGCACCAGCCGAGGCCGGCCTCGATCGGGCCGCGCGACTCCATCAGGTCGTTGCCGTAGAGGTGGAAGCACGCCTCCAGGCGCAGCGTGTCGCGCGCGGCGAGCCCGGCCGGGACGACGCCCGCGGCGAGCAGCGCGTCCCAGATCGTCCCGGCGTCCGCCGGCGCGCAGAGGAGCTCGACCCCGTCCTCGCCCGTGTAGCCGGTCCCGCACACGAGCGCCGGCGCGCCCGCGACGGTCAGCTCCGCGGTGCGGAAGCGGGCCGGCAGCGGAGCGCCGGCGAGCGGCGCCAGCAGCTCGCGCGCGGCCGGCCCCTGCACCGCCAGCATCGCGTAGTCGTCGAGCCGGTCGGCCAGCTCGACGTCGAAGCCGCCCGCGTGCGCGCGCAGCCACGCGAGGTCCTTCGCGTGGTTGGCCGCGTTCGTCACCGTCAGATAGCGGTCCTCCGCGAGGCGGTAGGTGAAGAGGTCGTCGAGCACGCCGCCGTCCTCGCGGCACAGCACGCTGTACTGCGCCCCGCCGAGCGGGATCGCGGTCACGTCGTTCGACAGGACGCGCTGCAGGAACGCCTCCGCCCCGGGCCCGCGCGTCTCGACCTCGCCCATGTGCGAGACGTCGAACACGCCCGCGCGCCCGCGCACGGCGAGGTGCTCCTCTCTCACCCCGGCGTACTGGACCGGCATCTCCCAGCCGGCGAACGGCACGAGTCTCGCCCCGGCCGCGACATGGCGGTCGAACAGGGCGGTCCGGCGGAGCTTCTCAGCGGCGGCAACCACGCCGCGACCCTAGCAACGGGCGCGACGTCGCGGTCCCGTCGCTATCTGACGTCGAAGGCGGCGCTGTTGACCGTGCGCGTGCCGTCGCTGGCTCTCAGCACGTAGCCGGTTCCGGCTCTGCTGATTCTGCAGCCGCTGAACGTCGTCACGCCGTTGCTGCGGCTGGATCCGCAGCCGCTGAGCGATGCGCCCGACGTGCCCGTCCCGCTGACGATCGAGAGCGTGATCGTGCTGTTGTAGCTCGTGACGACGTTGCCGCCGGCGTCGACCGCCGTCAGGACCGGCTGCGTCGTGAAGACCGCGCCGGCGACCGCGCCGCCGGGCTGCGTCGTGAAGACGAGCGCGGCGGTGGAGCCGACGGAGACGGTGAACGAGGAGCTGACGACGGACAGCGTGCCGTCGCTCGCTCTCAGCGTGTAGCTGCCGGCTCTGTCGAGCTTGCAGCCGCTGAACGTCGTCACGCCGCCTCTGAGCGAGCTCGTGCAGCCGCTGAGCGCGCCGCCCGCGGGGCCGCTGTTGACCGTCAGCGTGACCGTGCCGGCGTAGCCCGTCGCGGTGTTGCCGTCGGCGTCGCGCGCGGTCACGACGGGTTGCGTCGAGAAGGCGCTGCCGCCGCTCGCGCCGCTCGGCGGCGTCGTGACGACGAGCTGGGTCGCGGCGCCGGCGACGACCGCGAAGTCGTTCGTGTCGGTCGTACGCGAGCCGTCGCTCGCGCGCAGCTGGTAGTCGGAGGCGACCTTGTCGAGCTGGCAGCCGGCGAACGTCGTGACGCCGCCTCTGAGCGTGCCGGTGCAGCCGCTCAGGGTCGCGCCCGAGGCGCCGCTGTTCTTGACGATCGTCAGCGTGACCGTTCTGTCGTATGTCGGGACGGCGTTCCCGCCCGCGTCCTGCGCGGTCACGACCGGCTGGGTCGCGAACGGCGATCTGACGACGGCGCCGGCCGGCTCGCTCGTGAAGTCGATCCTGGTGACCGGCCCGACCGTCACATCGAAGGCGGCGCTGTCGCCTCTGAGGCCGCCGCTCGCGCTCGCGCGCAGCTGGTAGCCGCTGCCGGCCAGGTCGATCTCGCAGCTGTCGAACGTCGTGACGCCGTTTCTGCGGCTCGAGTCGCAGTTGCTCAGCGTCGCGCCGCTCGTCCCGGTGCCGGACACGATCGACAGGCTGACGGTGCTGGAGAAGCCCGTGACGGTGTTGCCGCCCGCGTCGACCGCCGTCACGACCGGCTGCGTGGGGAACGCCGCGCCGCCCGTCGCGCCGCCGCCCGGCTGCGTCGTGAACAGGAGCGCGGCCGTCGAGCCGACGCTCACGCCGAAGGCGGCGCTGTCGCCGCTGAGCGCGCCGTCGCTCGCGCGCAGTCTGTAGTTGGAGCCGGCTCTGTCGAGCTTGCAGCCGGCGAACGTCGTGACGCCGTTTCTGAGCGTGCCGGTGCAGCCGCTGAGCGCCGCGCCGGCCGTGCCGGTGCCGCTGACGATCGAGAGCGTCACGGTGCCGCTGTAGTCGGCGACGACGGTGTTGCTCGCGTCGCGGGCCGTCACCACGGGCTGCGTCGGGAAGGCGGTGCCGCCCGTAGCGCCGCCGCCCGGCTGGGTCGTGAAGACGAGCTGGGTCGCGGGGCCCTGCGTGACGCTGACGCTCGCTCTCGCGCCCGTGCTCGTCCACGTGCGCCAGACGGCGGTGACGGTGTAGGAGTGCGAGCCGATCGCGACGCCCGTGTCCGTGCAGCTCGTGACGGCGGCCGGCGAGGCCGCGCTCGGGCAGGCGGCGCTCGCCGCCCCGCCGTCGCGGCTGACGTAGTAGCTGACGGTCCCGGAGGCGGGCGCGCTGACCGCCGACCACGTGAGCGTGACCGTGCCGCCGCCGCTGCTCGTTCTCGCGATCGAGGGCGCGGCGAGGGTCGTGACGCTCGCTCTCGCGCTCGCCTGACCCGGGGCGGTCACGTAGGCGGAGGCGTCGAGCGCGAGAGCGAGCACGGGCACGGCGGCGAAGACGAGCGCGATCGCCAGCGAGCGCGCGAGGTGGCGGGCGAGCGCGCTCACGAGTGGGCGCTCCCGCCGTAGGCGAACGAGAAGGACGCGCCCTTGCAGGCGTCCTGGTTCGTCGCGAGGTTCCGCATCGTCACCTGCGGCGCGCTGACGGCGCCGGCGGGCAGCGTGACGCTGCCGTTGGCGGGAATCGTGAGCGGGTTCGCCGCGGAGACGTTCGAGGGCGTGATCTGCAGGTTGGCGGGGCCGTCGCAGCCCGGCTTCGAGCTGCCCGGCTGGATCGTCACGGTGAGCGACTCGACGACGATCGCCTCGCCGTTCGGGTTCGCGACTCTGAGCGTCAGCGCGGCCGTCTTGCCCGGGTAGAGCAGCCCGCCGTAGCCGCCGGAGATCGAGAACGGCTGGCCGCTCGTCGCAGGCGTGACTCTCCAGGCGTACTCGATCGCGCCGCTGCGGTTGCCGGCGGCGTCGACCGCACGCACCGCGAATCTGTGCGTCCCGGCGCCGAGGCCGCTGTACGCCTTCGGGCTTCTGCAGGCGGCGTAGCCGGCGCCGTCGAGCTGGCACTCGAAGCTCGCGCCCGCCTCTCTGTCGGTGAAGGCGAACGTCGCGCCGGCGGACGCCGACGGGTTCGGCGGCTGCTGGATCAGCTGCGGTCTCGGCGGCGCGGTCGTGTCGATGACCCACGTGTACGAGCTCGACGGACCGCGGTTGCCGGCGGCGTCGACCGCACGCACCGTGAAGGTGATCAGGCCGCCTCTGCCGCCCGAGAGCCCCCACCAGCTGACGGGGTTCGTGCACGTCTGGAAGGCGACGCCGTCGATCTTGCACTCGTACGTCACGTTCGCCTCGCCGTCGGTGTAGGCGAATCTGGCCGACGTCTGGTTCGTGACCGCCGGCGGCTGCTGCACGATCACGGGCGCGGGCGGCGCTCTCGTGTCGACCGTCCAGGTGCGCTCGGCCGGGTCGCCGACCTGACCGGCTCTCGTGCGCTCGCGCACGCGGAACGAGTGGCTGCCGTCGCTGAGCCCGCTGTACGACTTCGGGCTCGTGCAGGCAGCGAAGCCGGCGCCGTCGAGCGAGCACTCGTAGGTGTCGCCTCTCGCGCCGGTGAAGGCGAATCTCGCGCTCGTGCTGCTCGTCGCGCCCGCGGGGCCGCTGACGATCGTCGGCGTCGGGCCTCTCGGCGCGGCGACGGCGTAGCCGCCGAGTGCGGCGAGGGCCAGGAAGATGAGGATCAGGGCAGCGAGACGCATGCGAGCGTAGAGGAGGAGATCGAGCAGGCGGGGACGCATTCGCCACGCGTCCCCGCCCGAATCGATCGGCTAGATGCCGCTGTTGTCCACCTTGAGGTGGAGGGTCGGCGAGGCGCCCTGACAGGCGTCCTGATTGGCGTTGGTGTTCGCCATGCTCAGCGTGCCGGTGCCCGTCGTCGATCCATTCGCCGAGATCGACTCGCTCACCGTCACGTCGCCGAAGCTGAAGTCGGCCGCGTCGCAGCCTCTCGGGAGGCCGTCGACGCCCGTCGTGCCGTATCTGGTGTCGGCGACGACCTTGTCGACGTTGACCGCCGTGTCGGCCGACGTGTTGTTGATCGTGAATCTGACGCTGGTCGAGCCGCCCGGGTAGAGCGTGTCCGGCAGCGTCACGTCCGTGATCGTGACGTCGCTGACGGTCCCGACCGTCGCCGTGCCCGAGCCGGTGCCCGAGGCCGTGAAGTACGCGACTGCGATCCCGGCCACGGCGAGCGCCGCGATCGCGGCGACGGGGACGAGGATGCGCTTGCGCATGAGCTTCCGCATGAGAGCCATGCTCCTTTCGTGGGTGGCCACCGAGGAGCGTCTCCCTGCTCCCTGCGGCGGGTTCCTTCCGCTGGTTGAGCAGCTTGCGCGAGCGCGGCGGCGCCCTCAATCGTCCGCGCGGGGGTTTTCGCGTTCAGCTGCGTGAACGCCGCGTGCATTCCGCCGCCAGGCAGGGCACAGTTGCCGCCGATGACCCGCGTCCTGCTCGTCGACGACCACGACGTCTTCCGCCACGGCCTCGCGCAGCTGCTGCGCGACGAGGGGTTCGACGTCGTCGCCGAGGCGAGCGGCGGCGAGGCCGGCGTGCGGCTCGCCGGCGAGCTGGCGCCGGACGTCGTGCTGATGGACCTCAGCATGCCCGGCATGGACGGCGTCGCGGCGACGCGCGCGCTCGCCGCGACGGCGGACGCGCCGCGCGTCGTCGTGCTGACGCTGTCCGACGACGACGCCTCGATGCTGGAGGCGCTGCTGGCCGGCGCCGCCGGCTACGTGGTCAAGGACGCGCCGCTCGAGCAGATCGTCGCGGCCGTGCAGGCGGCCGCGGCCGGCGACGCGGTGATCCCGCCGCAGGTCGCGCCCGAGCTGCTGCGCCGCCTGCGCGCGGCCGAGCCGGCGCGCGCCGCGAAGGCCGGGGCCGACGGCGGCGCCGAGCTGTCCGAGCGCGAGCACGAGGTGTTGCGCCTGATCGTCGACGGGCGCGACAACGCCGCGATCGCGGCCGAGCTGTTCATCAGCCCGAACACGGTCAAGAGCCACGTCGCGAGCATCTTCGCCAAGCTCGGCGTCGAGAGCCGGCTGCAGGCGTCGGTGCAGGCGCTGCGGCGCGGCCTCGTCGCATGAGGCGTCAGGACAGGCGCTGCGGCGCGGCCGCGTCGGCCGACGGCGCAGCCGCCCGGGCGCTACGCCGCGCGCGCAGGGTCCGCAGCAGCGAGCGCAGCTCGCGCTCGTGCACGGCGATCGCCAGCTCGCGCGACGTCAGCTCGAGCGCCTGCTCCCGCAGCCGTCTGCGCGCGCCTTCGAGCGCGAGCGCGGACGCGTAGCCGTCGATCAGCAGCTCGTCCCCGTCTGCGCCCAGGTCGGGCGCCGCGCAGCGCTCGCGCAGCTGCGCCGTCAGGCGGGCGGCGGTGGCGAGCAGCGGATCGTCGGGCGCGGACACGGGTGAGGCCATGCTCGCCGCCCGAGCGTGCGCGCGCCATCGCCCAGATGGGGGCTTCGCCGTTCAGGCGCCTGAACGACTACGCGTCATAGCTTTCGCGCGGAGCCCGTCGAGCAGCGCGAACGCGCTGCGGCGGTCCTCCACGCGCAGCTTGCGCAGCACCGTCGAGACGTGGCGGCGCACCGTCACCTGGCTCACGCCGAGCCGCTGCGCGACCTGCGCGGTGCTCGCGCCGCCGTGCAGCAGCTCGAGGATCT
>DASVFS010000025.1:0-5384 GCA_036379915.1 Conexibacter sp. | reverse complement strand
AGCGACGAGCTGCAGACGGCCGTGCGCGAGGCCTGCCGGGCGGCGCTGCCGGCCGACGGGCCGTTCTCGCTCGACGCCCGCGCGTGGTACGCGCGCGGGACGGTCGCCGCGCGCGGCTGAGGACGGCCTCACCGCACGGCGCTCGCCGAAGACCCGTCGCGCTACCCTCCGGTCCGATGGACGACAGCGCGTTCACCCTCCGCCGCTGGCGCGACCGCTTCAAGAGCGACGCGCGCGTCGCGGCCGAGCAGCGCGCCGACGGCCGGCAGCCGGACGCGACGGTCGACGACGTCGGCGTGCCGGAGGACAACGTCGGCTGGCAGGGCCAGCCGATCCGCTCGAAGGTCGAGAACGGCCCCACGAGCTTGGATCCGTCGAGCCCGGGCTGGGTGGGCTGGGCGGGCGGCGCCGGGAACGGCTGACGGGCAGCGCGAATCGGCCGGGGCGGCGGCTGTCCGAGCACGGTGCACCGGGCTCAGGCCCGAGCGCGGACGCGCCGATACGTCGGCCATGGAGTTCCAAGGAACGCTCCTGTGTCCAACCCCGGCCGATCGCGAGCGGCTGTTGGACATGGAGCCGCGGATCGCGAAGGTGCGCACGCTCGCGTTCTCGGCCGCCGGCCTCGGGCTGCTTTCCGCCGCCCCGTGGTACGGCTGGTGGACTGCGCTGCCGCTGCTGTGGATCGTCGTCGGCCAGTTCGCGCTCTTGAGTCCGCTGATCGCGCGCAGCCGTCACCCCGAGTGGCCGATCTTCGGGACGGTCGTCAACGCGCAGGCGACGATCGGCGTCGCGATCGCGCTCACCGGCGGACCGCACAGCCCCGCTCAGCCGCTGCTGTTCTTCTCGGTCGTCAGCGTCGCCGCGCGCTTCCGCGGTCGCGGCGTGCTCGCCGCCGCCGGCTTCACCGCCGTCGTGCTGCTGACCTCGACGATCGCCGTCGACCCGGCGGCCTACGCGGACGACCCGGCGTTCGTGAACGCGTCGTTCGTCTGCCTGATCGGCCTCGCGGCCTGCTGCTTCGTCCTCATGGGCTCCGACATCCGCCAGCGCGCGGAGGCGATCCTCGACCCGCTCACCGGCCTGCTGAATCGCAAGGCGCTCACCGGCCGCTTCGCGGAGCTGACCGAGCAGGCGACGCTGACCGGCGAGCCGATCGCGCTCGTGCTGCTGGACGTCGACCACTTCAAGGAGGTCAACGACGACCACGGCCACGAGCGCGGCGACGCGGTGTTGAAGGAGGTCGCGTACGTGACGCGGCGGACGCTGCGCTCGTTCGAGCTCGCCTACCGCCTCGGCGGCGACGAGTTCCTGATCGTCCTGCCGGGCGCCGACCTCGGCGTCGCGCACGAGCTCGCCGAGCGAGTGCGCGAGGCGCTCGAGCTGGCGCGGCCGGGCGGCGTCGCGATCACCGCCTCGGTCGGCGTCGGCTCCGCCCGTGGCAGCGTCTCGTTCGAGGACCTCTACCGAGAGGTCGACGACGCGCTCTACCGCGCCAAGCGCGCGGGCCGCAACCGCGTCGCGCTTGCCGTGCCGGACGGCGAGGTCGGCGCGACGCTCGCGGTCGCCCGCTGACCGCCAGGCCTCCGTCAAGATCCGCGCCGGACCCGTCAAGAACGCGTCAAGGCGGGCACGCTCGGCGTCGCCGGCGCGTAGGACGACGGCATGCCCTTCCGCCGGGACCGCCTCTCGCGCGCGCTGCTCGGCGAGCCGCTGCGCTCCGACCGGCTCGACCAGACGCTGCTGTCCAAGCGCCTGGCGCTGCCCGTCTTCTGCTCCGACCCGCTGTCGTCCGTCGCGTACGCGACGGAGCAGATCGTGCTCGTGCTGGGGCTCGGGGGCTTGTCGCTCCTGTACCTCACGCCGTGGCTCGCCGCGGCGGTCGTGCTGCTGCTCCTGATCGTCGTCGCGTCGTACCGCCAGACGTGCGCGGCCTACCCGAACGGCGGCGGCGCCTACGCCGTCAGCCGCGACAACCTCGGCGAGGAGGCGTCGCTCGTCGCGGCCTCCGCGCTGCTGATCGACTACGTGCTGACGGTCGCGGTGTCGGTCGTCGCGGGCGTCGCGGCGATCACGAGCGCGGTCCCGTCGCTCGCCCCGCACGCCGTCGCGCTCTCGCTCGGCTTCACCGTCCTGCTGGCGCTCGTGAACCTGCGCGGCGTCAAGGAGTCCGGCCGCGCGTTCGCGATCCCCACCTACGGCTTCGTCGCGGCCGTCTACGCGCTGCTGCTCGTCGGCTTCGCCAAGGCCGCGCTCGGCGACGGGCTGACGGCCGAGAGCGCCGGCTACGGACTCAGACACGCGACGGAGACCGGCGGCCTGCTGACCGTCTTCCTGGTGCTGCGCGCGTTCGCCTCCGGCTGCACGGCGCTGACCGGCGTCGAGGCCGTCTCCAACGGCATCCCCGCCTTCCAGCCGCCCAAGAGCCGCAACGCGGCGACGACGCTGCTCGCGATGGGCGTGCTCGCGACGACGATGTTCGCCGGCATCACCGCGCTCGCGCTGCTCGCGCACGTGCACATGGCGGAGGACCCGGCGAGCCTGCTCGGCGCGCCGGCCGGCTACCAGCAGAAGACGGCGCTCGGCCAGCTCGGCCTGGCCGCGTTCGGGCAGACCGTCCCCTTCTACCTGCTGCAGGCGTTCACCGCGGCGATCCTCGTGCTGGCCGCCAACACCGCCTTCAACGGCTTCCCGGTGCTCGCCTCGCTGCTCGCGCGCCACAACTACGTGCCGCACCAGCTCGCCCAGCGCGGCGACCGGCTCGTCTTCTCGAACGGGATCCTGCTGCTCGGCGCGGTCGCCGCGCTGCTGATCGTCGCCTTCGACGCCGAGGTCACGCGGCTGATCCAGCTGTACATCCTCGGCGTCTTCCTGTCGTTCACGCTCAGCCAGCTCGGGATGGTGCGGCACTGGCGCCGCGAGCTCGCGGCGGCTCCCGCCGCCGCCCGCCGTGCGCTGCGCCGCAAGCAGGCGGTCAACGGCGCCGGAGCCGTCGCGACCGGGCTCGTGTTCGCGATCGTGCTCGTGACGAAGTTCGCGCAGGGCGCCTGGATCGTCGTCGTCGCCGCGCCGCTGCTGTTCTGGACGATGAAGGCGATCCACGCCCACTACCGCGCGGTCGCGCGCTCGCTCGCGCCCACGCCGTCGGGCGTTGCGCTGCCCGCCCGGATCCACGCCGTCGTGCTCGTCTCGAACCTGCTGGCCCCGACGCTGCGCGCGCTCGCCTTCGCGCAGGCGACCGCGCCCGCGACGCTGCGCGCCGTGACCGTCGCCGCGGGCGACGACGCCGACGCGCTGATCCGCCGGTGGGAGGAACGGGGCGTGCCGGTCCCGCTCGTGGTGGTCGAGTCGCCGTTCCGCGAGACGGTGCGTCCGCTGCGTCGCTACGTGCGGCGCTTGCGCCGCGAGCATCCAGGCGATGTGATCTCGATCATCATCCCCGAGTACGTGGTGGAGCGCTGGTGGGAGAACCTCCTGCACAACCAGACGGCGTTGCGGATCAAGAGCGCGCTGCGCTTCGAGCCGGCCGTCACGGTGACGAGCGTGCCGTGGGTGCTCGGCGCGCCGTCGGAGCTGCTCGCGCACCCGCCGGAGACGGAGGCGGAGCAGGAGTCCGTCGTGGCAGCGGCGCCGTGAGCATCAGCGCCCGCATCGAGCGCGTCCGCAGCGAGGACCTGCTGGAGGAGCCGGTCCCGACAGAGCGGGCGCCGCGCGGGGTCGGCCGCCGGCGCCAGCTCGCGGGTCTGCTCGCCGCCGCGAGCGCGCTGCCGCTGCTGACGCTCGCGCTCAACGGCCTCGGCGATGCGCTCTCGCTCGAGGGCCAGGTGCTGCCGTACCTGCTCGTGGTCGTGCTCGTCGCGCTCGTCGGCGGGATCGCCGTCGCGCTGCTCAGCGCCGTCGCCGCCGCACTGCTGATCAACTGGTGGTTCGTCGAGCCGGAGCACACGCTCGACGTCGCGCACGCCGACCAGCTCGTCGCGCTCGTGGTGTTCGTCGCGGTGGCGGCGGTCGTGAGCGGCGCCGTCGAGCTCGCGACGCGCCGTGCGCGCGTCGCCGAGCAGGCGAGCGCTCAGGCGGAGACGCTGTCCGCGCTCGTCCGCGCGGACCACGCCGAGCAGGAGGGTCTGCACGCGATCCTCGAGCAGGCGCGCGACGTGTTCGGGATGGAGTCGGTCGCGCTGATGGTGCGCGAGCGGGGGAGCGGCGCCTGGGCCGACGCCGACAGCGCCGGCTGGGCACCGCCCGGCGGCGAGGCGCCGCTGCGCTTCGACCTTCCGCTCGGACCGAGCATGCGCCTCGTCGGTCGCGGGCCGGCGCTGTTCGCCGAGGACCAGCGCGTGCTGGCCGCCTTCGCGGGCGCCGCGCAGACCGCCTACGAGGGGCGTCGCCTCGGGGAGCAGGCGCGGCAGGCCGCGAGCCTCGCGAACGTCGATCGCCAGCGCACAGCGCTGCTCGCCGCGGTGGGCCACGACCTGCGGACGCCCTTGGCGGGGATCAAGGCGGCGGTCAGCAGCCTGCGCCAGCGCGACGTGACGTGGTCGCAGGAGGAGCGCGACGCGCTGCTGGCGACGATCGAGCAGTCGGCCGACCGGCTCGACGCCGTCGTCGGCAACCTGCTCGACGCGAGCCGGCTGCAGGCGGGCGCGATGAGCGTGCATCCGGAGCCCGTCGCGCTCGACGAGGTCGTCAGCGCGGCGCTGCTCGCGCTGCCCGAGGCGGCCGCGCACGTAGAGGTCGCGGTGCCCGACGACCTGCCGCTGGTGCGCGCCGACCGCGGCCTGCTCGAGCGCGTGCTCGTGAATCTGCTCGACAACGCGCTGCGCCACGGCGCGAGCGAGCAGCCCGTCGAGGTGCGCGCGTTCGCCGGTGCGGAAAGCGCGAAGGTCGAGATCGTCGACCACGGCCCCGGCGTTCCGCGCGACCAGCACGAGCGGCTGTTCGCAGCGTTCGGCCGGCTCGACGACCATGGCACGACCGGCGTCGGCCTGGGACTTGCGGTGGCGCGCGGCTTCCTCGAGGCGATGGACGGGGCGCTCGTCGCCGATGCGACGCCCGGCGGCGGGCTGACGATGCGGCTGCGCGTGCCGCTCGCGCGATGACGCGCGTGCTGATCGTCGAGGACGAGGCCGGGCTGCGGCGGGCGCTCGCGATCAACCTGCGCGCCCACGGATACGCGCCGGACGTCGCGTCCGACGGCGCGGCTGCGCTGCAGGTCGCGGCGCGGCATCCACCCGACGCCGTCGTGCTCGACCTGGGCCTGCCGGACATGGACGGGGTCGAGGTGATCGAGGGCCTGCGCGGCTGGAGCCGAGCGCCGATCCTCGTGCTGTCCGCGCGCGCGGGCGAGCACGACAAGGTGCTCGCGCTCGACGCCGGCGCCGACGACT
>DASVFS010000024.1:0-10262 GCA_036379915.1 Conexibacter sp. | reverse complement strand
GCGTCGCGTTGCGCGCGAGGTCGCCGGCGATGCGCGTCGCCGCGGACGTGAGCGGCGCGGCGAGGATCAGCCCGACCGCGCCGAACAGCGCCCCGCCCGCGATCGTGACGATCAGCACCGCGAGCGGATGGATGCCGAGTGCCGCGCCGTAGGCGATCGGCTGCACCAGCTGCTGGAGCACGCCGTTGGCGAGCAGCTGCACGACGATCATCCCGATAGCCGCATCGGTGCCGGCGCCGCCGAGCGCGACGAGCACCGAGAAGGCGCCCGCGCCCCACGCGCCGAGGTAGGGGACGTACGCGCCGAGGAACGTGACGACCGCGATCGCGCCGACCTCGGGCACGCCCAGCAGCAGCGCCCCGACCGTCACGACGACGGCGTTGAAGGCGGCGACGATCGTGACGCCGACGAAGTAGCCGCGCAGCGACTGCAGCACGCGCCCGGTCATCTGGTGCGCGACGCGGGCGGGGACGCGCATGTGGCGCTCGGCCCAGCCGCGGATCAGCCGCCCGTCCTTCAGCAGGAAGAACAGGCTCAGCGCGGTCAGCGACAGGAAGAAGACGAGCGAGGAGAGCCGCCGCACGCCGCCGGCGATGCCCGTGAGCAGCGCCGGGACGACGCCGTCGAGCGCCTGCGAGACGTCGGCGGTCGCGCCGCTCGCGGTGTCGGCCGCCACGCCGACGTCCGACAGCCAGCCGGTGATCGTGCTTCTCGCCGCGGCGAGCTGGCCTCTCAGGTCGGCGAGCTGGCTCGTGATGCCGGCCAGCGTCGCGACGATCACGCCCACGGCGACCGCGATCAATCCGAGCAGCACGAGCGCGCTGCCGACGCCGCGCGGGACGCGCCGTCGCTCCATCCATGCGACGAGCGGCGACGTGACCGCCGCGACGACGGCGGCGGTGAGGACGGGCAGCACGATCGTGTGCGTCAGCGACAGCAGCCACACCGCTCCGATCAGCAGCACGGTGACGCCGACGCCGAGCCATGCCGTCGCGCCGAGGTCGCGCAGCCAGCCGGGCGGCGAGAAGAGGCTCGTCAATGCCTGCGGATCGAGTTCGACCGGTCGCTCGGCGGCGTCGCGAGCGGGCCGTCCGAACCTACGGCGACGTGCCGTGCCGGCCATCCGCCCAGCTTCGATCACCGCCGGCGGGGCGGCAATGGTGCCTGCACGCACGGCACGCTCGTGCGCGCCGCACGCCGCCGCGGCGCACGCGCGGTCGGCCGTCGGAACCTAGTGCGGGCGGTCGCGGTCGCGCGAGGGCTGCACGCGCTTCGGCTCGCCGGGCATCTTCGGGTAGTCCGGCGGGTAGGGCATGTCGCCCTGCTCGTCCGCCGCGTAGAGGTCGAGCAGCGGCTGCAGCGAGTGCGCGACGTCGTCGATCGCGGCGTGGCGGTCGCCGACCTCGGCGAAGCGCGCCGGCATCGTCGCGACGGTGAAGTCCTCCGGCGCGACGTCGGGCAGCTCCTCCCACGTGACCGGCGCGGAGACGGGCGCGCCCGGCTTCGGCCGCACGCTGTAGGCGGAGGCGATCGTGCGGTCGCGGGCGTTCTGGTTGTAGTCGACGAAGATGCGCGCGCCGCGCTCCTCCTTCCACCACTTCGTCGTCACCTCGCCCGGCATGCGCCGCTCCAGCTCGCGCCCGAACGCGATCGCGGCGTGGCGCACGTCGGTGAACGTCCAGCGCGGCTCGATCCGCACGTAGATGTGCACGCCGCGCCCGCCCGAGGTCTTCGGGAAGGCGGCGTAGCCGAGCTCCTCCAGCAGCGCGCGCGCCTCGCCGGCGGCGCGCACAGCGTCGGCGAAGTCCGTGCCGGGCTGGGGGTCGAGGTCGAGCCGCAGCTCGTCGGGGTGGTCGACGTCGTCCGCGCGGACCGGCCACGGGTGGAAGGTGATCGTGCCCATCTGCGCCGCCCACGCGACATCGGCGAGCTCGGTCGGACAGACCTCGTCGGCGTGGCGGCCGGAGGGGAACTGGATGCGCGCGGTCTGCACGTGGTCGGGCGCGCCTCTCGGGATCCGCTTCTGGAAGAAGGCGTCGCCGCCGCTCCAGTCGCGCGTCGAGAGCACCATCCCCGGCTGCACGCCCTTCGGCCAGCGCTCCAGCGTCGTCGGCCGCCGGCGCAGCGCGCGCATGATGCCGTCGCCGACCGCGAGGTAGTACGCGACGACGTCGAGCTTCGTGAGCGCGGGCGTGCGCTCGGTCGCGGGAAAGATCACGCGGTCGGGACTCGACACGCGCACCCCGCGCCCGCCGGCGTCGACGGTCGTGGCGTCGGCTCTCGCCATGCCGGGAGTTGTATCGCGGCCGGCCGACCGCGCTCAGGCCGCGGCGCGCTTGGCGGCGAGTCTCGCCGGCTCGACGCGCACGACGTCCCAGGCGAGGCCGGCGCGCTCCAGCGCGGCGATCAGCGCCGCGGAGACGTCGAGCTGACCGCGTTCGAGGCCGTGGCGCGCGGAGGTGGGGAAGGCGTGATGGCCGTTGTGCCACGCCTCGCCGAGCGAGAAGGGCGCGAGCCACGCGAGGTTGCGCGACTCGTCGCCGGTGTCGAACGGCGCGCGCCCGAAGAAGTGGCACAGCGAGTTGATCGAGTACGTGACGTGGTGCAGCACGAGCACGCGCACGAGGCCGCCCCACAGGAGGCCCGTGAAGCCGGCCTTCCAGTTGAAGCCGCCGAACAGGAAGCCGAGCGCGTACGCGAGCGCGAAGCCGCCGATCGCCCACCAGATGAAGGTGCGGTCGATCCAGGCGATGTCGCGGTCTCTCATCAGGTCCGGCGCGTAGCGCGTCTTGCGCCCGCGGTGCGTGTGGATGAACAGCCAGCCGACGTGCGCGTGCGCCAGTCCCTTCAACGCGCCCTTGAGGCCGTGGCCGTGCTCGACGTGCGGGCTGTGCGGGTCGCCGAGGCGGTCGGAGAAGGCGTGGTGCTTGCGGTGGTCGGCGACCCAGCTGACGATCGGGCCCTCGATCGCCATCGAACCGAGCGCCGCGAGCGCGAAGCGGACCGGCCGTCTCGTCTGGAACGAGCGATGCGTGAAGAGGCGGTGAAAGCCGACCGTGATGCCGAGGCCGGTCAGCACGTACATCACGAGGAACACGAAGATGTCGTTCCAGCCGAGCGCGACGGCCCACAGCTGCCAGGCGACGAGCCCGAGCGCGAGCACGGGCACGATCGTCACGAGGCCCGTGATGATGCGATCGCGCGTCTCGTGCGCGACGGGCTCGACATCGTCCTGGGAGGGGTGCGCGGGCGCCTGGTCGATGCCTTGCAGCCTACTGATCGCACCGAACGTACTGCTAAGGTGCGCGGCGCGTGCGGCGCCGCCGTGCGCGGAGGTTCTTGCTCCTGAAGGCGCACCGCGCGGTTGGGGACAGTCGAATCTCTCCCCACCACAGAGCGCCCGGGCGCGTAGCGCCGGGTGCGAGGAGCACCACATGCAGCAGTCCACTTTCGCCGACCTCGGCGTGTCCAAGGCCGTGTCCGGCGCGCTGCGAGCGCGCGGGATCGAGCGGCCGTTCGCCGTCCAGCAGCTCGTGATCGGCGACGTGCTCGAGGGCCACGACGTGCTCGTCGAGTCGCCCACCGGATCGGGCAAGACGCTCGCGTTCGGGATCCCGCTCGTCGACTGCGTCGAGCCCGGCCGCAGCGCGCGTCGCCGTCCCGGCGAGCCCGGCGCGCTCGTGCTCGCGCCGACGCGCGAGCTGGCGAGCCAGATCGTCGACGAGCTCGGCGCGATCGCCAGAGCGCGTGGCCTGTCGGTCGCGGCCGTCTACGGCGGCGCCGGCATCAACCCGCAGATCAGAGCCGCCCGCAGAGCCGACGTGCTCGTCGCGACGCCCGGCCGCCTCGTCGACCTGCTCGACCGCGGAGCCGTCTCGCTCGGCGAGGTCGACGTGCTCGTGCTCGACGAGGCCGACCGCATGCTCGACATGGGCTTCCGCCCGGTCGTCGACAAGCTCGTCGCGCTCACGCCCGAGGACCGCCAGACGATGCTGTTCTCCGCGACGCTCGCGGGCGAGGTCGACCGCATCGCGCGGGCGTACACGCACCAGGCGAGACGGCACGCGCACCGGCCGCCGCAGGAGACGCGGGGCAACGTCGAGCACCGCTTCGTGAAGGTCACGCGCGAGCGCCGCACGGACCAGCTCGTCGCCGAGCTGACCGAGCAGGAGCGCGGGCGCACGCTCGTGTTCGTGCGCACGAAGCGCGGCGCCGACCGGCTCGCGAAGCAGCTCGCGCGCGTCGAGACGCTCAGCGTCGCGGCGATGCACGGCGACAAGTCGCAGCGCCAGCGCGAGCGCGCGCTCGCGCAGTTCGAGCAGGGTCGGATCGACACGCTCGTCGCGACCGACGTCGCCGCCCGCGGGATCGACGTGCGCGACGTCACGCACGTCATCAACTTCGACGCGCCCGGCGCGACGGAGGACTACGTCCACCGCGTCGGCCGCACCGCGCGCGCCGGCGCCGACGGCGTCGGCATCACGTTCGTGTTGGAGGACCAGGTGCGCGACGTCGTCGCGATGGTCGCCGGGCTCGGCCTGCAGCGCGAGCTGAGCGCCGCCGGTCTGCCCGCGAGCAGCACGCCGACGCGGCCCGCGGCGACGCCGGCGCGCGGCGGCTCGCGCTCCGGCGCGCGCCGTCGGCGGCGCAGCGGCCGCCCGCGCCCGCTCGCCTGAGCGCTTGCGGAAGCCTCGTCGGCCAGGCGAGGCTTCCGCGCACGGCGTCTCACGAGCTGAGGCGTCGCGACCGTCGCGGCGCCCGGACCGATGCACCGCCTTGCGGCGGGCGCGGCCGGGTGCAAGGCTGGGGTCGATCCCCCGGCCCGAGGAGCGTCCGATGCCCACGCCCAAGGCTCGCCGTGCGACGATCGCCGCGCTGTCGGCGCTGCTGATGCTCCTGCTCGCGGCCGGCAGCGCGTCCGCCGCCGACGATCGCGTCGTGATCACCGGCGGCACCGTCGTGGCGCCCGGTCAGGTCGCCGGCGACGTCGTCGTGATCGACGGGACGGTCCGGATCGCCGGACACGCCACGGGCGACGTCGTGGCGGTCAGCGGGCCGGTTCGCGTCACCGGCCGGGTCGACGGGGACGTGATCGCCGTCTCGGATCGCGCGTTCCTCGGTCCGTCGGCGCGCGTCGGCGGCGACCTGCGCTACGGCGACGAACGCCCGGTGCTCGCGCCCGGCGCGCGCGTGGACGGCAAGATCAGCAACGAGGATTGGGCCGACGCCGCGAGCGGCTGGGGCTGGGTGAGCGCGTTCGCGTGGTGGCTGGCGGTGTCGGTGTCGACGCTGATCGCCGGCGTGCTGCTCGTGTGGCTGGCCCCGCGCGCGCTCCACGCCGCGGAGCGGGCGGTGCGCGAGCGTCTCGGCGCCACCATCGGGTGGGGCGTCGCGCTCGCGATCGGCCTGCCGCTGCTGGCCGTCCTGGCGCTCGTCACGCTCGTCGGCATCCCGTTCGGCGTCGCGCTGCTGCTGGCCGCGCTTCCGATCCTGCTGGTCGCGTACGTGACGGCCGCCTGGATCGTCGGGCGCCGCGTGCTGCGCAGCCGCTCGGCGTCGCCCTGGATCGCGCTGCTGGTCGGCTGGGGGATCCTGCGCCTGCTCGCGTTGATCCCCGTCCTGGGCGGCCTCGTCGGGCTCGTCGCGACGATCGTGGGGCTCGGTGCGTTGGCCGTGGCGCTGTGGCGGGCGCGCGCGCCGCGCGCGCCGACGGCCACGCCTGAGGCCGCGTCGGCGCGGCCGAGCGCCGCCTGACGGCGTGCGGGCGCGCGAGCGCGCCTGCCGAGCCCGCGCCGCCGGCGGGCGCTGCTGCGCGGGCAGACGCACGCGTTCCAGCTGTCCGACGGCTGCAGCACGTTGCTCATAATGCAGAAGACGCGATATACGCAACATTGACCTCCACAATGTTGCGTGCTATACATCGCCATGGGTGTGAGCGGTGTGGCCGCCTTCGCACGCGTCGAACCAGAACTTCACGCAGAGGAGCACGACTTGACCATCCGCTTGACGACGTCGCAGGCGCTCGTTCGCTACCTGATGAGCCAGTACGTCGAGTACGACGGCAAGCAGGAGCGGTTCTTCGCCGGCATGTGGGGCATCTTCGGCCACGGCAACATCGGCGGCGTGGCGGAGGCGCTGCAGGAGGCGGGGCCGGAGTTCCCTTACTACCTCGGCCGCAACGAGCAGGGGATGGTGCATGCCGCCGTCGCGTACGCCAAGCTGACGAACCGTCGTCGCGCGTTCGGGTGCCTGACGTCGATCGGCCCCGGCGCGACGAACATGATCACCGGCGCCGCGACGGCGACCGTCAACCGCGTCCCCGTGCTGCTGGTGTCGGGCGACACGTTCACAGAGCGCCTGCAGGACCCGGTGCTCCAGCAGGTCGGCTCCGAGCACGCCGGCGACGTGACCGCGAACGACACGTTCCGCGCGGTCACGCGCTACTGGGATCGCATCACCCGCCCCGAGCAGCTCATCTCCGCTCTGCCGGAGGTCATGCGGACGCTCACCTCGCCGGCCGACACCGGCGCCGCCTTCCTCGCGTTGCCGCAGGACCTCCAGACGTTCGCCTTCGACTACCCCGAGGAGATGTTCGCGCCGCGCACGTGGCACATCCCGCGCCAGCGCGCGGACGAGCGTGCGCTCGAGCGCGCCGCCGGGTGGATCCGGGCGAGCAAGCGCCCGATGATCGTGGCCGGCGGCGGGGTGCGCTACAGCGAGGCCTCCGACGCGGTGCGCGCATTCGCCGAGCAGACGGGCATCCCGGTCGCCGAGACGCACGCCGGCAAGGGGACGCTGGCCTACGACCATCCGCTCAGCCTCGGTGGCGCCGGCGTCGCCGGCACGAAGGCCGCGAACGTCGTCGCCGAGTCGGCCGACCTCGTGATCGGCATCGGCACCCGCTACACGGACTTCGTGACCTCCTCGAAGACGGCGTTCCAGAACCCCGCCGTGCGCTTCGTCAACGTCAACGTCTTCGAGCACGACGCCTTCAAGCACGCGGCGATCCCGCTCGTCGGCGACGCGCAGGCGGTCGTCGGAGAGCTCGCGGGGCTGCTCGAGGGACACGACACCGGCGCGGCGTACCGCGACGAGGTGCGGCGCCTCAACCGCGAGTGGGACGCCGAGGTCGAGCGCCTCTACGCGCTCGGCACGACGCCGATCAGCCAGGGCGAGATCATCGGCCTCGTCGAGGCCTCGACCGACCCGCGCGACGTGGTCGTCACCTCCGCGGGCAGCCTGCCCGGCGACCTGCTGAAGCTGTGGCGCTCGCGCGACGTCTCCAGCTACCAGGTCGAGTACGGCTACTCCGTCATGGGCTACGAGATCGCCGGCGGTCTCGGCGCGAAGCTCGCCGACCCGTCGCGCGAGGTCTACGTGATGGTCGGCGACGGCTCGTTCCTGATGATGAACACGGAGATCGCGACCGCGGTCCAGGAGGGCCTCAAGATCATCCTCGTGGTGATCGACAACTCCGGCTACTCCAGCGTCGGACGCGTCTCCGAGCAGGTCGGCAGCGAGGGGTTCGGCTGCCACTTCCGCGCCCGCGGCGAGTCCGGCTGGTACGACGGCGAGACGCTCAGCGTCGACTTCGCCGGGATGTGCCGCGCGATGGGCGCCACGGCGATCGACGCCGGGACGCGCGAGGAGCTGACGGCCGCGCTCGAGCAGGCGCGCGCCGCGAGCGAGACCACCTGCATCGTGATCCCGACGGACTGGCACGAGCGCGTGCCGGGGTACGCCTCCTGCTGGTGGGACATGGCCACCGCCCACGTCTCCGCGATCCCGGCGGTCGCCGCGGCGCGCGCGGACTACGAGCGGGAGAAGACGCGCGAGCGCTACCTGATGATCCCCGGCCACCCGCACTGGTCGCCGCCGGCGGCCGCGGACGCGGCGCACGCCGCGGACGGACGGGTCGCCGCCGAGCAGGAACCGGTCGCGGGTGCCTGACCTCGACCTGCTCACGATCGGCCGCGTGAACTTCGACCTGTACGCGCAGCAGGCGGGGGTCGAGTTCGCCGACGTCACGAGCTGGGACGCGATGGTCGGCGGCAGCCCCGCGAACGTCGCGCTCGCGGCCGCGCGCCTCGGCGCGCGGACCGCGATCCTGACCGCGGTGGGCGCCGATCCGGTCGGCGACTGGGTGCTGCGCGCGCTCGCGCGCGAGGGCGTCGAGACCGCCGGCGTCGCGCGCAAGCAGGGCCCGCACACGTCGCTGGCGCTGCGCGCGCAGCGTCCCCCCGACCATCCGCTCGCGTTCTACCGCCACGACCCGGCGGACGTCCACGTCACCGTGGAGGACGCGGCGGCGCTCCCGCTCGAGCACGTCCGCACGGTGCTGGCATCGGCCGACGCATTCGCGCGCGGCACGATGCCCGAGGCGTGCGCCGCGGTGCTTCGCCGCGCGCGCGAGCTGGGCAAGACCGTGTACATGGACCTCGACCTGCGCGAGGTGAGCTGGCCGGACCACGCCGCGTACGGCGCGGCGGTCGCGGCAGCCGTCGAGTACGCCGACGTGCTCGTCGGCACCGAGGAGGAGTACGCCGCGCTGCTCGGCATGAGCGCGGCGGCCGGCGAGCGCGCCGTCGCGGCGGCGGTCGAGACGCGCATCTCGCGCGAGGCGGGCCGCGTCGTGATCCTCAAGCACGGCGAGCGCGGGGCGACTGTGCTGGCGGGTGACGAGCCGCTGCACGTGCCCGCGTACCCGGTGGCCGAGGCGAGCACGGTCGGTGCGGGAGACTCGTTCGCCGCGGGCCTCGTGTGCGCGCGTCTGCGCGGGTCCGGCTGGGCCGACGCGGCGCGCTTCGCAAGCGCGTGCGCGGCCATCACCGTCAGTCGCCTCGGCTGCTCGTCCGGCTTCCCGACGCTGGACGAGGTCGTCACCTTCGCCGAGCGCGACGTCCTGACGGGCGGCCGCGCATGAGCACGAGCCTGTTCCGTCCTGGCGAGGGTCGCGACGGCTTGCGCGTGTCGCCCGCTGCGACGGGGTGGCAGCACCTCGACTTCGAGGTGCTCGCGCTGACCGCGGGCGAGCGCGTCGAACGCGATGCGGCCGGCCGGGAGCTGGCGATCGTCGCCATCTCCGGCGCCGGCGTCGTCGAGGTCGGGACCGAGACCTTCGAGCTTTCGCGGCGCGGCGTCTTCGACGAGCCGGGCGGCTTGCTCTACCTCCCGCCCGGGACCTCCGCGACGCTTGCCGCTGCGGACGCCTGGCACGTCGCGATCGGCAGCGCGCCCGCGGAGGGCCGCTACCCGCTGCGACTCGTCACGCCCGAGGAGGTCCGCGTCGAGCTGCGCGGCGGCGGCCCCGCGCGGCGCCAGGTCAATCACCTGCTCGCACCGCCGCTGCCGGCCGAGCGGCTGATCGTCTACGAGGTCTTCGTGCCGGGCGGCTCGTGGGCCGGCTGGCCGCCCCACTGCCACGACGGCTGGCACGGCTCGCCGTACCTGGAGGAGACGTACTACTTCCGCTTCGACCGCTTCGACGGCTTCGGCTTCCACCGCAACTATCTCGCCGACGGCTCCCACGACGAGGCGTTCGCGGTGCGCGACGGGGACTGCGTCACGGTCCCGCGCGGCTTCCACGTCACGACCGCCGCGCCTGGCAACAACATGTGGATCCTCAACTTCCTCGCGGGGGAGCTGCTCGACGAGGCGCGCGCGACGCCGCCGTACTTCGACTCCCGCTCGACGTGGATCGCCGACGACTGGTCGAAGGGGCAGATCGAGCTGCCCGTGGGCGTTCCGGCGCGCGCAGGCTCCCCGGCACGGCCATGAGCGCGCAGACGACACCGACGCCGGAGCTCCACGGCGCTCTGGCCCCGTCCCTGCGGCCGCTGGCGACGCCGGCCGGCGCGATCTGCATGCTCGCGCTCGACCACCGCGACGCGCTGCGCAACGCCTTCCGGCGAGCGGGTGTGGTGGGCGTCGACGACGCGACGATGCTCGCGGTCAAGGAGCGGATCGCCGACGCGCTGGCGGACAGCGTCTCCTCGATCCTGCTCGACGCGCAGGCGGTCGAGCGCTGTCGGCGCCCCGGCCTCGGGCTGCTGATGCCGCTGGAGACCCAGGGGCACGACCCGCTCGAGGGCGGCCGGCTCAACCGGCGGATGCACGACTTCGGACCGGCGGAGGCGGCCGCGCTCGGCGCGCACGGCTGCAAGCTGCTGCTCTACTACCGCGCCGACCATGCCGCGAGCGCCGAGCGTCAGCTCGCGCTCGTCGCACAGGCCGCCCACGAGTGCCACAGACAAGGACTGGCG
>DASVFS010000023.1:0-2389 GCA_036379915.1 Conexibacter sp. | reverse complement strand
GAGATTCGTCGCGGGCGCATGGTCGTCGTCTGCGACGACGAGAATCGCGAGAACGAGGGCGACCTCACGATGGCCGCGCAGTTCGCGACGCCCGAGGCGATCAACTTCATGGCCAAGGAGGGGCGCGGGCTCATCTGCCTGTCGCTGACCCCCGAGCGCTGCGACGCGCTGGGGCTCGAGCTCATGGCCGCCAAGAACGAGTCGCCGTTCGAGACGGCGTTCACCGTGTCGATCGAGGCGCGCGAGGGCGTCACCACCGGCATCTCCGCGCACGACCGCGCGCACACGATCCAGGTCGCGATCGACCCGGGCGCGCGCCCGCGCGACGTCGTGCAGCCGGGGCACGTGTTCCCGCTGAAGGCCAAGCGCGGCGGCGTGCTCGAGCGCACCGGCCAGACCGAGGCCGCGGTCGATCTCGCGCGCTTGGCCGGGCTCACCCCGGCCGGCGTCATCTGCGAGATCATGAACGACGACGGGACGATGGCGCGCGTCCACGACCTCGTCGGCTACTGCCGGCGGCACGGCCTGAAGATGATCACCGTCGCCGACCTCGTCGCCTACCGGCGCCGCCACGACAAGCTCGTCGAGCGCGTCGTCTCGACCGGCCTGCCGACCGCCTTCGGCGACTTCGAGGTCGTCGGCTACCGCTCGCTCGTCGACGACAAGCACCACGTCGCGATGGTCAAGGGCGACGTCGCGGGCACCGAGGACGTGCTCGTGCGCGTCCACTCCGAGTGCCTCACCGGCGACGTCTTCCACTCGCTGCGCTGCGACTGCGGCGAGCAGCTCGAGTCGGCGCTCGCGATGATCGAGGAGGCCGGCCGCGGCGTGCTGCTGTACCTCTCGCAGGAGGGGCGCGGAATCGGCCTGCTGAACAAGCTGAAGGCGTACAAGCTGCAGGAGGAAGGGCTCGACACGGTCGACGCGAACCTCAAGCTCGGCCTGCCGGCCGACCTGCGCGACTACGGCATCGGCGCGCAGATCCTCGCCGACCTCGGGCTGTCGTCGATCCGCATCCTCACGAACAACCCGAAGAAGATCATCGGCCTGGAGGGCTACGGACTGTCGGTCACCGGCCAGGTGCCGATCCAGCCGACGCCGAACCCGCACAACGAGGCGTACCTGCGCGCCAAGCGCGACCGCATGGGCCACACGCTCCACCACCAGGGGCTGCCGCTCGACGAGGAGATGCTGCTCGACGAGCAGCGCGCGGACCGCGAGGCCGACAATGCCTGACAAGCGCTTCGCCCTGGTCGTCGGGCGCTTCTACGAAGACCTTGCCGAGGCGCTCGTCGCGGGCGCGCGCGAGCTGCTCGAGCCGCACGGCGAGGTCGACGTGTTCGACGTGCCGGGCGCGTTCGAGCTGCCGCTGGCGGCGAAGTACGCGGCCGAGTCGGGCCGCTACGCCGGGATCGTCGCGCTCGGCGCCGTGATCCGGGGAGAGACGGACCACTACGACTACGTCTGCGGCGAGGCCGCGCGCGGCATCCAGCAGGTCCAGCTCGCCACCGGCGTCCCGGTCGGCTTCGGCGTGCTGACCGTCGACTCGATGGAGCAGGCGCTCGCGCGCGTGCGCGGCGGCGGCAAGCGCGACTCCGGCGCCCACGCGGCCGAAGCCGTGCTCGCCTCGCTCGCGATCAAGGACGAGCTGACGAGACGGCCCCGCTCGGCCGGCTTCGCCGCCTCCTGACGGCGCGGCGCCGCCGCGCCCACCCTGCGTATACTGCCCCGGCCATGCCAAAGGTCTGCCACGTCTGCAACAAGGGTCCTGCCTTCGGGCAGAGCCGTTCGCACTCGAGAGTCGCGACGAAGCGCCGCTTCGACCCGAACCTCCAGCGCGTGCGCGTCGACGTCGGCGGTGCGCCCCGGCGCGTGTACGTCTGCACGCGCTGCCTGAAGGCCGGCAAGGTCACGAAGGCGTAGGCCGCGCCGGCGCGCCGGCGCCGGACCTCCCGTTCGTCGCCCGCAGGCGCTACGGTCTTCCGCGCCCCGTGTCCGATCCGAGCCTTCTCCGCTTCCGCGCCGCCGTCGAGGGTGCGCTCGCCCAGCTCGAGGCGCGCCGCGACGAGGTCAACGAGCTGAACGTCTTCCCCGTCGCCGACGGCGACACCGGCGACAACATGGCGCTCACGCTGCGCGCCGTGCTGCAGGAGCTCGACCGCCTCGCGGGCGCCGCGCAGGAACGCACGCTCGACGAGATCGGCCGCGACGAGATCGTCAGATCGGTCGCGCGCGCGGCGCTGCTCGGCGCGCGCGGCAACAGCGGCGTGATCCTCTCGCAGCTGATCCGCGGCGCCGCCGAGGAGCTCGTCTCGCGCCCCGGCGAGCTGATCGACCCGGTGCTCGTCGGCGCGGCGATGGCGCGGGGCGCGCAGCGCGCGTACGCCTC
>DASVFS010000022.1:0-12055 GCA_036379915.1 Conexibacter sp. | reverse complement strand
AAGCTGAGAGGGTGCTCCGGGCGGGCGCCGGGGCCGACTGCCCGCCCGGAGCGATGCGGTGGCGCTATCTCGTCAGCCGATCGATGATCAGCAGCGCGAGCATCACGCTGATGGCCAGGGCAATGATTGCCTCAGTCATCTCACCTCCTCCCTTGTATGGGGGCCGCCGGTCGGCCCCGTGCCGCCGGCTCCCGGAGAGGAGGACTCACCGCGCCCTCGAGCGTGACAGTCCACCTGTTACAGATCTCGCGCGCTGTGTGACAAGTCAGCGCAAGTGTAAATTCTTAGCGCAGAACCTCCCCAATTACAGCGTAATCATCCGATCCCCCATCTAATGTCGCGCGCGTCAACCAAAGCGGCCGGGGCGCTGCTGCCACAGCGCCCCGGCCTGACGCACAGGAGGTCAACGCTTCCCATGCCACGCCAGCGTACTTCGTCCCGTCCACGCAACGCGCACGCCGTCAGCTTCGGCGCCGCGATCCGCGAGCTGCGCGCCTGCCGCGAGCTCTCGCAGGAGGAGCTCGGCTTCCGCGCCAAGCTCCACCGCAACTACGTCGGCGCGCTCGAGCGCGGCGAGATCAACCCGACCTTCAAGACCCTCCGCGCGCTCGCCGGCGGGCTCGACGTCGAGCTGTCCTCGCTGATCCGTCTCTACGAGGAGCGCGAGGAGGATCGGGCATGCGGACCGAGCCGCGTGCGCGCGCCGCTCACCGCGCGCCGGCTCATCGCATGAGCTTGCGGCCCGGCCGCGGCGCGCGTGCACGACGCGCGCCGCGGCGGCCGGGCGCGCCGCTCAGGTCGTCATGCCGGTGAACTGGCCACCGGTGATGTTCAGCGTCTGCCCGTGCACGTAGTTCGACCACGGCGAGCAGAGGAAGAAGACGCCGCCGGCGGCCTCCTCGGGCGTGCCGGGCCGGCCGAGCGGGATCAGCATCGCGGCCATCCCGCGCAGCTGGTCGGGGATGCCGAGCTGCACTCTCTCGCCGGCGATCTCGGCGACGTTCGACTCGTCCTTCGAGGCCGTCAGGCGCGTCTCGATGTAGCCGAACGCGACCGCGTTGACGTTGACCTTGAACTGGCCCCACTCCTTCGCGAGCGTCTTCGTGAGCCCGACGACGCCGGCCTTGCCGGAGGAGTAGTTCGCCTGGCCGGCGTTGCCCATCGTGCCCGAGATGGAGGAGACGTTGACGATCTTGCGGAAGACCTCGCGGCCCTCCTCGCGCTCCTTCTTCGCCGGCTCGCGCAGGTGCGGCGCGGCCGCGCGGATCACTCTGAACGGCACGATCAGGTGGATGTCCAGCATCTTCTGGAACCACTCGTCGCTCATCTTGTGGATCGGCGCGTCGAGCGTGTAGCCGGCGTTGTTGACGATGATGTCGATCCGGCCCCAGGCGTCGATCGCCGTCTGGATCAGCTGCTCCGGCGCGTCGCCGGCCGTGAGGTCCCCGGCGAAGACGGCCGTCTCGCCGGCGATCTCGGAGGCCGTCTGCTGCGCCACGTCGCCGTCGAGGTCGTTGATCACGACCTTCGCGCCCTGCGAGGCGAGCAGCTCGGCCGTCGCGCGGCCGATGCCGCGCGCGCTGCCGGTGACGATCGCGACCTTGTCGTCGAGGACTCCCATGCACGTCTCCTTGTGAATGCTTGCGAGGTGGTGGGCGGACTCTACGAACTCAGATGAACGCGAGCGTAGGTCACAGGCCGAGCGTCTTGCCGAGGATCTCGCGCATGATCTCGTCGGTGCCGCCGCCGATCGGGCCGAGCCGCAGGTCGCGCGCCGCGCGCGCGATGCCGGTCTCCTCGAGGTAGCCGGCGCCGCCGTGGATCTGCAGGCACACGTCGGCGGCGTCGAAGGCGGCGCGCTGCGTCGCGAGCTTCGCCATCGTCACCTCCTGCACCGCGTTCGCGCCCGCGAGGTGCAGGCGCAGCGCGTTGTACGTGATCGCGCGACCGGTCTCGAGCGCGACCGCCACTTCTGCGAGCTTGTGGCGGATCGCCTGGTTCTTGCCGATCGGCCGCCCGAACTGCACGCGCTGCAGCGCGAACTCCACCGTGCGCTCGAACAGCGCCTCCATCGCGCCGACGGCGCCGAGCGCCATCATCACGCGCTCCCACTGGAAGTTGGCCATGATCAGCTTGAAGCCCTCGTGCTCGGGCCCGAGCAGGTTCTCCGCCGGCACGAACACGTCGTCGAACGAGATCAGCGCCGTGTCGGACGCGTGCCAGCCCATCTTGTCGATCGCCGACGCCGACACGCCCTCGCCTCTGTCGACGATCAGGAACGAGATGCCGTGGTGGCCGCCCTCCTCGGTCGTCTTCACCGCGGTGACGATGAAGTCCGCGCGCACGCCGTTCGTGATGAACATCTTCGAGCCGTTGAGGACGAAGCCGCCCTCCACGCGCCGCGCGCGCGTCTTGATGCCGGCGACGTCCGAGCCGGCGTTCGGCTCGGTGATCCCCAGCGCCGCGATCTTCTCGCCGCGGATGCCGGGCACGAGATAGCGCTGATGCTGATCCGGCGTACCGAACTTCCACACCGGCGGCAACGCGATGCCGGTGTGCGCGCCGATGCCTGCGCCAAGCCCGCCTGAGCCGCAGCGCGCCAGCTCCTGCGCCCACACCGCGGCCGCCAGCTCGTCGCCGCCGCCACCCAGCTCGCGCGGGAACTTCAGTCCGATCCAGCCGGCTTCCGCGCACTTCTCGAACACCCAGTTCGGGAAGAACTTCGCCCGCTCCCACTCGGCCGCATGGGGCGCCAGCTCCGCCTCGACCCACGCCCGCATCTCCGTGCGCAGCACCTCGTACTCCTCCGTGAAGGGAGGAGCGGGCCGCCGCGTGCTCTCGGCGAGCGCGCTCACCGCCGCGCGCCGGGAGGCGCGTCCGCCGCCGACAGGCCCTCGGCCGTGCGGCCGTCGCGGCCCACGTAGCCGCCCTTCGCCCCGACGATCACGTACACCGCATCGCCCTCGCCGACGTTCTTGATCGAGCGCACGGTCGGCGCGTCGACGCGCGCCAGTCCGCCCGCGCCGAGCTCGTGCACGGTGCCGTCGCCGAATCTCATCGCGATGCGGCCGCGGTGCACGAAGTACAGCTCCTCCTGCTCGTCGTGGTAGTGGCCGTTCGACTCGTAGCCGGGCGGCATCACGATCGCGTTGGCGCCGAACTCCTTGAGGTCGAGCCCTCTGCGGATCTTGCGGAAGCCGTAACCCTCGCCGAGCTGCTCGAGGTCCCCGACCGCGTAGCCGGGGCCGTTGACGATCTCACCCATGTCCACGACCTCCTAGAGCCCGTACGAGCGGCCGATGACGTCGAGCATGATCTCGTCGGTGCCGGCGCCGATCCGGTTCAGGCGCATGTCGCGCCACACGCGCTCGACGCCGTACTCCTTCATGTAGCCGGCGCCGCCGTGGATCTGGATGCACTCGTCGGCGACCTCGACCGCGATCCGCGCGGCGTGCAGCTTGGCCATCGAGATCTCGCGCACCGGGTACTCGCCGTTCGCGACCCGCCACGCGGTCACGTACGTCATCTGGCGCGCCGACTCGATCTTCGTCGCCATCTCAGCGAACTTGTGGCGGATCACCTGGAACTTGCCGATCTGGCGGCCGAACGCGGTGCGCTCCTGCGCGTACTGGAGTGTGCGCTCGAAGCAGCGCTGCGCGCCGGCGACGCAGCCGGCGGCGCCGATCAGGCGCTCGCCCTGGAGCTCCCACATGATGTGGTAGAAGCCCTTGCCGATCTGGCCCAGCACGGCGGTGTCGGGCACGCGCACGTCCTGGAACGCGAGCAGCGCGGTGTCGCTCGCGTGCATGCCGAGCTTCTCGAGCTTCTTCTCGCGGATCACGCCGGGCGCGTCCATCGGCACGAGGAACAGCGTGAAGCCGTCGTAGCCGGCGTCCGGGTCGGTCTTCGTCACGAGCACGATCACGTCGGCGCGGTGGCCGTTCGTGATGTAGGTCTTCGAGCCGTTGATGACGTACTCGTCGCCGTCCTTCACGGCGCGCGTCTTGATGCCGGAGACGTCGGAGCCGGCGTCCGGCTCGGTGATCCCGAGGCAGAGGATCTTCTTGCCCGCCACCGCCGGGACGACCCACTCCTGCTTCTGCTCCTCGGTGCCGAACTTGAGGATCGGCGGCATCGCCATGTCGGTGTGGACCGCGACGCCCATCGAGAGACCGCCGGACAGCGAGCCGCCCATCTCCTCCGCGAGCACGATGCTGGAGAAGTAGTCGCCGCCCTGGCCGCCGTACTGCTCCGGCACGTGCAGGCCGAGGAAGCCGAGCTCGCCCATGCGCTCGAAGACCGAGTCGGGGAAGGTCGTCTCCTCCCACTCCTCGGCGTGCGGCGCCAGCTCCTTCGCGACGAAGCGGCTGATCGACTCGCGCAGCTGGTCGTGGTGCTCGTTGAAGATGAAGTGCTTGCGCTGGGCGCCGAAGTCGGGCTTCAGCACGTCTGCGGTGGCGGCCATGCGGTCTCGTCTCCTCGGTGCGCGGTGCAGGGGCGGGCCTGGTTGGCTGGCAAGGCAAAGTAGACAGTAGTACTTCCCACTTACCGCT
Organism: Conexibacter sp.; assembly: GCA_036379915.1. GTDB lineage: Bacteria > Actinomycetota > Thermoleophilia > Solirubrobacterales > Solirubrobacteraceae > Conexibacter. Next base: position 7,502 of record DASVFS010000022.1, on the reverse strand, counting down.
GCCAACCGGTAGCGTGTGCCGCATGGCCTACGACACCTTGCGGTACGCGGTCGCCGATGGTGTGGCGACGATCGCGCTCGACCAGCCGGACACGCGCAACGCGCTCTCCGACGCGCTGTTCGCCGACTTGCAGGCCGCCTTCGAGGCGGCCCGCGACGACGCTGCCGTGCGCTGCGTCGTGCTCACCTCGACGCATGACAGAGTCTTCAGCTCGGGCGCGAACCTCGCCGGCTTCGCGGCCGACGTTCCGCTCGTGCACAAGCACTTCGGGATCGAGCGTTTCCCGGCCCTCTTCACCACGATCGGCAAGCTCGGCAAGCCGACCCTCTGCGCCGCCAACGGCCACGTGCTCGCCGGCGCGCTCGGGATCGCGTTGGCGTGCGACCTGATCGTCGCGAAGGAGGGCGTCACGTTCGGGACGCCGGAGATCAACGTCGGCGCGTTCCCGTTCATGATCATGGCGCTGATCTATCGCAACCTCGGGCGCAAGAAGACGAACGAGCTGCTGCTGCTCGGCGATCGCATCGACGCGCGCGAGGCGGAGCGCATCGGGCTCGTCAACAAGGTCGTGCCGGCCGACGAGTTCGACGCCGCCGTCGCCGACTGGGCGTCGCGCCTGGCGTCCAAGTCGCCGGTCCTGATGAAGCTCGGCAAGGACGCCATCTACCGCCAGCAGGACATGGCCTTCGAGGAGGCGCTCGACTTCCTGCGCGCGCAGCTGACGATCGCGTTCTCGACCGACGACATCGTCGAGGGCGTCAGAGCGTTCTTCGAGAGACGGGAGCCGCAATGGACGGGTCGGTGAGCACCGAGGCGCCGCAGTCGCTGCTGCGCCCGCTCGTCGAGGAGCTGAACGCGCGTCGCGCGAAGAACATGCTCGGCGGCGGGCAGGAGAAGATCGACAAGCAGCACGCGGCCGACAAGCTGACTGCGCGCGAGCGGCTCGCGCTGCTGATCGACGAGGGCACCTTCACCGAGCTCGGCATCCACGCCGGCATCCACTTCTCCGTGCGCGGCCTCGAGGGCAAGGAGGCGCCGGCCGACGGCGTCATCACCGGCTACGGCAAGGTCGACGGGCGGATGGTCGCCGTCTGCGCCTACGACTTCACCGTCATGGCCGGCTCGATGGGCATGTCCGGCGAGATCAAGGTCACGCGCCTGCGCGATCTCGCGCTGACGAAGCGGATCCCCTTCATCTGGCTGCTCGACAGCGCCGGCGCGCGCATCCAGGAGGCGGTCGGCTCGCTGTTCGCCGGCTCCGGCTTCCTCTTCCGCGAGGAGGTCGTGATGAGCGGCGTGATCCCGCAGATCGCCGCGCTGATGGGCCCGTGCGCCGCCGGCACCGCCTACATCCCCGGCCTCGCCGACTTCGTCCCGATGGTCAAGGGCCGCGGCTCGATGGCGCTCGCCGGCCCGCACCTCGTGCGCGCCGCGGTGGGGGAGGACGTCACGCAGGAGGAGCTGGGCGGCTCGCGCGTGCACTGCCGCAAGTCGGGCGTCGGCGACCTGGAGGTCGCGGACGACGAGGAGTGCATCCTGCGGATCAAGCAGTACCTCTCGTACATGCCGCAGCACTGCGAGGTCAAGCCGCCGGTGCGGCCGGTCTCCGACCCGATCGACCGGCGCGAGGAGTCGTTGCTCGACGTGCTGCCGGAGTCGAACCGCAAGCCGTACGACATGTACGAGGTGATCAGACGGATCGTCGACGAGGGCGAGTACTTCGATCTCAAGCCGCAGTGGGCGAAGACGATCATCACCTGCTTCGCGCGCTTCGGCGGGCGACCGTGCGGGATCGTCGCCAACCAGCCAAAACAGCTCGGCGGCATCCTCGACAACGACTCGGCCGACAAGGCCGCGCGCTTCGTCAACCTCTGCAACGCGTTCGACATCCCGCTGCTGTTCCTGCAGGACGTGCCCGGCTTCATGGTCGGCACGAAGGTGGAGGAGGCGGGGATCATCCGCCACGGCGCGAAGATGCTCTACGCGGTCGCGAACGCGACCGTGCCGAAGATCACCGTCGTCGTGCGCAAGGCCTACGGCGCCGGCTACTACGTGATGAACGGCAAGGCGTACGAGCCCGACCTGATCGTCGCGTGGCCGAGCGCGGAGATCAGCGTGATGGGGGCGGAGGGCGCGGTCGAGATCGTGATGCGCAGACAGGTCGAGGCAGCCGAGGACCCGGCCGCGATGAGAGCGCAGCTGATCGAGGCCTACAGAAGACTGATCGACGTCTACGTCCCGGCGAGAAACGCGCTGATCGACGACGTCATCGACCCGCGCGACACCCGCCCGACGATCTGCCGCGCTTTGGAGATGGCCGAGGGCAAGCGCGTCGAGCGACCCTGGAAACGACACGGAGTGGTGCCGGTATGAGCCTCGAAGACCCCGTCATCATCACCAACTCCATCTCCGGCGTCGTCGCGAATCGCGACCAGTGTCCGGGCATCCCGTATACGCCGGAGGAGTACGCGGCGGAGGCGCGGCGCGCGGTCGACGAGGGCGCGGCGATGATCCACATCCACGCGCGCAGACCGGACGGCACGCCGTCGTTCGAGGTCGAGGACTTCCGTGCGATCACGGAGGCGATCCTGGCCGAGGTCGACGACGTGATCATCAACTACTCGACGGGCGCGATCGGCGTCCCTTTGGAGAAGCGGGTCGCGTACCTGCGCGAGCTCAAGCCCGACATCGCGGCCCTGAACATGGGCTCGATGAACTATGCGAAGTACTCCGCGAGACGCAGAGGCTTCGTCTTCCAGGCCGTCTTCGAGAACAGCTTCGAGACGATCGACACGCTGCTGAGAGCGATGAACGAGCTGGGCATCAAGCCCGAGCACGAGTGCTTCGACCTCGGCCACCTCGGCAACCTCGATCCGTTCCTCGACATGGGGTTGTTGAGTGAGCCGCTGCAGATCAGCTGCGTGATGGGCGTCAACGGCGGCATTCGCCCGAGCGCGCGCAACCTCGCGCACATGGCCGAGAACGTCCCCGGCGGACCCGACGGCCCCAACAACTGGGGCGTGATCGGCATCTCGCGCGACCAGTGGATGCTGATCGCCGCGGCGTTGACGCTCGGCGGCAACGTGCGCGCCGGGGTGGAGGACAACTTCTACCTCCCGGACGGCTCGATGGCGCGCTCGAACGGCGACCTGATCGCCGCCGCGCGCAAGCTCGCGGAGGAGATCGGCCGCCGGCCGGCGACCGTCGCCGAGGCGCGCGAGCTGCTCGGCACGCCGCGTCGCGCGGTGGCCGGGGTGGAGCCGAAGGCGGCTGCGGCGTGAGTGCGGACGGCGCCGCGTCCGCCGCGTCCGCTGCGGTCGGCCCCCTCGCCGGCCTGCGCGTCCTCGACCTCTCGCGCCTGCTCCCGGGCGGCTTCTGCTCGCTGCTGCTCGCCGACCTCGGCGCCGACGTGCTCAAGGTCGAGGACACGGGCATGGGCGACTACGTGCGCTGGTCGCCGCCGTACGTCGAGGGCGCGGAGGACTCCGCCAGATCGGCGCTGTTCCTCTCCCTCAACCGCAACAAGCGCTCGATCCGGCTCGACCTCAAGTCCGAGGCCGGCCGCGAGATCCTGCTGAAGCTCGCGCGCGAGCACGACGTGCTGCTGGAGTCGTTCCGCCCCGGCGTGCTCGACCGCCTCGGCGTCGGCTACGAGCGCCTCAAGCAGGAGAACCCCGGACTCGTCTACTGCGCGATCACCGGCTACGGCCAGGACGGCCCGAAGCGCGACGCGGCCGGGCACGACATGAACTACCTCGCGCTCGGCGGCCTGCTCGGCCTCACCGGTCAGGCGGACGGTCCACCGATCCAGGCGGCCGGCCAGATCGCCGACGTCGGCGGCGGCGCGTTGATGGCGGCGGTCGGGATCCTCGCCGCGCTGCGCGAGCGCGAGCGCTCGGGGAAGGGCCAAGTCGTCGACGTCTCGATGTTCGACGGCGCGCTGTCGTTCCTCGCGATGATCGCGGCCGCGATGCTCGCGGACGGCGTCGTGCCGGGGCGCGACCGACTCCCGCTGTCGGGCCTGTTCGCGTGCTACCGCCCGTACGAGTGCAAGGACGGCGGCTGGGTCGCGTGCGGCGCGCTGGAGCCGAAGTTCTGGCAGGCGTGGTGCCGCGGAACCGGCCGCGAGGACCTGATCGAGCAGCAGTTCGCGGCCCCCGGCTCGGACGGCCACAAGCTCGTCGAGGCCGCCTTCCGCGAGCGCACGCGCGCGGAGTGGGAGGCGTTCGCGGAAGAGCACGACTGCTGTTTGGAGCCCGTGCTCGCGCTCGACGAGGCGTTGCAGTCGGACCTGGTGCGCGAGCGCGAGATGGTGGTCGAGCTGGAGCAGCCGGGCGCGCCCGCGCCGGTCAGGCTGCTCGGCCTGCCGATCAAGCTCGACCGCACGCCGGGCGACCCGTCGCGCGCACCGGGCCCGGCGCTCGGCGAGCACACCGACGAGGTGCTCGCCGCGCTCGGCTATGACCCCGAGGCGATCGCTGCGTTGAAGGAGTCGGGCGCAGTGGCCGGACCAGCGACCGAGAAGCAGGGCTCATTCCTTGGCGGCTGAAGCGACCACGGCCGGCCTCCTCAAGATCAGCCAGCTGGCCGAGCGCTCGGGCGTGAGCGCCGGCACGATCAAGCACTACCTGCGCGAGGGGCTGCTCGGCGACGACGGCGAGATCCGCCGCACGAGCCGCAACATGGCCTGGTACCCGGCCGAGTACGTCGAGCGGATCCGGCTGATCAAGCGCTTGCAGGAGGAGCGCTTCATGCCGCTGCGCGTGATCGGCCAGCTGCTCCGCGAGGACCCGCAGCGCGTCGAGGCGCTGATCGAGCTGGAGGACCGCATCGTCGCGCGCACCGCGGCCGCCGCCGGCGAGCGCAGACGCACGTCGCGGCGTGCGGTCGAGGAGGCCTACGACGTGCCGCGCAACGTGCTCGAGCGGCTCGAGCAGCTGGAGGTGCTGGCGCCGAATGCGCGCGGCTACGACGTCGACGACGTGAAGATCATCGAGGCGATCTCGCGCTTCCGCGCCGGCGGCTACGACGAGGCGATCGGCTTCACGGTGTACGACACGCTGCGCTACCGCGACGCGCTGCTGCCGCTCGTGGAGGAGGAGGTGCGCGTGCTGCTCGGCCGCCTCGCCGGCAGCGTCGACGAGGATCGCGCCGTCGAGATCATCGCCTCGGGCACCGAGCCGCTCGAGGACCTGATCGCCGCGATGCACTCCAAGCTCCTGCTCGCCGCCCTGCGCCGCGTCGGCGACCAGCGCGGCGGCTGACCGCTGACGCGAAGCTTCCGGGGGATGACGGTCGACCCTTCCGAGCTGCGAGCGGCCGACGCCGATCGCGAAGCCGTCGCGGACATCCTGCGTGCGCAGTGCGCGGCGGGGCGGCTCGACGTGTCGGAACTGGAGGAGCGGCTGTCGGCCGCGCTGGCCGCGAGAACGCATGGCGAGCTGGATCGCCTGTTGGCCGACTTCCCGGATGGACGTCCCGCGGCTCCCGCTCGCGCCCATCCGGCCGCGACGCCCCACCGGGTCGGGCGTGCCGGGCTTCGTCGCTTCCACTACGTGGACGTCTTCGACAAGGACCGACCGACGACGTTCGCCCAGGCGCTGGAGCACATCGTCCCCGCGATGGTCCGCTTCGGCTACGACGTCGTCGGCCGCGACGAGCCGCGGATGCTCGTCTTCGAGATCCGCGAGCGTCCGGCGTGGGTGCCTTGGGTCTGCGTCCTCGGGTTCCCGATCGGACTGATCGCCTTGGCGTACAAGGACACGCAGCGCATCACCGTCACGTTCGACGAGCTGGGACCCGACCGCACGCGCCTCACCTCCTCTGGCCTCGCCCGCCGCCCTGTTCGCAAGGCGTTCGCCGAACTCGGCAGCTGACTGGAGTCGGCTACACAGCGAGGCCGCGCTCGACCGCCGCGCGCGCGAGCCGTTCGTCGAACGTCACCACGCCGCCGTTGGTCTCCTCGGCAGCGAGCAGTACGCAACAATCGGGCAGCTTCAGTCCAGTCTCCACACGCAGTGCGGCAAGCTGCTTTGCGGCGCCCCTCGGCAGCGGCAGCTCCTCCACCTCCAAGTCCTTGAGCGCTGCCTCCGTCGTCCGGAGCGCGCCCGTCCGCAGCGGTGCGACCAGCGCCTCCGCGAGGGTGATCGTGCTCGCACCGAACGGCTGGTCGGCTGCGTCCAACAGCCGCTCATCGGCGGCGTCGTGGAGCGCGTCGCGCGGATCGAGATGCGCGATCAGCACGCTTGCGTCGAGGACGATCATGCGGGCCAGTCGTTGCGCAGCTGCTCGAGATAGCCGGGGGGGTAGACATCCGGCAGGACGCCGCTCGTGCGCTTGATCGCGGCGCGTCGGCGGGCTGCGTCGCGGTCCTCCTCCACCACGATCGCTCGATGTCCCTCGCGCACGAGGTCGAGCAGCAGCCTCGCTGGTCGCTCGCGGTCTTCCGGCCAGCGTCGCGCGGCATCGCGCAGCGCGTCGGCGACCTCGTCGGTCTCGGTGAGCATGTGGCGTGGGCGGGCGGTCGGCATGAATCGATTGTAGCACCTCGGTTAAGGTGCAACACCTTGCTGGGATCTCACCACAACGCGCTGTGCTCCTCCATCACGCCCCAGCCCTCCGCGACCTGCAGCCGCTCGCCGTGCGGGCCGGGGAGGACGCCGGCGAAGGCGCCGAACGGCTGGCGGTACTCGCTGCGCACGAGCAGCAGGTTCTCGCGCCGCTCGCGCACGGCCTCGGCGGCGAAGGCGAGGTCGACGCCGTCCTCCGTCGAGACGGCCGCGAGGTCGTCGGTGAAGCGCGCGACCGGGCCGACCTCGGTCGGGACGCCGCCGATCCACACCGTGCGCTCGCTGTCGCGCGGCGGGTCGTTGAGGCCGGTCACGAGGTTCCAGGCGAGCGCGCGGCCGTCGACGGCCCGCCCGACGCCGGCGCACCAGCGCCATGCCGTGCAGCGCGCGTGGTACCCCGCGCTGTCGTCGACGAGCGCGAGCGCGTCGACCTCCCGCACGACGCCGTCGATCGCCACCGTCCCGCGCGCCCGCACGCCGCCCTGCTTGCGCGTCCACGTGTAGGCGCCGCTCGGCCCGCCGGCGACCGGGCAGATCGTCTCGACGCCGTCGACCTCCTCCAGCTCGAGCTCGACCTCGACGCCGCCGTCGAGCACGAGCACGCGGCCCGGCCGGTCCATCCCCAGCCGCACGCCGCCGCCGGAGCGGCGCGTGTGCTCGTGCAGCCGTCGCGTCGCGCGGTCCCACACGGCCCAGAACGACTGTCGACCCGGCCCGACGCGCGCCGACCCGACGCACAGCATCAGCTCCGGCCCGTAGACGCCGACGTAGCGCCAGCGCTTCAGCGGCCGGGCGCCGCGCCAGGCGGGCATCCGCACCGGCGGCAGTGGCACGCGGTCGAACGCCGCGGGGCGGATGACGCCGTAGGGGCCTCGATGGGCCGGAAGCTGATCGCTCAGAGGACGGACTGGCGGCATGCGCGAGCGCGGTATG
>DASVFS010000021.1:0-15648 GCA_036379915.1 Conexibacter sp. | reverse complement strand
GTGGGCGCGGGACGCGATCTTGCGCTGCCTGGCCATGAAACACTGGCCGCATCGCAAGATCGCGTCCCGCGCGCGTCGCCAGCGAGCAGCACCTCACGCACGCTCGGCGCTTGTGCGCTGGCCTCCTGCGCCGGCGATGCGAGCTGTTGGTCCGTCACGACCGCTGTCGCCTCGCAGTCGGTCAGCACGTAGGCGAGCTTGTCGGCCTTGATCGTGGGGTTGAGTGGGACGAAGGCGGCGCCGACGCGCAGCGTGCCGTAGATCGCGACGGCTGCCTCGACGCCGTTCGGGAGGAGGATCGCGACCCGGTCGCCTCGCTCGACCTCGAGGGCGTGCAGATGCGCGGCGAGCGCATCGGCGGCCGCGTCCAGCTCGGCGTACGTCATCCGGCGCTCGCCGGCGACGAGCGCCTCCTCGTCCGGCGCGACCGCGGCAGCGCGGCGCAGGTCCGCGTCGAGCGTGGTCATCGCCGCCGCTCGACGAACGCGACGAGCGCGTCGAGCGAGCCGAAGTTCTCTTCCGTGATCTCGAGCGCGTCGACGGCGATCCCGTAGCGCGTCTGCACCTCCTCGACGAGCTCGACGAAGCCGAGCGAGTCGATCACGCCCAGCTCGAGGAACTGGTCGTCGTCGCGCAGCTCGACGCCCGGGTGCAGGTACAGGAACGCCTCTTCGACGTAGGCGCGCAGCTCCGCGCGCAGGCCCGTGCCGGTCTCCGTCTCCCCCATCGATCCCCCTACTGGCTCGTGATCCCCTCGGCGGCGTCGAGCCGCACGCGCGGCTCCGAGCGCTCGGCGGGCCAGCCTGCCGCCGCTCCGGCGCCGCAGAAGCGCTCGTGCCACACCTGCGTCGACAGTATGCCGACGAGCGCCATCCCCTCGCGGAAGCCGGTCGCCTTGCCGGCCTCGCAGCGCCTCAGCAGCCCCGCGACGCGCGCCGGGTCGAAGATGCCGACCTGCTCGAGCGCGCGCGCTTCGAGCCGCTCCTCGACCCACGCCGGCGCGTGGTCGCCGAAGAAGGGGGCGACCGCGGGCGCGCGGTAAGGCTGCTTGGGCCGCTCCACGACCGCGCGCGGCAGGACGCGTTCGGCGAGCGCGCGCAGCTCCGCCTTCTCGCGCAGACCCGGGCCGAGCTTGCGCTCCGGCGGCAATGCGGCCGCGTGCGCGAACACGCGATGGTCGAGGAACGGGAAGCGTCCCTCGACGCCGTGCGCCATCGCGACGCGGTCCCCCTGCGCGGCGAGCAGGTTGGGCGCGAGCAGCGTCGTCAGCTCGAGGTAGGCGGCGCGCTCCAGCGAGCTCCAGTGCGCGAACGCCGGCGGCAGGTCGGCGCGCAGACGGGCGAGCGCGGCCGAGGCGACGTGCGTCGCGCCGTTCGATGCGCCTCCCTCGCCCGCGAGCGCGTGCGCGACGTCCGGCCGGTAGAAGGCGCGCACGATCCCGGTCGCGGCGATCCGCGGCTGGTGCGAGAAGAGCGGGTCGTCCGGGGCGCCAGCCTCGAAGAAGAAGCGCTTCCACGCGGGGCCGCGGCGCTCCGCCGGGACGTCGAGGTAGGGGTAGAGCCCGTCGAGCAGCGCCTCCGCGCGGACCGGGTCGCGCGTGTGCAGCTCGCGCAGAGCGGTCTCCTTGAAGAGGTCGTAGCCCCAGAACAGCTCGTCGGCGCCCTCGCCGGTCGCGACGACCGTGATGCCGTGTGCGCGCGTGGCCTCGGCGAGCAGGTACAGCGGCACCGGGGCGGTGCGGATCAGCGGCGTCTCGGCGTGCGCGACGACGGCGCGGAAGCCGTCGGCGATCTCGTGCTTGCCGACCTCGACGACGTGGTGGCGCGTGCCGAGCGCGTGCGCGACCTGCTGCTGGTAGGCGCGCTCGTCGTAGCGCGCGTCGTGGAAGGCGACCGAGAAGGTGCGCAGCTCGTGGTCGCTGGCCTGTTGCGCGAGCGCGGTGATGAGGCTGGAGTCGAGCCCGCCGGACAGGTAGGTCCCGACCGGGACGTCCGCGCGCAGGCGCAGGCGGACGGCGTCGGCGAGCAGGTCCGGGAGGTCAGCGGGGGCGGGAGCGTCGCCGGACGGCTCGCCGGCCGCGCCCGCGGCGACCGCCTGCGCGGCGCTCGCGTCGGCGTCATAGCGCGGCTCCCACCACGTGCGCCGCGCGACGACGGCGCCGTCCTCCCACACGAGCAGGCCGCCGGGCGGCAGCTGCGCGACGCCCGCGAACGCGGTGCCCGGCGCGCGGGCGCCCCAGGTCGTGAAGACCTCGTCGATGCCGGCGAGGTCCGGCGCGGCGGCGACCTCGCCGCTCGCGAACAGGCCCTTCGCCTCGGACGCGAACGCGATCCCTCCGTCCGGCAGCGCGGCCCAGTGCAGCGGGCGCACGCCGAAGCGGTCGCGCACGAGCGTCAGGCGGCGGGCCTCCGGCTCCCACCAGGCGAAGGCGAACTGGCCGTTGAGGCGGTCGAGGGTGGCGAGCCCCTCGCGCTCGAGCAGCCGGTGGACGACCTCCGTGTCGCTCGTGGTCCGGTAAGCGCCGCCGAGGCGCGCGCGCAGCTCCGGGTGGTTGTAGACCTCGCCGTTGTAGACGAGCAGGGTGCCGCGCTCGCCGCGCATTGGCTGCCACCCGCCCGGCACGTCGAAGATCGCCAGTCGCGTGGAAATGAGCCCGGCACCCCCGGCGCGCGCCATCCCCCAGCCGTCCGGCCCGCGGTGGCGCAGCGCCGCGGCCATCCGCCGCAGCGCGTCCTCCGCGACCGGCGCGGCCGGATCGGCCCGCACGATGCCTGCGATCCCGCACATTCCTGCATCCCCCTTGGACGACGAAGGCACCTTACAGGGCGATTTCTCCGGCTCGCCCGATTGCCGCTACACCCTTTTCTGGTGTAAAATCGCTGTCCGCGCTTCTCGCACCGAGAGCGCGATGCCGCGGTGCGCCCGCAGCACCGGAGCAGAGGGGGGCTCCCACACGGCATCCGCTGTTAGCGGCGGCAGACGACGCGTACGTTGATCATCTAGACGGGGGACCGCACATGAAGAAGCACACCAGCCTGCTTTGCGCACTGATCGCGGCAACCGCAGCGATGGCGCTGCTCGCCGGCGGTGCATCGGCCAGGAACATTTCGACGTCCAGTCAACAGCTCAGAGCGGTTTGGAACCCGCTGATCGTCACCGAACCAGGCGGTGCCAGCGTCAGATGTCCGCTGACGCTCGAAGGCAGCTTCCACTCCAGTACGCTCGCCAAGGTGAACTACAGCCTAACCGGCTACATCACCAGTGGGTCGCTCGGTGCGCCGGGGAGTTGCACAGGGGGAGAAGGCACCCTCCTAACGGAAACCCTCCCCTGGCATACGAGGTACTTCGGCTTTACAGGCACACTACCGAACATATCGACAATTTCTATCTTAGTCTCCGGTGCCGCGGTCAGGATCAGGCTGCCGACTGGCACGTGTCTATTTGTGGCAAGGGAATCAACGGCAGAACACATCCTGGGCACACTCAACCGCAACGTCACGACCCAGGAGCTGACCTCCATCACAGCCGGCGGCGAAATAACCAGTAACGAAGCATGCGCGTTCGGCCTGAGAATAAGAGCAAGGATATCGGGCACCAGCACGAGCTTCACCGTCCTAAACACCAACAACAGGATAACGGTGAGGCTAATATGAAACGACGCCACCATCTGATCTGGACACTCGTAGGGGCCACGGCGGCGATGGCGCTGTTCGTCGTTGTTGCATCGGCGAGGTCCTTGTCGACCTCCAGCCAACAGCTGAGAGCGGTATGGAACCCATTGAGCTTTACCGAACCATTCGGTGGCAGTGTCAGTTGTTCGCTGACGCTCGAAGGCAGCTTTCACTCCAGAACGCTGGCCAAGATTAATTACAGTCTAACCGGCTATATCACCAGAGCGGCCGTTGGGACCGCAGGGTGCACCGGGGGAGAAGTTGCCTTCCTATCGGAAACCCTTCCCTGGCATACGAGGTACTTCGGCTTCGAAGGGACGCTACCGAACATAACGCGGGTCTTGATCTTAATCTCTGGTGCCGCGTTCAGGATAAGGAATCCGAACGCAGTGTGTCTATTTACCGCGAGGGAAAATACAACGGAACATATCCTCGGCCGACTCAATCGCAACACCACGACCGGGGCACTGACCTCGATCGAAGCCGGCGGTGAAATAACCAGTAACGAAGCGTGCGCCTTCGGCCTCAGAATCAGAGGAGTTCTTTCGGGCACCAGCACGAGCTTCACCGTCCTAAACTCGACGGAAAGGATATTCGTCAGACTAATATGAGCGTGCGATGCCGGGCTGGCCTCGGCCGGCCCGGATCCGGCGTCTACGTCCGCGCAAGCTCGCGCCGCGAGCGGACGCCGAGCTTGCGGTAGATGTTGCGGGCGTGGGTGCGGATGGTCTCGACGCCGACGTGCAGCTCGGCGGCGATCTCGCCGTTCGAGCGGCCGCCCTGCAGCAGTTCGAGCACGACCGCTTCGCGCGGCGTCAGCAGCTCGGGACCGGTCGGCGGCGGGGATGCCTCGCCGGGCGTTCGTCGGAGCACCTGCAGGCCGCGGGAGGCGAGGTGGATCGCGCTGAGCACGTCGCGCGCCTGCGTCTCCTTCGACAAGCAGGCGGTCGCGCCGAACGCGAGCATCTGGTTGCACTCGGCCGGCGAGGGGCGGTTCGCGAGCACGATCAGGTGCGTGCCGGGGTGCGCCGCGACCAGCTCCCGCACTTCGAGCGGCGTGCGCAGCGACCCGTAGTTGAGCAGCGCCACCTGCGGCTCGTGCTCCGCGATCGCCGCCTGCACGCGCTCGTGCGGGACGCTGCGGGCGCACAGCTCGACGTGGTCGTCCTCGGCCAGCAGCGCCTGCAGGCCGCGGTCGATCAGGTCCTCGAAGCGGGCGATGACGACGCGGACGCGGGCGTGGAGAACGGCCACGCGGCCGATCCTAGCGGCCTGCGGGTGAGCTGCGCCTCACCCGCACCTCCCCCGGGCGGTCCCCCGAAGATCACCCTTCACAGGGGACGACAGCGCGCGAGGCAGCGGCGAGGATGCCGAACACGGCGGCAGGGGTCATCACCGACCGCCGTGAAACCGCTCCGGGCGAGGTTGGTCCCCCCTCCCACTCCCGGAGCGCGTCGCCCGGGCTCGGCCGATCTCCCCCCGGTCGGGCCCGGGCTCCCCCCACCGGACGGCGGGGTCTCGGACGGGCAGGCCGGCCCGCGCCGAGGCCCCGCCCCGGCGCGACGGCGAGCCGGCGCGGCCCCGCGCGCTCAGGCCGGCGCCGGCGCGCCGACGACGGCGCTCGACCAGTCGATCACGGACGTCGGCTTGACGACGTGCTTGCTCATCCCCAGCGCCTTGGGCTCCAGCCCGAGCGCGAGGCCGACGAGCTGCGGCAGGTGCAGGACCGGCATCGACAGGTCGTCGCGGCCGACCGCCTTCTTCGCGAGCGGCTGCTGCAGGTCGAGGTTGAGGTGGCACAGCGGGCACGGCACGACGAGGCAGTCGGCCTCGGCGTCCTGCGCGTCGGCGAGATGCGTGCCGGCCTGCTTGAGCGAGGCGTCCTTGTTCATCGTGATGATCGGGAAGCCGCAGCACTTGTGCGTGCCGGCGTAGTCGATCACGGTGCCGCCGAGCGCCTCGATCACCCAGTGCAGGTAGTGGTCGCGCGGGTGCTCGTCGTCGATCCCGAGGCGGTCGGTCGGGCGCACGATGTAGCAGCCGTAGAAGGGGCCGACCTTGAGGTTCGTGAGCGGTCGCTTGACCTTCTTCTTCAAATTCTCGAGCCCGATCTCCTCGACCAGCAGCCACAGGAAGTTCTTGTTCGTCAGGCCCTTCTCGTACGAGAGCCCCTCGGCCGCAAGCGTCGAGTTCACGTGCTCGCGGTACTCCGAGTTCGCGTCGAGCCGCTCCTGGCACTCGCTCTGCGCGCCCTGGCAGGTCGAGCAGATGTTCATCATCAGATCCGCGCCCTCGACCGCCTGCGCGAGCGCGAACGTGCGCGCGTTGAGCGTGTCCGCGAGCTCCTGGTTGTGCTCGGCGATCACGCCGGCGCCGGTGCAGCAGGCACGGTCGAGCTCGACCAGCTCGATGTCGAGCAGCGGCGCGACCGCCGCCATCGAGCCGTGCAGCTCGGGGGTGAAGCCGCGGCTCACGCAGCCGGGCCAGTACGCGACCTTCATGCGGACTCGCTTTCGCTCGTGGCGGCCACCGCCGGGGTCTCGACCTCGTCGTCGTCCTCGTAGCCGGAGATGTAGAGGTTCAGCTCGTAGCGTCTCGGCTTGCCCTCGACCTTGTCGTAGATCGCCTTGACCGCCTTGAGGTCGGCCTTCGCGATTCTGTGGCCGAAGATCGCCTTCTTCGGCGTGAACTTGCCGGTCGCGAGCCCGCGCGCGAGCACCGGCAGCGACTCGAGCAGCTGCTGCCCGGCGGCCGGGTGGAACTTGCCGAACCACGAGTCGCCGCCGTAGGAGCGCGGCAGCAGCTCGGCCTCGTGCAGCAGCCCGTAGTCGCGGATCAGCGAGACGAACGCGCGCTCGTGCCGCTCGCCGTTGTTGCGGTCGACGATGTGGTGGTCCTGCGTCGTGACGCGGCGCAGGCGCATGATCTGGCTCATCGGCGCGACGCCCTTCGGGCACGCCTCGATGCAGTTGAAGCAGTGCGTGCAGTCGAAGATGCCGTGCGGGTCCTCGGCGAGGTCCTTCAGGCGCTCGTACTGCTCGGCGTCGCGCGGGTCGCCGACGAAGCGGTACGCCTTCGCGGAGGCGGCGGGGCCGACGAACAGCGGGTCGACTTCCATCGAAAGGCAGTCGGAGACGCAGGCGCCGCACTGGATGCAGGCCATCGACTGCGTGACGTCGACCATGTTCTCGTGCGGGACGATGTACTCGCGCTCCGGCACCGGCTGCTTGTTGATCAGCCACGGCGTGACGCGCTGGATCTTCTTCCAGTGGACCGCGTCCATGTCGACGATCAGGTCCTTGATGACGGGCATGTTGCCCATCGGCTCGACGAGGATCGTTCGGCCGTCGGCGTTGACGCCGGTCTTCGCCGCGTGGTCGAGGTGCGTGTGGCAGGCGAGCCCGGGCTTGCCGTTGATGCGCACGCCGCACGAGCCGCAGATCGCGGCGCGGCACGAGCAGCGGATGCCGACCGAGCCGTCCTGCTCGGCCTTGACCTTGAGGATCGCCTCGAGCACCGAGCGGTGCGGCTCGAGGTCGATCTGGAACTCCTCGTAGTAGGGCGCCTCGCCGGACTGCGGGTCGTAGCGGCGGAGCTTCAGCGTGTACTCGGCCATTGCTCTAGTTCATCTCCTAGTACGTCCGCGCCTGAGGCTGCCACTTGGTGATCGTCACCGGCGCCGTCCCCAGCTCCGGCCCGTCGCCGTTGAGCGAGACGGTGATGTGGTGCAGCCAGTCGGCGTCGTTGCGCTCCGGGAAGTCGGTGCGGAACTGCGCCCCGCGCGACTCTCTGCGCTCCTGCGCCGCCATCACGATCGCCTCGGCCACGTCGAGCATGTACCCGAGCTCGATCGCCGCCAGCACGTCCTGGTTGAAGACCGTCCCCTTGTCGTCGATCGCGGCGTTCGGCGCCTCCTGCTTGAGGCGCTGGACGATCTCGTGGGCCGTCGCGAGGCCCTCCGCGTCGCGGTACACGGCGACGTATCTGTTCATCGTCTCGCCGAGCTCGTTCTTGATCTCGGAGATGCGGCGGCTGGGTGGGCGGGACCCGGTTCCACGGTCGAGGATCGCGTCGATCTCGCCCTGCGCGTCCCTCAAGACGCTCGGCGGGGACTTCGGCATCGCGACCCCGCGCGCGCGGGCGGCCGCGTGCGCCCCCGAGCGGCGCCCGAAGATCAGCGTGTCGAGCAGCGAGTTCGCCCCGAGGCGGTTGCCGCCGTGGACCGAGACGCAGGCGACCTCGCCGGCGGCGTAGAGGCCGGGGATCGGCGTCTGGCCGTCGAAGTCGGTCTTCACGCCGCCCATGATGTAGTGCATCCCGGGCTTGATGTGGATCGGCTCGCGCGTGATGTCGACGCCGGCGAAGTCCTTGCCGATGTTGACGATCTCGCGCAGCGCCTCGAGCGTGCGCTTGCGCGGGACCTTCGTGATGTCGAGCGCGATAGTGCCGTCGGGGAAGCCGCGGCCCTCGTTGATCTCCGTCTGCTCGGCGCGCGAGACGACGTCGCGCGAGGCCAGCTCGAGCTTGTTCGGCGCGTACTTCTCCATGAAGCGCTCGCCGAGCGCGTTGTAGAGATGCGCCCCCTCGCCGCGCGCGCCCTCGGTGATCAGGAAGCCGTTCTCCGCGAGCGTCGTCGGGTGGTACTGGATCATCTCCATGTCCATCAGCGGCGCGCCGATGCGGTACGCCTGCGCGATCCCGTCGCCCGTGCAGATGAGCGCGTTCGTCGTCGGCTTGAACGCCTGGCCCGCGCCGCCGGAGGCGAGGATCACGCTCTTCGCGTGGAACACCTCCAGCGCGCCCGTGCGGATGTCGCGCGCGACGCAGCCGACGCACGCGCCGCTCTCGTCCTGCAGCAGCTGCGTCGTGAACCACTCCTCGTAGCGGTCGACGCGCTCGTGGTGCTTCATCAGCTGCTCGTAGAGCACGTGCAGGATCGCCTGGCCGGTGATGTCGGCGACGTAGTACGTGCGCGCCTGCGAGGCGCCGCCGAACGCGCGCGTGCCGAGGTGGCCGGTCTCGTTGCGGTGGAACGTGACGCCGGCGTGCTCGAGCCAGAGGATCTCGTCGGGCGCCTCGCGGCACATGACCTCGATCGCGTCCTGGTCGCCGAGGTAGTCGGAGCCCTTGACGGTGTCGAACGCGTGCGACTCCCACGTGTCCTCGGGGTTGAGGGCCGCGTTGATGCCGCCCGCGGCGGCGACGGAATGGGAGCGGACGGGGTGGACCTTGCTGAGGATCGCGACCGACGCCCCGGCGTCGGCGGCCGCGAGAGCGGCGCGCTGGCCGGCGAGGCCCGCGCCGATGATGAGGACGTCGTGAGCTGGCATAGGAACGCGATCCTATCGCCGCGCCTGTCGCCTTGATCTCCGATCGCACCGCACGGAATTGGCCGCAGCTCCGGCGCTTCCGCGGCTTCCGCGGCCCGGCCGCATGACCGCCGGTAGAGTGGTCCGCCGGGGACCGGAACCACGACGGCTTGGGGGAGGGCGCGCGGCGCCCGCACGTTGCGATGACCGTACCGCTGCTGCGGAGGGACGCCCGAAAGGCGGCGGCGACGCGCCCGGCCGCCGGGCGCGCGCTCGATCGCCGCGCGCTCGCCTGCCTCGTGCTGGGGCTGCTGGCGCTCGCCGGCGGCCTGGCCCAGGCGCTCTCGCACCGCGCGCCGCCGCGCGCCGGCACGAACGGCGTGTGGCCGCAGCTGCCGCTCGGCGGTCTGGGGCCGGGCCAGCGCATCTGCCAGGACGGCGAGCTGCTGCCGGCGGGCGCCGCGACGCTGCAGGTGCCGTTCCAGCCGGCGCAGCGGGTCGGACCGCGCATCGCCGTCACGCTCAGCCGCGGCGGACGGGTGATCGAGCGCGCTTCCATGCTCGTCGCGGTCCGCGGCGGCAGGCCGGCGCCGCTGCGCGCGCGCACGCGCGACCTCGACGGCGTGCGCGTCTGCCTCTCCGTGATCGGGCGCGGCCAGGTCGGGCTGATCGGCGGGCCGACGCCGCCCGGCGTCGGCGTGCTCGCGGCCGACGGCGAGCCGACCGGCTCCTCGCTGCCGATCGCCTACGGCGGGCGCGGAACCGCCTCGTGGTGGGACCGCGCGGGGTCCGTCGCCGACCGCATGGCGCTCGGGCGCGGAGACTGGGGCGGCGGCTGGATCCCCTGGGCCGTGGGCGCGCTGCTGCTGGGAGCGCTCGCGCTGACCGTGCTCGCGCTCGTGCGCGGGGTGATCGCGCCCGGCGGGCGCTGGCAGCGCACCGCGGGAGTCGTCGCCGCCGTCGCCGTGCTGAACGCGCTCGCCTGGTCGCTGATCACGCCGGCGTTCCAGGTGCCGGACGAGCAGACGCACGCGGCGTACGCGCAGCAGCTCGCCGAGGCCGGGCGGCCGCCGGTCGACCGCCGCGGCGAGGAACGGCTCGCCCCCGAGCTGGTGGCGGCGATGACCGCCACCCGCTTCGGCTCGCTCCAAGCGCGCACGTTCGGCGCCGCCGTCACGTCGCCGCTCCAGCAGCGGCGGCTCGACGCCGCGCTGCACCGCGGCCTCGCGCGCCGCAGCGCGAACGACGCGGCCGGGCCGGCTGCCCCCGAGCCGCCGCTCTACTACGCGCTGGAGGCGATCCCCTACCGCGTCGCGAGCGGCGCGACGCTGCTCGACCGGCTGATGCTGATGCGCGCCTTCTCCGCGCTGCTGGCGGGCGCGACCGCGCTGCTCGCGTTCCTGTTCGTGCGCGAGTGCCTGCCGGGGCGGCCGTGGGCGTGGACCGTCGGCGCGCTCGGCGCGGCGCTGCATCCGCTGCTCGGCTTCGTCTCCGGCGGAGTCAACCCGGACGCGCTGCTGTTCCCGCTCTGCGCGGCCCTGTTCTACGCGCTCGCCGTCGCCTTCCGGCGCGGGCTGACGCCGCGGCTCGCGGTCTGGATCGGCGCGATCCTCGCGGCCGGCGTCGTCGGCAAGATCAACTTCTACGGACTCGTGCCCGGCGCGCTGCTGGCGGTCGCGCTGGCGGCGCGCGCGGGCGCGGGCGGTCTGCTGAACGGGCGTGCGCTGCGGCTCGTCGCGATCGTCGTGGGGATCGCCGTCGCGCCGTTCCTGCTGCTGAGCGCGCTCGACGCGCTCGTGTGGGATCGCGCGTGGATCCTCGCCCGCACGCCCGCCGAAGCGCCGTTGGACCATGGCGGCCTGGGCGGCGACCTCAGCTACCTGTGGCAGGTGTTCCTGCCGCGGCTGCCCGGCCAGGCGACGGCGTTCCCGGAGTTCTACCCCGGCTGGCAGCTGTGGCTGAAGGGGTTCGTCGGCAAGTTCGGCTGGACCGTCGTCAACTACGCCGAGTGGGTCCACCAGCTCGCGGCGCTGCTGCTCGCGCTCGCGGGCGGGCTCGCGCTGCGCGCGCTCGTGCGCGAGCGCGCGACCGCGCGCCGGCGGCTGCCGGAGCTGCTCGGCTACGCCGCGATCGCCGCGGGGCTGCTGCTGCTGATCGCGATGGTGGCGCTGCGCGGTTTCGCGCCGGGCGTCGCCGGCGCGATCCAGGGCCGCTACCTGCTGCCGCTGCTCGCGCTGTTCGCCGCCCTGCTCGTGCTGGCGGCGCGCGGCGCCGGCGAGCGCTGGGGCAGAACGGTCGGGGTCGCCCTCGTGCTCGCGTGCGTCGGCTGGAGCGTCTTCGGCCAGCTGCTGACGATCGCCTGGTTCTACGGCTGAGCGACGGCGCCGCGCAGCGACCGCAGCGGCGGGCGCTCCTCGACGGCGACGTCGGCCAGCGCGAGCGAGCCGTCCGCGCGCGGGCGGGCGAGCGGCGGCGGGAGCGCCTCCGCGTCGTCGTGGACGCGGCGCTCGGCGGCGACGAGGACCGCGTACGCCATCGCGCCGAGCGCGTGCAGCGGCTGGTGCGCGTTGCGGCGCTCGCCGAGGTCGACCTGCGCGAGCGCGTCGAGGCCGGCGTGGCGGAGCGCGTCGAGCAGGTTCGCGATCTCGACGCCGTAGCCGACCGGGAACGGCAGCGCCTCCAGCAGCGCGCGGCGTGCCGCGACCTCGCCGGCGAGCGGCTGGACGATTCCCGCCAGCTCCGGCACGTGCAGGTTCAGCAGCGGGCGCGCGAGCAGCTCGGTGACGCGACCGCCGCCGTCGGGGACGACTTCGTCGCCGACGGTCAGCGGCCGGCGGTAGGCGCCCTTCACGAACGCGACGTCCGGATCGGTCAGCAGCGGGCCGAGCAGGCCGAGCGCGAAGCGCGCGTCGAAGCCGGCGCTGTCGGCATCGATGAACGCGACGACATCGCCGCGCGTGGCGTGGACGGCGCGCCACAGCGCGTCGCCCTTGCCGCGCGCGGGCCCGTGCTCGGCGAGGATCCCCGCCTCCTGCACGACGCTCGCCCCGGCGGCGCGCGCCACCTGCGCGGTGCCGTCGGCCGAGGCGGCGTCGATCACGAGCAGCTCGTCGACGAGGCCGGCGTCCCGCAGCGGCGTCAGCGCCGCGAGGATCGGTCCGATCGTGCCCGCGACCTCGCGCGCCGGCAGCACGACGCTGACGGTGGTCGCGCGCTTGGCCTCGAGCAGCCGCTCGAGCGGGAAGTCGGCGGCCGCGTACGTGCGGCGGGCGAGCCAGTCGGCGAGCGGCGGGCGCGTCGCGGTCACGCCGGGGAGGATCGCAGACGGTACCCTTCGCCCCGCGTCACGAGCGCACTCGGAGAGGTGCCGGAGCGGCTGAACGGGCGCGACTGGAAATCGCGTAACGGGGGTTGACCTCGTTCGAGGGTTCGAATCCCTCCCTCTCCGTGCCAACCGAGCCAACCCTCCCGCTCGTAGTCGGCTCGCTGTCATCGCCGGCCGCCGTTATACGCTCGCCGGCGTGCCCAAGACCGTGCGCGAGATCGAGAAGATTCTGCGGGCGCACGGTTGGACGCACGAGCGGACGGTCGGAAGCCATCGACAGTACGTCCACCCAGACAACCCCAATGTCGTCACCGTTCCCGGCGCGCCCGGCAAGCAGGTCGCGACCGGTACCCTGTCCTCGATACGACGCGCAAGCGGCATCAAGGAACTGCGATGACGGAGTACCTCGCGATCTACGAGCGCAACAAGGACGGGTGGTGGGCGTACGTCCCTGATCTTCCCGGATGCACGGCTGTCGGAGATGATCGCGACGAGGTCGAGCGCAATGCGCGAGAGGCTGTGGCGGCTCACGTCGACCTGCTGCGCTCGACCGGGCGTCCCGTGCCCGAGCCGACGACCCACGACGTCAGCCGCATCGCCGTCTGAGTTGACGGCGCTCCGCCGCAGGGGCCGGCTCTCGCGCTCGCCGACCGGCCGGCTCCATCAGGAGCTCGACGACACGGTCGAGGTTCGAACGTCGTCTCCGGCTCCCCGTCGGGGACAACCACCGAACTGCAGCTGTCCGGGCCCCCGATCCATAGGATCGCCGCACCGGCGGCTTCGCTTGAACTCCCGCCTCCGCAAGCTCCGATGACCGACGACGGCAACGGCGAGAATCCCAACGGCGCTGCGCTGTTCGAGGCGGCCAACAAGCTGCGCGGCAGCGTCGAGTCGGCGGAGTACAAGCACCTCGTCCTCGGCCTGATCTTCCTGAAGTACATCTCCGACTCGTTCGACCTGCGCCGCGAGGAGCTCGAAGCCGAGATCTCCGACCCGGCAAGCGACGACTACGTCGAGGACGCCGACGAGCGCCGCGAGATCGTGGAGGACCACGACGAGTACCTCGCCGCGAACGCGTTCTGGGTCCCGGAGGACGCGCGCTGGGCGAAGCTGCTGGCGGCCGCGTCGCAACCCGACATCGCCAAGCGCATCGACGACGCGCTGGAGACGATCGAGGCCGAGAACCCCCGCCTGCGCAACGTGCTGCCGCGCGTATACGCCCGCGCGCCGCTCTCGGCGGAGCTCATGGGCTCGCTCGTGCAGACGCTTGCCAAGATCGGCTTCGGCAAGGGAACGCGGGAGGCTCGCGACATCCTCGGGCGCACCTACGAGTACTTCATCAAGGAGTTCGCCCGCGCCGAGGGCCACCGCGGCGGCGAGTTCTTCACGCCGGGCCCGGTCGCACGACTGCTGGTCGAGATGCTCGAGCCGTTCGAGGGCCGCGTGCTCGACCCGGCATGCGGGTCCTGCGGCCTGTTCGTGCAGTCAGGCCGCTTCGTCGAGGCCCACGGCGGCAACCCCGACCAGATCGCGATCTACGGCCAAGAGCGCAACCAGGCGACGTGGCGGATCGGGCAGATGAACCTCGCTATCCACGGCCTCTCCGGCGAGGTCCGGTACACGGAGAACGGGTCGCTGCTCGACGACGCCTACCCGTCGCTGAAGGCCGACTTCGTGATGGCGAACCCCCCGTTCAACCAGAGGGAATGGTCAACTCCGGCGATCCTCGACGACGCCCGCTGGGTTCACGGCCCCCCGCCTGCTGGGAACGCGAACTACGCCTGGATCCAGCACTTCCTGCACCACCTGGCGCCTGACGGACGTGCCGGGTTCGTCATGGCCAACGGCTCGCTCACCACGATGACCGGCGGCGAGGGCAAGATCCGCGAGAACCTCGTGCGCGCCGATGTCGTCGACTGCATCGTCGCGCTGCCAGCCCAGCTCTTCTACACGACCGCCATCCCCGTCTGCTTGTGGTTCCTGGACCGCAACAAGGGGTCCTCGAGCGAGCGCGACCGCCACGGCGAGACGTTGTTCATCGACGCCCGCGGGCTCGGCCAGAAGATCAGCCGTACCCAGATCGAGCTCACCGACCAGGAGATCGCGCGGATCGGCGACACCTACCACGCCTGGCGCGGCGCCGCGGAGGCCGCGTACGCGGACCAGCCAGGATTCTGCAAGAGCGCCCGTCTCGCCGAGATCGAGGCCGCCGGCTTCACGCTCACACCCGGCCGCTATGTCGGCGCCCCGGAAGCCAAGGAGGAGCAGATCGCCTTCGAGGAGCGCATGGCCACGCTCGTCGACCGGCTCGCGGAAGAGATCGTCGAGAACAAGCGGCTCACCGGCGAGGTGCGGGAGGCGCTGGCACGGGTGGGATATGAGCTGTAGACGACCGGACGCATGGGTGGACTGTCGCCTGGGCGACGTCGCGACGACCCACCATGGCTATGCCTTCAAAAGCACTGGATTCGTCGACCAGCAACCCGAAATGCCGGTCATCGTCAAGCCGGGGATGTTCAGGGAAAGCGGCGGCTTCAACCTGGGCTATGGGCGGATCCAGTGCTTCGTCGGCGACTATCCCGCAAGATTTGTTCTGACTCCCGGCGCCCTTGTCGTGGTAATGACGTGTCAGACGCAAGGAGGGGAGATCCTTGGGGTCCCGGCTCGCATTCCAGATGATGGGCGGCAGTACCTCCACAACCAACGGATCGGCCGGGTCACGTGCAGCCCTCGCCTCGACGAAGGCTTCGCCTACTGGCTCCTCAACGACTGGGGGGTCCGTGGCCAGCTCGTCCAGACGGCGTCCGGCTCGACGGTCCTGCACACCTCCCCGTCGCGAATCGCCGAATGCACGATCCGTCTTCCGCCGCTGGAGGAGCAGCGGCGCGTCGCCGCGACGCTCGATGCGCTCGAGGACAAGATCGAGAGCAACGAGCGGCGATGCGCCCTGCACGCGGAGATGATCGACGCGATGTTCTCGCACCACGTTCTCGAACGGGACGTGTCGAACGACACCGAGGCGGATTTGACGTCGATCGCCCGGTTCGTGAACGGTGGCGCCTTCACGAAGGGGGCCACCGGAACGGGGCGCCCGGTCTTGCGAATCAAGGAGTTGAACAGCGGCATCTCGAACGCCACCGTCTTCAACGATCTCGACGTCAAGGACGAGCACGTCGCACGTCATCACGACCTGCTGTTCTCCTGGTCCGGGTCGCTCGACGACTACCGGTGGCACGGCCCCGAAGCGCTGATCAACCAGCACATCTTCAAAGTTCTTCCGCGTGACGGACTTCCGGTCTGGTTCGTGCAGGGCTGGATCCGCCATCACCTGCCTGAGTTTCGG
>DASVFS010000020.1:0-3971 GCA_036379915.1 Conexibacter sp. | reverse complement strand
GGCGCGTGCCTGCTACTACGCGAGCGTGGCGCGGACGAATGGGCCGCATTCGCGCTCGCCGCCGCGCTGCTGCACACGCTCAACCACGCCGTCTTCAAGGCTCTGCTCTTCCTCGGCGCGGGCGCATTCGAGCAGGCCGCGGGATCGCTGGAGCTCGACCGGCTCGGTGGGCTGCTGAGGCGGATGCCGTGGACTGGGGGCGCGTTCCTCGTCGGTGCGATGGCCATCGCCGGCCTGCCGCCGCTGAACGGCTTCGCCTCGGAGTGGCTGACGCTGCAGGCGCTCCTTCACGTCCCCGCGTACGGAGGAATCCCGACCGGGGTCGTCGGGGCCATCGCGCTCGCCGCGCTCGCCTCGACCGCGGCCCTCGCAGTCCTCTGCTTCGTGAAGGTTGTTGGGCTTGTCCTGCTCGGACGTCCGCGCCGCCACGCGACGGAGGTTGCCGAGGAAGCCGCGGTACCGATGCGCGCCGCGGTTGTCGCGCTGGCCGTCACATGCGTCGTGCTCGGCGTCGCGCCGGGGCTGCTCTTTGGTGCACTCGTCGGCCTGGCGCCATGGGCGTCCGAAACGCCGATCCACGTCGGGCTGCCGCTGCCCGGAACGGGATCGCTCCCGACCGGTGGGATCGCGCTCGTCCTCGTCGCGATCGCCGGCGCGCTCGTGCTCCTGCGCAGCCGCCGCGGCGCCGAGCTTGCGCCGAGCTGGGCCTGCGGCCAGCTCGTTCAGCCCGAACTCGAGTGGACGAGCGCCGGGTTCACGAAGCCGCTGCGGCTCGTGCTCGAGGCGGTGCTCCGGCCGCAGCGCGAGGTGACGGTGCGTACTGCCGGCGGCGTCGTCCAGGAGGTGAGCTATGCCGGTCGCGTCCCGCACCTGATCGACGACTACCTGTACGAGCCCGCCGCTCGAGGTGCTCTCGCCGCCGCGGGCTGGGCGAGGCGGCTGCAGAGCGGGCGGCTCGGCGCGTACGTCCTCTACCTGATCGGGCTCGTCATCGTGCTGCTCGGCGCGGCGCGGCTGGGGATGATCGGGTGAGCGCGGCGGAGGCTGCGGCGGGCGCGGGGCAGGTGATCGGCGGGATCGCGCTCGCGCCGCTCCTTCCCGGTCTTGTCCAGCACTGGAAGGCGCGGCTGCAGGGCCGCCGCGGGCCGACGCCGTTGCAGCCCTACCGCGAGCTACGTCGGCTGTGGGGCAAGGGCGCCGTGTCGATCGAGGGCACGACGCTCGTCTATCGGCTCGCACCCGCGGTCGCCGCGGCAGGCGTCGTCGCCGCCGTCCTGCTCGTCCCGGTCGCGGGCGACGCGCCGGATCTCGGCGTCGGCCACGACGCGCTCGCGCTGCTCGGCCTGCTCGCACTCGGGCGCTTCGTGCTCGCTGCCGCGTCGTGGGACGTCGCCAATGGTTTCTCGCTCATGGGCGCCAGCCGTGACCTGACGATCTCGGTCTTCGTCGAGGCGACGCTCGTCCTCTCGCTGGCGGTCGCCGCCCTCGTCGCGGGGACGACCGATCTCGTCGGCGTCGTCGCGGCCACGGCCGGCGCCGAGGTCTGGACAAGCCCGGCGCTCGCCCTCGGCGCGGCAGCGTTCGCGCTCGTGGTGGTCGCCGAGACGGGTCGCCAGCCGGTGGACAACCCCGACACGCACCTCGAGCTGACGATGATCCACGAGGGGCCGCTGCTCGAGTACGCCGGCCGCGACCTCGCCTACCTCCAATGGGCCGCCGCGGCGCGCCACTGGCTCGTGCTCGTGCTCGCCGCACAGGTGTTCCTCCCCCACCCGGACGGCGTCTGGTGGCAACTCGCCACGCTGCCGCTCGTGCTCGTGGCGCTCTGCGCGGGGCTCGCGGTCACCGAGACGCTCGCCGCGAAGATGCGCATCCTGCTCGTACCGCGACTCGTCTCGGTCGGCGCCGCGGTGGCCCTGCTCGGCGTCGTGGCCTGGCTGGTGGAGACGACATGAGCGGGCTCCTGACCTGGCTCCTCGTCGGCCTCGGGCTCGGCGTGGTCGTGTTCCGCCGCCGGTCGGTGGCGGTTGGGATCGTGACCGCGCAGGCCCTCGTGCTTGCCGTCGGGGCGTTCGCCGACGCGTCGAGCGGGGACGAGATCGCGGCCGCCGTTGCGCTCGCCGCGCGAGCGGCCGGGCTGGCGGCGCTCCTGCTGTTCGTCGTTTCGCGCACGCGCGAGCCGCGTCCGGTACGCGCAGGCGTGACGCCGCTCGCACGCGCAGGGCTCGCAGTCTCGCTGGCGCTGGCGCTGATCTGGCTCGTGCCTGCGATCGGGCTCGACTCGGATCAAGCGGAGCGGGCCACGCTGACCCTCGTCGCGTTCGGGCTCGTCACCGTCGCGACCCGGCGCGCGACGCTGCTCCAGGTCGTTGGCATCGTGCTCGTCGAGAACGCGGTGGCGCTCGCCGCGCTGCACCTGGAGGGTGCCTCGTCACTCGTGATCGAGGTGGGCGTCGCCCTCGACCTCACGCTCGTCGCGCTGGTCGCGGCGGTGTTCCACGAGCGGATCTTCGCCGAGTTCGGTGCCGGCGACACCGCGGCACTGAGGGCGCTGCGTGACTAGCCAGGAGATCCTCGCCGTCTGTGTTGTCGCGCTGCCCGCACTCGCGGCGGCCGTGCTGGCAGTCGCGCCGCGCCCATGGCTGCGCCCGCTCGCGCTCGCCGGCGCGGTGCCGGCCGGCGCGCTCGCGCTCGTCCTCGCCGCGTGGGCGCTGGCCCATCCCGAAGACGCCGAGGCGGGGAAGTGGATCGTGGTCGACGCGGCCGCCGGGCTGTTCGTCGCGGCGATCGGCCTCGTCGGGCTCGCGAGCGTCCTTGTCTCGCCCGGACACCTGCGCGCGGCGCCGGGCTCGCTCATGGCGGAGAGCCGCCGCGAGCGGACGTACTTCACCGTCCTCTACGCCTTCTGGTCGATCCTGCTCGCCGTGCCGCTGGCGGGGAATCTCGGCGCCGCGTGGCTGCTCATTGAGGCGACGACCGCGACCTCCGCGATCCTCGTCGGCTTCTCCGGGAAGCCGCGCGCGCTCGAGGCGGCGTGGAAGTACCTCATCCTCACCTCGCTCGGGCTCGGCGTCGCGCTGCTCGGCATCGTGCTGATCGCGGCAGGGATCCCGGCCGGCGGCCTCGACGCGCTGACGTGGAGCGAGCTCGAGCGCTACGACGGCGACACCGGCACGGCGCTCGTCGCCTACCTCCTTCTGCTTGCCGGGCTCGCCGCGAAGATCGGCTGGGCGCCGGTGCACAACTGGCTGCCCGACGCGCACTCCGAGGCGCCTCCGCCCGTCTCAGCGCTCCTCTCCGGGGCCCTCCTCCCCGCCGTTCTGCTCGTCGCGTGGCGTACGACCGACGCGCTCGAGCCGGTGATCGGTGCCGGGACGGCGCACGCCGTCGTGATCGCCTTCGGCCTCGTCTCGCTCGCAGTCGCCGTCCCGTTCCTCTGGCGCGCGCTCGCGTGGAAGCGGCTGCTCGCGTACTCGAGCCTCGAGCACATGGGCGTGATCGCGCTCGGTGTCGGCTTCGCGACGCCGCTCGCGCTGTCGGGTGTCGTCGTCCACGTGCTCGGCCACGCCGTCGCCAAGTCGCTCGGGTTCTACGCGGCGACGCCGCTGCTCGTCGCGCGGCCGCGCGCCTCCCGTCACCCCGTCGGGGGCGTCGCCCGCACCGAGCCCGTGCTGGGGACGACGATGGGAATCTCGCTCGCCGCGCTCGCAGGGATCCCGCCCTCGCCGCTCTTCGTCAGCGAAGTACTGATCGTGGCCGGCGGCTTCCAGGCCGGCCGCGAATGGGCCGCAGGCATCGCCGCCGTCCTGCTCGCGCTCGGCTTCCTCGGCCTCGCGCACGCGCTCGTGGAGACAACGGTCGGGCGACCGCGCGGGCGGAGTGCCGCTCGCGCTCCGGGTCGCCGCGGGCTCGCGATCCTCACCGCCGTCGCACTCGCCCTCCTGCTCGCGCTCGCCGCGGTCGGGGCCTGG
>DASVFS010000019.1:0-14577 GCA_036379915.1 Conexibacter sp. | reverse complement strand
TCGTCGCTCGGCGCGAGCGCCGCCGCCGCGGAGGCGAGCGTGAAGGCGCCGAGGCCGGACGCGAACACGCGCCGGCGGCCGAAGCGGTCGCCGAGCGCGGCGGCCGGCAGCAGCAGGACCGCGAACGCGAGCGTGTAGGCGTTCACGGTCCAGCCGAGCGCGGCGATCGACGCGTGGAGGTCGACGCGGATCGACGGCAGCGCGGTCGTGACGACGAGGTTGTCGAGCGTGACCATGAAGAGCGCGACGCTCGTCACGATCGAGGTCCAGATCCGCCGTGAGCTGGTGGTCGCCGCGAGCTGCCTGGTGGTCATCGCGTGCGCTCCTTCGTGTGTGATCGGTCACTCATTCGGTAGCCAAAAAAGAGAGGTCAATCGCCGCCGCCGCACAGCTCGCGCGCCCACGGCGCGTCGATCGACGGCGCGTCCATCCCGGCGAGCACGGTCATCAGCATCCCCTTCGCGACGAACGCGCGCAGCTCGTCGCCGTCGGCGCCGCTGATGCGCTGGATCAGCTCGACGAGGTCGCCGTAGCCGCGCCGCACGGCGTCGCGGATCGCCTCGTCCTCGCCGGAGGCGGCGGCGAACGCCTGCAGCGTCGCGCGCAGCGTCGTCTGGTCCTGCAGCAGGGCGGCGTAGGCGTGCCCCATCCGCTCGAGCACCGTCTCGCCGGGCGCGCGCTCGTCTTCCGCGGCGGCCCGCATCGCCTCGCCGAGGCGCCGGTAGCAGCGGTCGACGGCGGCGACGTAGAGCTCCGACTTCGTCGGGAACAGGCGGAACAGGTACGCCTGCGAGATGCCGGCCGCGCGCGCGATCTCGGTCGTCGGCGTGCCGTGGAAGCCGTGCTCGGCGAACGCGGCGACGGCGGCCTCGACGAGCGCCTCGCGGCGCTCGGCGGCGGTCGACAGCTGACGGGTCGCGGTCGGCGGCGGGATCACAAAGAGTGAGTATGCACTCACTCACTGGTCGTGTCAAGCGGCCGGACCGATCAGCCGCACGAGCGTGGGACGCGCCCCGCCCCGGCGATTCGCCGGCGCCGGGACGGGGCGCTGGTGGGGACCACTCGCTGCTACGCGGCGGTCCCTCACGTGGATCACCCCGGGGTCAGCCCTTCAGCCCCTGGGTCGAGTAGCGGATCAGTCTGAGCGTCTTCGTGACCGTCTGGCCTCTCACGAGCGCGTTCGCGACCGTCGCCTTCACGCGCATCGTGCCGCGCTCGCGCAGCAGGCGCCGGCCGACGTCGTTGAGCGTGATGTGCACGAAGCCGCCGTCGTTCTGACGCAGCGAGTACGCGCTGCGCACGCCGAGCTGCTTGCCGCCGCGCGACAGCGTCAGGCTGCCTCTGCAGCCGGTGCTGCCGAAGCACGCGACGAACACGCCGCCGACGCCGTGCTGGTCGGCGAACGCCGTGTGGCCGAAGAGGCCGAGGCGCGTGCTGGCGGCGACGGCGGTCGCGAACGTTCTGTCGGCGCCGATCGAGATCGCGCCGTTCGGTCCGACCGCGACGAGGCGGTAGTGGTACGTCGCGTTCGCGACGAGGCCGGACAGCGAGCCGGACACGGACACCGCGGCGGAGCCCGAGCCGGCGCTCTGCGGCGGCGTCTGCTGACCGTAGTTCGCGGTCGTGCCGAACTCGAAGTAGTAGGACGTGGCGACGCCGTTGGGGTTGACGGAGCCGCCGAGCGTGGCGCTCGTGCCGTTCACGTCGGCGGCGCCGGTCGTCGCGCTCGGCGCCGTCGGCGGCGGCGGCGCGGTGCCGGTCGTTCTGAACGTTCTGTCGGCGCCCACCGTCGTGCCGTCGGCGTTCGTCGCGATCACGCGGTAGTGGAACGTCGTGCCGGACGTGAGGCCGGCGAGATCCGCTCTGACGGCCGTGTCCGCTCTGCCGGAGCCGGCCGCCGTGAGCGACGTCTGCTGGCCGTAGGCGGTCGTGGTGCCGTACTGGAAGGCGTAGCTCGTCGACTGGCCCTGCGGGTTGACGGTGCCGGCGAGCGTCGCCTGCGTGTCGGTGATGCCGGTCGCGTCGCCCGTCGTGGTCGTGGGCGCCACGGCGAGCGCCGGGACCGCAGCGAGGGCGATCAGCGCGAGCGTCGTGAGGCCGAGGGCGGTGAAGCGCCGCATGTGGGGGAACCTCCGGAGTCGTTCGTCGCGTACGGAAGGCCCGTAACCGTGCCCGCCGGTGCGAGTTGCGGAACGGGGGCGGTGCGCTGACACGCGTCGCTAGGCTCGGCGCGTGTCGTTCGTCTGCGAGATCCGCCCGGCCACGCGCGCGGACGCGCCGCTGCTGATCGAGCTGATCGGCGCGCTCGCGGACTACGAGCGGCTGCGCGATCAGGTCGTGCTCGACGCCGCGCTGCTGGAGCGGCACCTGTTCGGCGCGCGGCCGGCGGCCGAGGCGGTCATCGCGCAGACCGGCGGGGACGCGGTCGGCTACGCGCTGTTCTTCTCCACCTTCTCGACGTTCCTCGGGCGGCCGGGGATCTGGCTGGAGGACCTGTTCGTGCTGCCCGAGCGCCGTCGCGGCGGCGTCGGCCGCGCGCTGCTGGAGCACGTCGCGCAGCTGGCGGTCGCGCGCGGCTGCGGGCGGCTCGAGTGGTCGGCGCTCGACTGGAACGAGCCGGCGCTCGCGTTCTACCGCGGGCTCGGCGCGCGCGTGCTGCCGGAGTGGCGCCTGCACCGGCTGGACGGCGCCGCGCTCGCGGCTGTGGCACGCTCCCACGCATGACCGCTGCCATCGAGGCCGAGGGCCTAATCAAGACCTATCCCGGCGACGTGCGCGCGCTCAACGGCGTGAGCTTCCGCGTTCCGGCCGGGGCGATCTTCGGGCTGCTCGGCCCGAACGGCGCCGGCAAGTCGACCACCGTGAAGATCCTCACGACGCTCTCGCGCGCCGATTCGGGGACCGCGCGCGTGGCGGGGATCGACGTCGTGCGCGACCCGGTCGCGGTGCGGCGCGCGATCGGCGTCGTCGGACAGAAGAACGCGGTCGACGGCGAGGCGACGGGGCGCGAGAACCTGCGCCTGCAGGGCCGCCTGTACGGCCTGCGCGGCGCCGCGCTGACCACCCGCGTGGACGACCTGCTCGAGCGCTTCCGCCTCGCCGACGCGGCCGACCGCTTCGCGAAGGGCTACTCCGGCGGCATGCAGCGGCGGCTGGACGTGGCGCTCGGGCTGGTCGCGAGACCGCAGGTGCTGTTCCTCGACGAGCCGACGACCGGGCTCGACCCGGAGGTACGCGCCGCGATGTGGGAGGAGATCTCCGCGCTCGCGCACGAGGAGGGCCTGACGATCCTGCTGACGACGCACTACTTGGAGGAGGCGGACCAGCTCGCCTCCCAGCTCGCGATCGTCGACCGCGGCGAGATCGTCGCCGAGGGCTCGCCCGAGCAGCTGAAGGCCGAGCTGCGCGGCGATCGCATCTCCGTCGAGCTCGACGGGGACGGCGTCGGCGGCGCGGCGTTGCACGAGGCGCTCGCGCGCGTCGACGGCGTGCGCGAGGTCGAGCTCGAGGGCCGCCTGCTGCGCGCCCGCGCCGACCAGGGCGCGCGCGCCGTGCCGGCCGTGCTGGCGGCGCTGGAGGGCGAGGGCGTGGCGGTCGCGGCCGTGTCGGTCGCGCGCGCGTCGCTCGACGACGTGTACCTGCGCCACACCGGGCGCACGTTCGAGTCGGCCGACGGGGGCTCCGCCTCGCCGGCACCGGAGACCGCGACCGCGGGAGGCCGCTGAGCCATGCCGATGGTGCTCCGACACTCGTGGTTCATGACGCAGCGCTGGATGCTCGCGTTGCTGCGCCAGCCGGCGTGGATCGTCGTCACGCTCGTGCAGCCCGTGATGTGGCTGCTGCTGTTCGGCGCGCTGTTCAAGTCGATCGTCGACCTGCCGGGCTTCGGCGCCGACAACTACGCCGACTTCCTCACCCCCGGCATCGTCGCGATGACCGCGCTGTTCTCCGCCGGCTGGTCCGGGATGGGGGTCCTGCAGGACTACGAGCGCGGGATCCTCGACCGCTTCCTGGTGACGCCGTCCTCGCGGATCGCGCTGCTCGCGGGGCCGCTGATGCAGCAGGCGATCGTGACGATCGTGCAGTCGCTGATCATCGTCGTGCTCGGGCTGGCGGTCGCGGGCGCCGCCTTCCCCGGCGGCGTGCTCGGCGTGCTGGTCGTGATCGTGGCGGCGATCCTGCTCGGGATGGCGATCGGCGCGCTGTCGAACGCGCTGGCGCTGGTGGTGCGCAAGGAGGAGACGGTGATTGCGACGGTCACGTCGCTGTCGCTGCCGCTGTCGTTCCTGTCGGGGACGTTCATCGACCTCAACGTCGCGCCGGACTGGATCGCCGAGGTGGCGAAGTTCAACCCGCTCGAGTGGGCGGTCGTCGCCGGCCGCGAGGCGCTGACCTCGAGCGACGTCGAATGGGGCGTCGTGCTGTCCCGCCTCGGCCTGCTCGCGCTGCTGCTCGTCGCGTGTTCCGTGGTTGCGACGCGGGCGTTTCGGGCGTACCAGAGAGCGGCTTGATCAGCGTCCGCTGAAGCTGGCCGGGCGGCGCTCGAGGAAGGAGCGCATGCCCTCGGCGCCGTCCTCGCTGGCGAACAGCGGGACGGCGTCGGCCTGCAGTTGGGCGACGGCGTCTTCGTGACGCTCGTAGGTCGCGCGGTAGGCGGAGCGCAACGTTGCCGCGACGCCGAGCGGTGCGGCGGCGGTCGCGATCCGCTCGGCCAGCTCGGTCGCGCGCTCGAGCTGCGTGCCGGCGGGGACGACCTCCTGCACGAGGCCCATGCGGTGCGCCTCCTGCGCGTCGAACGGGTCGCCGGTGAGCAGGTGCTTCATCGCGTTGCCCCAGCCGGCCTCGCGCGGCATGCGGATCGTCGCGCCGGCGAACGGATAGATGCCGCGCTGCACCTCGAGCTGGGCGAAGCGCGTGTCGTCGGCGGCGATCCGCACGTCGGCCGCGAGCAGCAGCTCGATCCCGATCGTGATGCACCAGCCCTGCACGGCGATCACGACCGGCGTGGTCCACGGGCCGTCGAGCCGCCACGGCTGGCGGCCGCCCTCCGGCACCGGCAGGCCGCCGCCGTCGATCACGGCGGGCGCGACCTGGGCGAGGTCGAGGCCGCCGGTGAAGTGCTCGCCGTGGGCGTGGAGGACGCCGCAGCGCAGCTCGGGATCGCGCTCGAGCTCTCCGTAGGCGAGCGCGAGTTGCTCGAACATCCGGAGCGTGAAGGCGTTGCGTCTGGTCGGCCGGTTGAGGCCCATCAGCAACACGTGGCCGCGCCGCTCGATCGTGACCGTCGTCTCCTCGCTCATCGGGATGCCTCCGTTGTGCTCGCGGGCGTT
The DNA here is from genome assembly GCA_036379915.1 of Conexibacter sp. GTDB lineage: Bacteria > Actinomycetota > Thermoleophilia > Solirubrobacterales > Solirubrobacteraceae > Conexibacter. Next base: position 9,247 of record DASVFS010000019.1, on the reverse strand, counting down.
TCGGCGGGTCACCCTAGTCGCGGTGCGTGGCGAGCCACGCCGGTTGCGAGGAGCTGCGCTCGCGGGCGCGCTGCGGCGCTAGCGTTCCGCCGCGATGAGCAGCACGAGCGAGACAGCCGCCGCCGGGACGTTCGAGCAGGCGACCGCCGTTCGGGAGGTCGAGCCGGGTCGCTTCCGCGCGGCCATCGACCCGGGCTGGTCGACGCCGATCGCGGCGAACGGCGGGTACCTGGCGGCGATCCTGGTGCGCGCGATCGAGGCGCACGGCGCGACGCGCCTCGACGACGCCGGCGGCGAGGTGGCGACGCGTCAGCTGCGCTCGCTCACGTGCCACTACCTGCGTCCGGTGCGCGAAGGGCCGCTCGACGTGTCCGTCGCGGTGCTGCGGGCGGGGCGACGTATCTCGACGGTGGAGGTGACGGCGTCGCAAGCGGGGAAGGACGCGATCCGCGCGCTGGCGGCTCTGGCGGTGCTCGACCTGCCGGCTGCGGGGCAATGGGAGCCAGAGCCGCCGGCGGTCGGTCCGCCGCCGCCGCGCGACGCGCCGTTGATCGAGCCGGACGACTATCGGAGAGCGGGCTCGGACGGCTGGCTCGGCCCCACGCCGACGATGCCGCCCATGTTCAGACGCGTGCGCGTCGCGCCGCGGATCGGTGGCGTGCCCTTCTCCAACCGGCCGCTCCCGGCCGGCGAAGCGCCGGAGACCGGCGGCTGGATCGCGCTGCCGGAAGCGCGCCCGATCGACGCCGCGTTCATCGCGCTGTGCACCGACGTCTGGTGGCCGCCGGCGTTCCAACCCCTCGGGCGACCCGCGATCGCCCCCACGATCGACTTGACGATCCACGTCCGCGCCGACGTCCCGCCCGAGGGCCTGCCAGATTCGCCCGTGCTCGGCTGGTACCGCTCCACCGCCGCCCACGGCGGCCTGATGGAGGAGGACGCCGCCCTCTTCCTCCCGGACGGCACCCTCCTCGCCCACGCCCGCCAGCTGGCGATCTTCATGCCGCTGGAGCGGTGAGTGTGGGACTGACCCGAGTCGGTGCGCGGCAGGTTTACATCGCGCGCACCGCTCGACTCGTCCTGGCTCCTATATTAGTCTGATAAATATTAGGCCGCCGCCGAGTAGTAGTCGAACCGGGCCACTGTCCGAGTTGAAGGTGCCCGGAATGCCACAAGTCGTTTCTATTGTCCCACCGAGGATGGCACCTGTGACCTGGCTACTCGTGATGTCCCGATTGAACGCTCCTATCACGGGTTGTTCAGGTGTGCTTCTCGATAGGCAAGCGAAGCCTTCGGGCGTCCTAAGCCTGAATGCGGCGTTTATCGCTTTGGCGTCTATGCGCGTTATGTTAGGTAGCGTCCCCGTGAAACCGGAATACTGAACGTGCCAGGGAAGAGTTTCACTTAGGACCGTAGCCGTACCCGTCGCACACGGTCCCAGTCGGACAGTGGTGATATAGCCGACTAGCCTGCCGACAACCTTGGCGGTCGTCCTTTCATGGAACGAGCCTTCGACGGTGACCTGGCAAACAGTGGTACCGAAAAGCCCGCTGAATCTCACTTCCCTGAAGTTCGCTCGTATCTGCTGGTTCGACGTCGACAGATTCCTCGCCGAAGCGCCGCTGACGAGCACACCGAGGAGCGCCGCGGCTGCCGCCGTCGCGAACACCATCTTCCAAAGTTTCATCTCACTCCTTCCGTAGCTATTATGCTTACCGGTCCGCCTGCCATCAAGCCGCCCAAGCTGGTGCGCGCAGCAGAACACCCCGCGCACTACTCAGTCTTATATTAGTCTGATAAATATTAGTTCACCAGTGAGTAGTTGGCGGACGGGAGCGTTGTCCGTTGCAAATGCGCCCGGTATGCCGCACGTCGTTTCTATTTCACCACCCACCGTTGCGCTCGCAACGGCACCGGTGGCCACAAGCCGATTGAAGGTACCTATCACGGGTCTTTCGGCGGTGCTTCTCGATAGACAGTTGAATCCTTCAGGCGTCCTTACCCTGAACGACACGTTTATCGCATCGCCCCCTATGGCCGTTATGTTGGGTAGCGATCCAGTGAACCCAGAATACCGGACGTGCCATGGCAGTGTTTCGTTTAGGATAGTCACGGTTCCCGTCGCACATGGTCCCATGGCAGCTCTCGAGATATAACCCACTAGCCTTCCGACGACCTTGGCGGTCGTCCTTTCGTGAAACGAACCTTCGATGGTCACCTGACAATTGGTGGTGCCAAAGAGCCCGCTGAACCTGATTTCCCTGAAGTTCGCTCGTATCTGCTGGTTCGACGTCGACAGATTCCTTGCCGACGCGGCGGTCGCGAGCGCGCCGAACAGCACGGTCGCTCCCACGATCGCCAACAGCGTCCTTCCAACTCGCACGGCGGTCCCTCCCTCGGTCGGGTGCGTAGATCCGCTCCTACGACCCCTGCACATGCAGGAGGAGCCGCTTGATCAATCATCGGCATCCGGGGAGGACTGATCAGCTCGAATGGCCCGACGATCGCCATCGCGTGCGCGCGAGCAGGCGCGCGGCAATCGACGGCGGCAAGAAGGAACGCTGCTAAGCCCCCCGGCTGCCGCACAGTGTACCGGGAACCTGGCGAATGAGCAACAGCCGTAGACGCCAGTGGCTCTGGAGAGGCAGATGCTCGTGACTGAGCTGGCTAGCCGCTTTGGCCAGCATCCTGTGCGTGGGGGCGCGACCCGAGTCTGCGCGCGCGATGGCATCGCACGCGCAGACTCGAGCAAGTGACTCTTATATTAGCGTGATGAATATTAGCGTGGCGCCGCTGGTCGTTAGCCGGACAATGCCTCTGTCGGAGTTGAACGAACCGTTCAAGCCGCAGGAGGTCGGGATGCCTTCTCCCCCTCCGCCTCCTCCTCCGCCTACATTGGAACCAGTGATCGCTCCAGTGGCGATGTCCCGGATGAAGTTGCCTATCACAGGCGCTTCGGCGGTGCTTCTCGCTAGGCAGTTGAAGCCTTCCGGCGTCCTTACTGTAAAGGACACATTCGTCGCCTTGGCATTTATTGCCGTTATGTTTGGTAGTGTCCCTGAGAATTCAGCATACGTAACGTGCCATGGCAGCGTTTCGGTTAGGATCGTAGCCGTACCCGATGCGCAAGGACCCAGCCTCACCCTGAAGATGTAGCCGACTAGCCTGCCGACAACCTTGGCGGTCGTTCTTTCATGAAACGACCCTTCGACCGTGATCTGGCACGTCGCAGTACCAAAAAGGCCCGAAAATCTGACTTCCCTCCATTGAGCCCTTATCTGCTGATTCGACGTCGACAGATTCCTTGCCGACGCGGCGGTCGCGAGCGCGCCGAACAGCACGGTGGCTCCCACAATCGCCAACAGCGTTCTTCCAACTCGCACGGCGGTCCTCCCTCGGTCGGGTGCATAGATCTCCTCCTACGACCCTGCACGTGCAGGAGGAGCTCACAATGACAGGAGTCTGCGCCAGCTCGAATGGCCCCACGGCTACCGCGTGCGCGCCAGGAGCGCGGCAATAGACGGCGGCAAGAAGGAACGCTGCCTCAGCCCCCCAGCTCTCGCTTAGTGTACCGGGAACCAGGCCACTCAGCAATAGCAGGAAACGCCGATGGCTTCCGAGCGTGTCGACTCAGTAGCCGGCTGCTCGGGCTGAATCGCCTCCGCAGGACCCGCGGCGTGGCCCAAACGCGGGCATCCTCGCTGGTCGCCGAGGAGGTTGGAGGGCTCGAGCGCAACGGCCACCACTGACAGCGGAGCGCGCTGCCATCGGTTGAGGGGCGCGATGAAACGCTGTGCGCGCCCCTCAGCCGGGATGTGTCTTATATTAGTCTGATAAAAATTAGTTCTCCGGTCAATAGTAGCCGGACCGGGCCCGAGTCAGAGGACCATGTGCCCGCGAAGCCGCAGGTGGTTTCTACAGTCCCTCCAATGACGGCGCTGGTCACCGCATTTGTTGCCACGTCGCGGTTGAATGTGACGATTGCTGGCTGTTCGGGCGTGCTCCTCGCTAGGCAGTTGAACCCTTCTGGCGTCCTGACCCTAAACGCTACATTGATTATGTTGGCTCTTATCGACGCTATGTTCGGTAGCGTTCCGGCGAAGCCGGAGTATCGGACATGCCATGGGAGCGTTTCGTTTAGGACAGTAACCGTCCCCGTCGCGCACGGCCCCAAGATACCTCTCGTGATGTAACCAACTAGCTGCCCGACGACCTTGGCGATCGTCCTCGAGTGGAACGAACCTTCGGCTGTGACCTGGCAACTTCCAGTGCCGAACAGCCCCGAGAATCTCAGTTCTCTGAACTGCGCTCTCAGCTGCTGGTTCGACACCGACAGATTCCTCGCCGACGCAGCGCCGACGAGGGTTCCCAACAGCACCGCGACCCCGATGGTCGCGAGCAGCATCTTTCCAAGCTTCATCAGCCCCTCCTTCGCGCGTGAGGAGCGTGGCGCGCGCCCGAGGCGCGCCACGCTCGATTGGTTTCGAAACGGCCGCCTGCCATAGAGCAAGGACGCCCGTCCCACTTGCCACGGCCTATATTAGTGTCAACGTAATTAGCGCGCCTGTCACTGGCACTCGGATCGGCCCGCCGTCGGAGTTGAACGTACCCGGGATACCACAGTCGGTTTCTATTTCTCCGCCCACGACGGAGGTCGTGAGAGTCCTGGTCGCCAGATCGCGGTTGAACGTTCCGGTCATCGGGTGTTCGACGGTGGTTCTCGATAGGCAGTTGGAACCCCCGCCGGGTTCCCTTATCCTCCATGCGACGCCTATCGATGTCGCCGTTATGCTCGATATGTTCGGTAGCGTCCCGGAGAAGGCAGAATACGCAGCGTGCCACGGCAAGCTTTCAGTTAGGATCGTCGCTGTCCCGGAGGAACAGGGGCCGAGCCTTGCGCTCGAGATGAAGCCGACTAGCCTGCCGACGATCTTGGCAGTTGTTCTTTCGTGAAACGAGCCTTCCACCGTGACCTGGCAGTTCGTGGTACCAAACAGGCCTATGAATCTGATTTCCCTGAACTGAACCCTTATCGTCTGGCTCGACGTCGAAAGGCTCCTGGCTGAAGCCGCGGTCGCGAGACTGCCGAGCAGTGCAGTCGCTCCCGCGATGGCTACAAGCGTCTTCCAAAGGCGCACGGCAGTCCCCCCTCGGTCGGGTGCGTGGATCCGCTCCTGCGACCCCCACGCATGCGGGAGGAGCTCGCTCGATTGACAGGACGCCCAGCCAGCTCGAATGGCCCGAACGCCGCAGTCCGCACGCGCGACAGCGCAAACGGAACAGGCGGCGAGAAGGAACGCTGCCTAGACCCCCCGGATGCTCCAGTGTACCGGCAACCATCCGAGCGGGCAAGCGCCAGAAACGCTGATGGCTCCACAGCTCGACCGTCCGCTGCCGATCTCAACGGGATGGAACGGGCGAGACCCTGGTTCGAGCCGGTGCGCGCGACGCAGCGCCGTGCGCACCTCTCGAGCAGGTGGTGTGCCTATATTAGGGTGATGAAAATTAGGGCGCCGGTTGTCGATAGCCGGGTAAGGCCGTTGTCAGACTGGAAGGTGCCCGCGAATCCGCAGGTCGTTTCTATTGTTCCAGCGATTACGGAGGTCGTTATTGCCTTCGTGACCACGTCCCGATTGAAGGAGCCTATGACGGGCTGTTCAGGGGTGGTTCTGGATAGACAGGTGAAGCCTTCCGGCGTCCTCACATTGAAGGACGCGCCGATCGCGTTGGCTTCTATCTTCGTTATGTTGGGTAGCGTACCCATGAACCCTCTGTACCTGACGTGCCATGGAAGCGTTTCGCTTAGCACGGTCGCCGTCCCGGTCGAGCACGGCCCCAGGACAGACCTGTAGATATAGCCCACTAGCGCATTGACGACCTTGGCCGTGGTTCTCGCATGGAACGAGCCTTCCATCGTGATCTGGCAGACCGCGGTTCCGAAGAGGCCGGCGAATCTCACTTCCCTGAACTGCGATCTTATCTGCTGGTTCGACGTGGACCAATTCCTCGCCGAAGCGGCGGTCGCGAGCGCGCCGAGCAGCGCGGTCGCTCCCACGACGGCGACGAGCGCCTTCCAAAAACGCATGGCGGTTCCTCCCTGGGTCGGGTGCGTACGTTCGCTCCTACGACCCCTACGTGACATGCAGGAGGAGCCCGCTCAATTCGATGTGACTGTTCGCGGACGACTGAGTACCGGCGACGAGACGGAACGCTGCCAGTCCCCCGACGAGACGTCCAGTCTACCGGCGCCCCGGCGACCGGGCAAGCGCCAGAAAACGCTGCCGGCTCTACACCCGCCCCGCCTGCTGCCGGCGCTGACGGGCCGCGGCGTCGACCACCACGGCGGCCAACAGCACCCCGCCGGTGACCATGTACTTGGTCGACGACGGCAGCGCGAGCAGGTCCATCCCGTTCGTGATCGAGCCGATCACCAGCCCGCCGAGCAGAGCCGCCCACACCGTTCCGCGGCCGCCGAACAACGAGGTGCCGGCGATCACCGGGCCGGCGATCGCGAGCAGCAGCAGGTCGCTGCCGCCGGAGGACTGGTTCACCGCCAGCAGGCGCGAGGCGAACAGGATCCCGCCGCACGCCGCCAGCGAGCTCGCCAGCACGAACACCATCACGCGCACGCGATTCACGCGGATGCCCGCCCGCCGCGCCGCCTCCGCGTTGCCGCCGACCGCCAGCACGTGCCGGCCGAAGCGCGTGCGGCGCACGATGTAGTCGAACACCACCACGAAGCCGATGAGGATCACGAGCGCGAGCGGCAGGCCGCGGTCCTGGTCCAGCACGGCCACCACGCCGAACGACACCAAGGCGACCGCCGCTACCCGCACCGCCACCACGAGCGGCGTCGCGGCGACCAGCCCCACGCGCAGGCGCCGCCGGCGCGCGTCGAGCGACGACAGCGCGAACGCGGCGACGACGACCGCGGCGATGACGTACGCCGTCGCGCCGGTGTAGAACGTGCCGGCCAGATCGACGATCGTCGGGTTCGTGATATTGACCGTGCCGGTGTCGCCGAGCACGTACAGCAGCGCGCCCTGCCAGCCGATCAGGCCGGCGAGCGTCACGACGAACGACGGGATCCCGAAGCGCGTCACCACCGAGCCCTGGAACAGCCCGATCGCGGCGCCGGCGGCGATCCCCGCCGCCATCCCGGGCACCGCCGGCCAGCCGTGCTGCTCCACCAGCACCGCCATGATCGCCGCGCACAGGCCCGAGACGATCGCGACCGACAGGTCGATCTCCCCGAGCAGCAGCACGAGCACGACGCCGATCGAGATCATCCCCGTCGCCGCGATCTGCAGCGACAGGTTCACGAGGTTCGTCGAGGTGAGGAAGCGGTCGTTGGCGATCGTGAAGATGCCCCAGATCAGGATCAGACCGATCAGCACGCGCAGCGAGCCGAGCTCGCCCTGCGCGACGCGTTGCAGCACCGCGAAGCGGCCCCGCGCCTCCTCGACGGCGGCGGCCGGCGTCGTCTCGGGTCCGGGGGCGGCAGCGGCCGTACTCATCGCGACGTCTCCTCCGTCTCGGACCGGTCGGACCCGGGGGTGTCCGCGCGCTCCCCGTTCCCGCCGAACTCCGCACCGGTGATCGCGGAGACGATCTCCTCGCGCGAGGTCTCGCCGATCTCGTAGACGCCGGCCTTTCTGCCGAGCCGCATGACGAAGATGCGGTCGACGACCTCGAACACGTCGGCGAGGTTGTGCGAGATCACCACGACCGCGAGCCCCTGCTCGCGCAGCCGCTTGATCAGCGCCAGCACCTGCGCCGTCTGCGCGACGCCGAGCGCCGCCGTCGGCTCGTCCAGCAGCACGACGCGCGCGTCGCCGATCAGCGAGCGCACGATCGCGACCGACTGGCGCTGTCCGCCCGACAGCGTGCCGACCTCCTGTCGGACGCTCGGCAGTCTCACCGTCAAGGTCTGCAGCAACTCCGCCGCCTGCTGCTCCATCGAGGCCTCGTCGAGCCCGCGCAGCAACGCCGCGGGCCCGCTCGAAACCTCCTCGCGGCCGACGAACAGGTTCGCGACGACGTCGAGGTTGTCGCACAGCGCGAGGTCCTGATAGACGGTCGCGACGCCGAGCGCGGTCGCGTCGTTGGGGCCGCTGACGTGCTGACGCTCGCCGTCGAAGCGGTACTCGCCGTCGTCGGCGAGGTAGATGCCCGACATCACCTTCACGAGCGTCGACTTGCCGGCGCCGTTGTCGCCGACGAGCCCGACGACCTCGCCGGCGTGGACTTCGAAGTCCACCCCGGCGAGGGCCTGCACGGCGCCGAAGCGCTTGCTGACGCCGTGCAGCTCGAGCAGCGGGGTCATCCCTGCGTGAGCCCGATTCTGCTGCACGCCGACGCGTACGCCGAGGTGCAGATCTGGGGGATCGTGTAGAGGCCGTCTCTCACGACGGTGTCTCTGATGTTTCTCTGTGTCACCGCAACCGGCGTGAGGATCACGCTCGGCACGCTCACCTTGCCGTTGTCGACCTGTCTGTTCGTGAGGTCGCTCGACGTCTGGCCGTTCAGCAGCGCGACCGCCAGCTGCGCGGCCTGCGTCGCCTCCGGCTTGTACGCCTTGTAGACCGTCATGTACTGGTCGCCGATCACGATCCGCTGGATGCCGGCGAGCTCCGCGTCCTGGCCGGTCGTGGGCCGCGTGCCGGGGTCGATGCCGGCCGACTTCATCGCGGCGATCGCACCGCCGGCGGTGCCGTCGTTGGCGGCGTAGACGCCGACGAAGCCGGTTCTGCCGAGCGCGGTGATCGCCTGGTCCATCTCGGTCTGCGCTCTGTCCGGGCTCCACTGCGGCGTGTCGTACTCCTTGGCGATTCTGATCGCGCTCTGCGCGTCGAACACGCTGTGCGCGCCCGCTTTGAAGTCGGCCGCGTTCGGGTCGGCCGGGTCGCCGTTGATCATCACGATCGAGCCGGTTCTGCCGTCGCTTCTGAGCTTGTCGACGAGCGCGGTCGCCTGCAGCCTGCCGACCGTTCTGTTGTCGAACGAGATGTAGTAGTCGACGTCGGCGTTCTGGACCAGCCGGTCGTAGGAGACCACGGGGATGTTGGACTGGTTCGCGCGTGTGACGATCGATGCGGCCGCCTTGGCGTCGACCGGGTCGAGCACGAGCACGTCTGCGCCGTTCGTGATCGCGGCTTCGGCCTGCGACTGCTGCTTGGCCGCGTCCTCCTCGGCGTTCGAGTAGATCAGCGTGCAGTTCGGGCAGAATCTTCTGAGCGCGCTCGTG
>DASVFS010000018.1:0-2005 GCA_036379915.1 Conexibacter sp. | reverse complement strand
GCTCGTCATGACGGCCCTCGGCGCCGCGCTCGTGCTCGGCATGGGGCTGCTGGCGCCGCTGGAGGGGGAGCGGCCGCGCTCCTATCAGCAGGTGCTGCTGCTCGCGGGCCAGCTGCTCGGCTTCGCCACGCTCGTGCGGCTCGCGGAGGTGTTCGGCGTCGAGGATCCGCTGACGAAGGCGGGGACGCTCGTGTGGATCTTCCTCGTCGTGGCGGTCGGCGGAGCGTGGATCGCGCGGACACGCCGCAGCGCGGTCAGCGCGCTGATCGCGGCGCTCGCCGCGGTCGAGCTGCTGGTCGCGTTCGTGCAGTGGGTCTTCTCGCCGGAGGGGCCGTCGACGACGCGCTGGCTGCTGCTCGCGTCGGCGATCGGTCTGGTGCTCGCGGCGCTCGCGTGGCGGGATCGCCGGCGGCGCGAGTCGGTCTACCTGATCGACGCGGCCGGCGTGGCGATCCTCGTGCTCGGACTCAGCTTCGTCGGGGCGCTGTTCGGCTTGCTGACGTTCATCGGCGCGCCTGCCGGGGCGCCCGGCAGCGGCTGGAAGCTCGTGCTGCTCGTCTGCGGGCTCGGGCTCGTCGCCTACGCGGGCGTCGACAGAGAGCCGGGGCCGGGGTACCTCGGCACGCTGATCCTGCTGCTGTTCGCGGCGCTCGCCGGGCTCCCCGGGCAGGGCGGGGCGAGCCTGTGGTTCTGGCCGCTCGCGCTGCTGCTCGTCGGCGGCGCCGCGGTCGCCGCCGGCCTGCGCCCGCGCCGCGAGCTGCCGCCCGAGCCGCCCGGGCCCGGCGCTCGCCCCGGCGACCCCCCGACCGAGCCGCTGCCGGGGCCCGGGTCCGAGCGCCTGTGGGCGTCGTCGCGACCGACGCACGAGCGCGACGACGCGTAGGCCAAGCTCACGGCCGCAGCTCGACGAAGCCCGCGGCGGTGAAGTCGCCGTCGAACGCGAGCACCTCGCGAATGCGGCGCCGGCGCATGAGCGCGAAGCTGGTCGCGTCGACGAACGAGTACTCGCGTTCTTCGCGGCGGTTCAGCCAGCGCCAGGCATCGTCCTCGATCTCTGGATCGACGTGGACGATCGTCAGCGTCGGGATGGCGCGAATTCTCTGGAGCGCCTCGACGGCTCCCGCATGACCGCTCCACTTCCGCATGAAGGTCCAGGTCTCACCGACGACATGGTGCGTCGTGATCAGGGGCCCGAGCTCCTGGTCGGCGAGCGCGTCCGCGGCAGCGTGGTTCTGGTCGCGATCGACCTGGAGGGCGAGCCAGAACGAGGTGTCGACGAACCTCACGGACGGCCGTAGACGACGTCGTCGATCGACTGCGAGTCGTCGCGAGCGCCTCTGAACATCCCGGACATGCTGAGGAGCGCCTCCCGGCCGCTCGCGGCGGGCGCGTACTGCGCGGCCACCGCCTGTCGGATCAGCGCGGCCTTCGAGGTGCCCTGCTGCACCGCCGCGACGGCGAGCGCATCGTCCAGTTCCTCTTCGATGTGGATCTGCAGTCGTTTCATTCTTCGGACCATACATCGGTCGTCTACCACATACATCTGTTACGTTCGAATGCGATGGACGACCAGCAGCTGCTGCGGGAGGCGATCGGGCTGGAGCGGGTGGCGCAGCAGGCGCTGCTGCGGGGCGACGCGGCGCGCTCGCGCACGTGCTTCCGCGACGCGGCCGAGCGCTATCGCGCGTCGTGGGAGGCGGCTGGTGCGCGTGCCTACGGCCGGCTGATCGGGTTCCTGAAGGCGGCCGTGCTGTCGGGCGAGGGCGGGCACGCGGCGGCATATGTGCGCGAGCAGCTCGGCGACGACGGCTGCGACTCGCCGCCGTCCTGCTACGCGCTCGCGCTCGCCGCCGTGGTCCAGGGCGACGACGACGCTTCCATGCCGGCGATCGAGGGGATGCGCGCGAGCGACGACGCCGCCTTCGCGCGGACTGCGGACGCCTTGCACGCGCTCGTCGTCGGCGACCGCGACGCCTACGCCGCCGCCGTCACGGCGATCGTCGCC
>DASVFS010000017.1:0-8564 GCA_036379915.1 Conexibacter sp. | reverse complement strand
TGATCCTGCTGCTGCCTCCGATCCCCGTTCGCGGTCAGAATCAGCCGGCTCCAGCGCCTGCCCCTGCTCCCGCGCCCGGCGCCGCCCCCGCGCCCGCCGCCGCCCGCGCGCCCGCCGCCGCGCCCGCGCGAACCCGGCATGCTCGCGCCGCCGCCGGCCAGGCGAGCGTCGAGCTCGTCGCCGTGCTCCCGCTCGCGCTGCTCGCCGCCCTCGCCATCGCGCAGCTCCTCGCCGCGGGCGCGGCGCGCGAGCTGGCCGGCAACGCCGCCGAAGCCGGTGCGGTGGCGCTCCTGCAGGGCACTGACGCGGACGCCGCCGCCCGCGCCGCACTTCCGGGCTGGTCCCGCGAGCGCGCCGTGGTGCGCGTCACCGGCCGGCGCGTCGCGATCCGCATCCGACCGCGCGCGGTGCTGCCCCTCGTGGCCGACCACCTTTCCGCCGCCGCCACCGCCGACGCCGGCCCGGAGGCCGCCGCGCGCGCGAAGTGATGCCGCTCCGCGACTACTTCGTCGCCCCCGCCGACGAAGCGGCGCCCGTCGCCGACGCGACCGAGCCGGCCGAGCCGCGCGGCGGGGCCCGCGCCGCCGAGCCGGCCGAGCCGCTCCGCGACGGCCGCGCCGCCGAGCCGGCCGAGCCGCGCGGTGCGAGCCGCTTCGGGCTGCGGCGGCCCGTGCGCGCCCGCGCGGCCGCTTCGCCGACCGTCGCGCCGTCGCTCGCCGTCCTCGCCCCTCCGCGCGACCTTCCCGCGGTTGCGGCGGCGGCGGGCCTTGTCCTCGCGCGGGGTGCGCCGGCCGTCCTCGTCTGCGTGTACGCGGCGCGCGCGGAGCTCGCAACTTCGGTCCGCGCACCGGCACGAGGGGTCGCGTCGCGGCTGGCCGCGTCGCTCGGCGCTCGCGGCCTGGCCGCCGAAGCGCGGGGTCGGTTGGTGCTCGTCAACGCGTGGCCCTCCGATGGCGACGAGGAACCGGCTGGCACCGCGGCGCGCGCGCTGGCCGTCGCCGGCCCGCTCCCGGCCGTGCTGGCCGTCGCCGTGCGCGACGCCGACGTCGACGTGCTCCTCGCGACCCAGGACGCGATCCTCGTGGCCCTGCCGCCCTCGGCCGAGTCCACTCTCGCGGAGCTGGCAGTGGCCGGGGCGAGCGAGCTCTCGCGTGCGGCCGCCGGCGTTTTTGTCGCGTTCGATCCGGTGTCTCGCGCGCTTGCGCTCGGTGGCCTGCGCGCGCCGCGCGGCCTGCGCGAGGCCGTGGAGGGGTTGGTGGGATGACCGCGCGCCGGCAGCCGCGACGGGGCGAAGACGGGCAAGCCGCGCTGCTGGTCATCGGCCTGCTGCTCGCCACGTGCATCGGCGCTGTCGTCCTGGGCTCCATCGCGCGCGGGATCGGCGCCCGCGGCGACCTGCAGCGCGCCGCCGACCTGGCGGCGCTCTCCGCCGCCCGCGCCATGCACGACAGCTATCTGCGCGTCTTCGAGCCACCGACGGTGGGGGCGACGGCGAACCCGCGCCACCTCGAGCGCGGCGAGTACCTCGCGCTCGCGCGCCGCGCCGCCGCCGACACCGCGGAGCGCAACGGCGCCCGCGACGTGCGCATCGCGTTCCCGGGCGACGGGCTCGCGCCGGTCCGCGTCCGCGTCACCGTCCACGACGCGATCGCGGTGGGCACGCAGGCGCAGGTCGCCAACACGGCGACCGCCGAGGCCGAGCTGGCGCCGCCCGGCGGGCCGCCCGCCGAGAGCCACCACGCGGGCGAGTACCGCGGGCCGTTCGCCACGAGGCAGGGCAAGCGCATGCGTTTCGACGTCGCGCTCGCCTTCGACCGCATGGCGGCCGCCGCCCGCGCCGACGGCGTCGACCTCATCATCACCTCCGCCTTTCGCAGCGACGACGAGCAGGCGCGGCTCTTCGCTGCGCACCCCGACCCGAAGTGGGTCGCGCCACCGGGTCAGTCGCTGCACCGCCTGGCCACCGAGCTCGACCTCGGCCCGCGCACGGCCTACGGGTGGCTGGCCCGGAACGCCGAGCGCTTCCACTTCGTGCAGCGCTACTCCTGGGAGCCCTGGCATTTCGGATTCACCTTGAACGCCGGCTCAGGCTCGGTCGGCTTCGGCGCCGCGAGCGGCGACGGCGAGACCTCGAGCACGCTCCAGGCCTTCGTCCCCGCGCGCTACGCGCCGGCGATCTCGCGCGCGGCGCAGCGCTGGAGCGTCTCGGGCGCGCTGCTCGCCGCCCAGCTCTACGTCGAGTCGCACTTCAACCCGTTCGCGCGCTCGCCCGCCGGAGCCCAGGGCATCGCGCAGTTCATGCCCGGCACAGCCGCCGCCTACGACCTCGACGACCCGTTCGACGCCGAGCGCGCCATCGACGCCCAGGGGCACCTCATGCGCGACCTGCTGCGCGCCTTCGCCTCGGTCCCGCTCGCTCTGGCCGCCTACAACGCCGGCCCGGCTCCCGTGCACCGCTGCGGCTGCGTCCCGGCGATCCCCGAGACGCAGGCCTACGTGGCCAACGTCCTCGGCCTGCTCAACGGTGCCGGCGACCCAGGCGGCGCCGGCGCCGGCGCGCTCGAGATCCGGCTGGTGAAGTGAGCGACCTCGCGGCGCGGCGCTCACTCGCCGACGGGCCAATGCTCCACGGTGAGCTCGGTCATCGGGAAGTCCTTGGGGTTCCCGGTGATGAGCCGCGCTCCGACGCCCAGCGCGGCCGCGGCAATCAGGCAGTCCGCCTGGCTGAGCGTGACGCCTCGCTCGGCAAACTGCCGTCGCCAGTGCGCCGCTCGCTCCGCCTCCGCACGCGCGACTGGAGCGAGTCTCAGTCCGTCGAGGAGTCGAGCCACGGGTGGCTCCTCGCCTTCACGCAATCCGCGGATGATCTCCTCGACATTGATGGCAGATACGTACGGAACGTCGTCGCCGACGGCGCGTAGTCGCCTCACCCGCTCGGCTGCCCGACGTCCGCGCAGCGCGTCGATCAGGACGGTGGTATCGAGCAGGGAGGCGGCCACACCGGTGCTCCCGTCAACCGACGCGCCGACCGTCTTCTCGTCGCTGGGCCCTGACCCAGGCGCCTGGATCCTCGTCCCATTCGTGGCCGTTGGCGGCCACTGCGTCCAAGGCTGCCTCGATGTCCTCCCAACGACGCTCGTCGTCCAACGCGCGACGGATCGTCTGCGCGATGAAGGCGCTGCGCCGTCGCCGGCCGACGCGATGGTCGAGCTCGGCGACCACATCGTCGGCGAGAGTTATGTGCAGACGCATGGCCACAAGTTAGCACACACGGATTTTCGCTCCGCCGCCGGCCCGCCACGCGCGCATCACACGGCCTCGAGCAGGCGACGAAGGCCCATCTGTGGCGCGTAGAGCCACTCGGGCAGGTAGCGCAGGGCGTAGACGAGCTCCATGCACTCCTTGGCCAGCTCGAGGAGCCTCACGAGCTCGCGGTCGACCGGCTCGGTGGAGGCGGAGGCGTAGGCGTCGAGGGCGGCTGCGGTCGCGGCGGCGATCCAGGCGCCGGGCGCGATGCCGGACAGGCGGCGTGCCGCGGCGCTGCCGAGATGGTCGATCGAGCGCAGCAGCGTCGCGACGTCCCACAAGGGCGTGGAGAGGCGGCGCCGCTGGGCCAGCGTGCGGATCGGGTCGCCTTCGAAGTCGATGACGAGCAGGTCGTCGCCGGTCCGCAGCAACTGGGCGACGTGGAGGTCGCCGTGGATCCGCGTCACCGGGGGCGGCGCCATCCGGGCCAGTCCGGCGAGCCGATCGCGGACGAGGGGCGCGAGCGCGGAGAGCTCAGGGTCGTGGCGCTCCGCCTGCGCCAACGCCGCCTCGGCTTCGCCGCGCCAGCCCGCGAGGTCGTCGGCGCCCCCGGGCCGGAGCCCGAAGGCGTCGACCAGCGCGGCGTGCAGCTCGGCCGCAACGGTGCCCGTCGCCCGCCACTCCGCCACGTCATAGGGAGGGCCCTCGGCGAGCGCCACCGCGACCCGTTCGATCGGCCCCTCCCAGCCATCCTCGGCGCCGGGCACGAAGGCCTGGAGCAGGGCGATCGCGGTGTCCGTGCCGTCGTCGTCGACCCAGTGGATCGAGCCCGCGAAGGGCGGGACCGGGGCGTTGCGTGACGCGAGCGCGGTCAGCATCTCGACCTCGGCGTGCGGGCCTGACTCGAGCCGCCGGTAGGCCTTGACGAGCAGCCGCTCGTCGATGACCACCAGCGTGTTGGACTGATCGGTGGCCGGCACGTGCTGCAGACCCGAGCCGATCGCCAGCGCGTCGATCGCCGGGCCGCGACACAGCTCCAGGCTCCCGCCACTGCCCGCGATCGCGCCGGCGGCCCGAAGCGCGTCGACGAGCGGCGCCCAGGCGAAGCCATCCGGGACGTCGAGGTAGCGCTCGTGCCCGCCATCGGCGTAGCGCACGTCGCGCAGCCGCAGCCCGCCCGCCGCGCCCGCCTCCTCCACGGCGGCCACCGGGCGCCCCTTTCCACCGAACCAGCGGGCGGTGTGGTCGAAGGCGTCGCTGCTCATCCGCGCATTTGGTGTAGACAGGCGAGTCCATGAGCACGATCGCCTTCTTCCCGGAGGGAGCGTACGGGCCGACGAACAACTGCGTGGGCATCGGCGACGTCCTGCGGCGGCGCGGCCACCGCGTGCTCTTCATCGTCGAGGAGTCGTTCGCCGGCACGCTCGAGGCCAAGGGCTTCGAGGAGCGCCGCATGCGCCTCGGCCCACCACCGGAGACCGACGAGGAGCCCGGCCAGTTCTGGAAGGACTTCATCCGCGAGACCGCGCCCGTGTTCCGCACGCCCACGATCGAGCAGCTCGGAGCCTTCATCGCCCCGACCATGCGGGCGCTGCTCGACGGCGCCATGTACGTCGAGGACCGGTTGCGCGAGATCATCGACGAGCTCGCGCCCGACGTGATCGTCGAGGACAACGTGTGCTCGTTCGCCGCGCTTCCCGCGTCCGGGACGCCATGGGTGCGGATAGCGTCGTGCAACCCGGCCGAGCTGCGCGACCCCGACGTGCCGCCCGTCTTCTCCGGCTACCCCGCCGCCGACCGCGCCGGCTGGGACGCGTACTGGGACGAGTTCGCGCGCACCCACAAGGACATGCACGCCGAGTTCGACGCCTTTTGCCAGGAGCGCGGAGCGCCGGCCCTGCCCGAGCTCGAGTTCATCCACGTCTCGCCGTGGCTCAACCTCTACCTCTATCCCGACGAGATCGACTACGCCCGCGCGCGCCCGCTCGACGGCTGGCAGAACCTCCAGGCCAGCGTGCGCGACACCGACGACGCCTGGCAGCTCCCGGAGCGCCTCGCCGCCGCCGACGGCCCGCTCGTCTACCTCAGCCTCGGCTCGCTCGGCTCCGGCGACGTCGAGCTCATGCAGACGCTCATCGACTCGCTGGCCGCCAGCCGCTATCGCGTGATCGTCTCGATGGGCCCGCAGCACGACCAGCTCCGGCTGGCCGACAACATGACGGGCGCCGAGTTCCTGCCGCAGACCTCGATCCTGCCGCGGGTCGACGCCGTCATCACCCACGGCGGCAACAACACCGTCACCGAGTCGCTGTACTTCGGCAAGCCGATGGTGGCGCTGCCCCTGTTCTGGGACCAGTACGACAACGCCCAGCGGCTCGACGAGACCGGCGTCGGCGTCCGCCTGGACACCTACGGGCACGCGCCCGAGCAGCTCGCCGCCGCCCTCGACCGGCTCCTCGACGACGGAGCGCTGCACGCGCGGCTGGCCGCGATGTCGCGCCGGCTGCAGGCCGCGCCGGGAACGATCGCCGCCGCCGACGCCATCGAGCGGGTCGCCGCTAGCTGACGTCGGCGCCGCGGTGGACGACCTCGCCGTCGACGACGGTGAGCGCGACGGGGACGTCGGGCAGCTCGTCGGGCGGCACCTCGAGCGGATCGCCGCCCAGCGCGGTGATGTCGGCCCGCAGCCCGGGGCACAGGCGGCCGTACTCGCCCTCGTCGCCGGCCACCGCCGCGGCGTGGGTCGTGTAGCCGTGCAGGCTCTGCTGCGCCGACAGCGCCTGCTCGGGCAGGTAGGGCACCCGGTCGGAGAAGCCGGGCTTGCGGCGCAGCTGGGCCCAGGCAAGCCCGACGCGCGGGTCGAAGTCGGCCACCATCCAGTCCGAGCCGAGCGGAAGCGTCGCTCCCGTGGCGGCGATGTCCCCGGCGCGGAAGCCGCGCTCATAGCGGCCGGCCGAGAGGCCGTCGACCCACGAGCTGGGCGTGTCGGGCGCGTCGAGTCCCTCCATGTGCAGCGGCTGCATCGAGGCGGCCACGTCGAGCGCGGCGAAGCGCGGAAGGTCGGAGTCGACCAGCGTCTCGATGTGCTCGATGCGGTGCTTGCCGCGCGCGGGCGGGCCGGCCGCCTCGTAGGCGTCGAGCGCGCCGCGCACCGCGCCGTCGCCCACAGCGTGGGTGATGGCGCTGAAGCCGGCCTCGGTGAAGCGCCGGACGAGCTCCCGGTAGCGGTCGACGTCCGGCCAGAACGGATGGGCGTTGACGCCGCCTGGGCCCGGGTCCACCAGCCACGCGGTCCCGGAGTCGAGGACACCGTCGAGGAAGAACTTGGCCGTCCCCGCCCGCCAGCGGCGGCCGTGCTCGCGCGCGAGCGGCAGGCGGCGCGCGACCTCCTCGTCGGAGATGCTCGGCTCCTGGTGCATCGGCATCAGCAGCCGCACGGTGAGCTCATCGCGCCCCTCGAGGATGCGGCAGACGTCGAGCAGCTCGGGGTCGCCGAGCATCACGTGCGCGCCGGTGAGCCCGACGCGGTTGAGCGCGCGCAGCGTGTCGGCGTAGGCCGCCAGCCGCTCCTCCTCCGTCCACGCCGGCACGACCTCGCCCACGAGGTCCATGGCCCCGTTCTCGAGCAGGGCGCCGGTCGGCCGGCCGTCGGGGTCGCACACGACCTCGGCGAACTCGCCGAACTCGCGCGCGCCCGTGACGCCGGCCAGCGCGAGTGCCGGCTCGCTGGCCAGCGCGGTGTGCCCGTCGTAGAAGCGCAGGAGCGCGGGCGCCTCGCCGAGCACGTCGGCGATCGCGTCGGCGCGGATGCCGGACGCGTGGAACGGCTCGTAGCGCACGCTGTGGCCGAGGATCCAGGTGTCCGGTCCGCAGCGCGTGCGCTCGGCGGCGAGCTCCCCGCGGATGTCGTCGAGCGTCAGGGCCGAGCGGAGGTCGACCCCGCGCGTGTTGAGGGTGCCCAGGAACGGATGGATGTGGCTGTCCACCAGGCCGGGCAGCACGGTCAGGCCGCGCCCGTCGACGACCTCGGTGCGCGGGCCGATGTGGGGACGGACGTCGGCCTCGTCGCCGACCGCCACGAGCATCCCGTCGCGCCAGGCCAGCGCGGTCACGGCGGGTCGCTCGTCGTCGAGGGTCCGGACGGCCGCGCCGACGATGGCGCCGTCCGCGGGCTGCGAGGCACTGCTCATGGCGACACCTTGACGCCTCGCCGGCGCCGCGACAACGGACACGACGTCGCGCCGGTGGCGTTCTCGTGCGCCGGTCTGTCGATGGACGCTCGCGCGCCGGTAAGGAAAGGTTCGCCGATCTCGTTCTGGCACTCGCAGCTCGATCCCTCCCCGCCGTCGCGCCCCGCACTGCCCGGGCCGCGCGACGCCGACGTGTGCATCGTCGGCGCCGGCTACACCGGCCTGTGGACCGCCTACGAGCTGCGGCGCGCCGACCCGTCGCTCGACGTCGTGGTCCTCGAGGCGCAGACGGCGGGCTTCGGCGCCTCGGGTCGCAACGGCGGCTGGGTGGTCGGGCACCTGGCGGGAAAGCGCGCGCAGTGGGCGCGCCGCGGCGGCCGCGAGGCGGTCGTGGCGCTCGAACGCGCCGTCCGCAAGACGGTGGACGAGGTGGGCCGCGTGGTCGACGCCGAGGGCATCGACTGCGACTACGTCAAGGGCGGCTCGCTGTCGGTCGCTCAGTCCGACCTCGAGCTTCGTCGCCTGGAGCGCGTGGTCGCCGAGGATCGCGAGTGGGGGTGGACGCCGCAGGACACCGCCCTCCTCGACGCCACGGCGACGGCCGCGCGCGTCGCCGTGGCCGGAGCGCGGGGCGCCATCTTCACGCCGCACTGCGCCCGCGTGCAGCCGGCGAAGCTGGCCCGCGGCCTGGCCGTCGCCGCCGAGCGCGCCGGCGCCGTGATCCACGAGCACACGCCGGTCACCGGCAGCGAGCCCGGCCGCGCGCACACGCCCTTCGGCATCGTCCGCGCGCGCCACGTGGTGCGCGCCACCGAGGGCTACAGCGCGCGGCTCGACGGTCACCGCCGCGCCCTGCTGCCGATGAACAGCGCGATGATCGTCACGGAGCCGCTGGACGCCGGCGTGTGGAAGCAGATCGGCTGGGCGGGCGCCGAGACGCTCTACGACGCTCGCCACCGCTACGTCTACCTGCAGCGCACCGCCGACGGCCGCGTGGCGATCGGCGGACGCGGCGTGCCCTACCGGTTCGGCTCGGCCACCGACCGCGAGGGCCCCGTCCCGGCGCGCACGGTCGCCGAGCTGCGCACCCGTCTCGGCGAGCTGTTCCCGGCGCTGCGCGGGGCACCG
>DASVFS010000016.1:0-12712 GCA_036379915.1 Conexibacter sp. | reverse complement strand
CCCGGCCGTCTACATCATGATGCTGCCGGGGTTCGGGATCGTCAGCGAGATCCTCGCGGTCAAGGCGAGAAAACCGATCTTCGGATACCGCATGATGGCGTTCTCGCTGCTGGCCATCGTGGTGCTCGGGTTCACCGTGTGGGCGCACCACATGTTCGTCTCCGGCATGCAGAGCTGGATCCGCATCCCGATGATGATCACGACGGCGATCATCGCGGTGCCGACCGGCATCAAGATCTTCAGCTGGCTCGCGACGCTGTGGCGCGGGGTCCTGCACCTCGACACGCCGATGCTGTTCGCGCTCGGCTTCCTGACGACGTTCACGCTCGGCGGCATCAGCGGCGTGATGCTGGCGATGATCCCGTTCGACATCCACGTGTCGGACACGTACTTCATCGTCGCCCACATCCACTACGTGCTGTTCGGCGGCTCGCTGTTCACGATCTTCGCCGGCGTCTACTACTGGTTCCCGAAGATGACGGGCCGGATGTACGACGAGCGGCTGGGCAAGCTGCACTTCTGGGCGACGTTCGTCTTCTTCAACCTCACGTTCGCGCCGATGCACGTGATCGGCGTGCAGGGCATGCCGCGCCGCGTCGCCGACTACGCGGAGCAGTTCGCGGGGATGAACCTCGCGATCACGATCGCGAGCTTCCTGCTCGGGCTGAGCATGCTGGTGTTCCTCTACAACATGGTGGTGAGCTGGCGGCTCGGGCCGCGCGCCTCCGCCAACCCGTGGCGCGCGCTGACGCTCGAGTGGCAGGTCTCCTCGCCGCCGCCGATCTTCAACTTCGACGCGGTGCCGACGGTGGTGGGCGGCCCGTACGAGTACGGGATCCCCGGCGCCGTGCACGGCATCTTCCAGTCGCCGGCCGAGGCGAAGCCGACGCCGGCCGGCAGCGTCGCGACGTCACCGACCACGGAGTGAGGTGAAGCGCATGGCCAACGTCCTCGTCGTCGCGAACGACACCCACGGCGGGTACAGCCTGATCGAGGCGATCCGCAGGCGCAGCGAGCAGGGCGATGCGCGCTTCGTCGTGATCGCGCCGCAGAACAAGCCGCAGTCCGGCCTCGTGATCTACGACGAGGCGGTGCGCGACGCCGCCCGGCACCGCGTCGAGGCGACCCTCTCCGCCCTGCGCGGCCTCGGCATCGAGGCGCGCGGCGACGTGATGGACCCGGACCCCTTCAACGCCACGCTCGACGCCGTGCGCGAGTACGGCATCGACGAGATCATCGTCTCGACCCATCCGGAGACGCGCTCGGGCTGGCTGCGCCGCGACCTGATCGAGCGGGTGCAGGAGGCGACCGGCCTGCCGGTGCAGCACGTCGTCGTCGACCTCGACAAGGACCGCGCCGAGGCGACGCAGACGCTCGTGGTCGCGAACCAGACGGCCGGCGGCGAGCCGCTGTTCGAGGAGCTCGAGCGCCGCGCCGCGGACGGGCAGCACCGCTTCACGGTGATCGTCCCGCAGGCCGGCGGCGAGGGCCACCACACGGCCGAGGCGCGCGAGCGCCTGAAGGGCCTGCTCGAGCGGCTGCACAGCGAGGGCATCCCGGCGACCGGCGGGATCGGCGACCCCGACCCCTACACCGCCGTGATGAACGCGCTGCAGTTCTACCGCGTCGACGAGATCGTCATATCGACGCTGCCGAAGATGCGCTCCCGCTGGCTCAGGAGCGACCTCGTCGAGCGCGTGCAGCGCGCGACCGCCTGCCCGGTCGAGCACGTCGTCGTGGACGTCGCCGGCGCCGACGCGGACGCCGACGCGAGCGGAGCGAAGGCCGCCTGATGGAGGCCTCCGCCGCATCCGTGCACTCCGGCGCGCACGCGCACGCGGGCGAGCACGAGCATCACGGTCCGCCGGAGGCGCACCGCAGCTCGCGCGTCGAGCCTCAGCTGCTCGGGATGCTGCTGTTCATCATCTCCGAGGTGATGGTCTTCGGGGCCTTCTTCACGGCCTACTTCTTCATCCGGGTCGTGGACGGGAACCCGTGGCCGGCCGAGGGCACCGAGCTGCCGAAGCTGATCGCCGGCTTCAACACCGCGGTCCTGCTGTCGTCCTCGGTGACGATCCACTGGGCGCTCGAGGGCGTCAAGCGCGGCAACCGCTTCGCCCTGAAGGCGGGGATGCTGACGACGTTCTTCCTCGGCGCGACGTTCCTGTTCGTGCAGATCAACGAGTACGTGCACATCGGCTTCGCGCCCTCCAACAGCGCGCAGGCGTCGGTCTTCTACGGCCTCACCGGTCTGCACGGCGCGCACGTCTTCGTCGGCCTGTGCCTGCTCTCGTTCGTGACGATCCGCTCGTTCCGCGGCCACTTCTCGCCGGAGCAGCATCGCGGGGTCGAGGTGCCGGGGATCTACTGGCACTTCGTCGACGTGATGTGGGTGATCGTCTACACGACCGTCTACCTCCTGTAGATGCTCAACCCCCTCCGCTCCGAGGAGGAGGCGTTCCGAGCGCTCCTGTACGTCGCGGCGATCGTGATCGGGATCACCGTGGTCGTGCTGGTCGTGCGCGCGCTGACGTGAGCGGCGCGCTCCCGTCGCGTACGCGGGACGATTGACGCGCCGTGACGGTCGTCGCGTTCGACCCGGTCCTCGCCGCCCTGCTGCTGCTCGCCGGCGGCCTCTACGTGCGCGCGCTGCGCGTCCTCGCGCGACGCCGGCTGCACGTCCCGCGCTGGCAGCAGGCGGCCTGGTGGATCGGCATCGGGCTGCTGGCGATCGGCCTGCTCGGGCCGCCGGACGCGTACGACGACCGCCTGCTGAGCGCCCACATGGCGCAGCACCTGCTGATCGGCGACCTCGCGGCGCCGTTCCTGCTGCTCGGCCTGCGCTCCCCGCTGCTGCTGTTCTACCTGCCCCGCCCCGCGCTCGTGCTGCTGGCGCGCCGGCGCCGGCTGCGGCGCGCGTTCGCGCTCGTGCGGCAGCCGCTCGTGGCGCTGCCGCTGTACGTGCTGACCGTCTACGTCTGGCATCTCGGCGTGCTGTTCGAGGGCGCGCTCGAGCACCCGTTGCTGCACGCGCTCCAGCACGAGGCGTTCCTGGCCGCGAACGTGCTGCTGTGGTGGCCGGTGATCGAGCCGCAGCGGCGCCGCATGGGCGGTCAGCTGTGGAAGATCGGCTACGTCTTCGCCGCGCGCATGTCGACGATGTTCCTCGGCATGATGTTCGCGTTCACGAGAGGCGTGCTGTACGCGGGCGCCTACGGGTCGGGCCCACGCGAGGGGATCGCGCCGCGCGCCGATCAGCAGACGGCCGGCGGGCTGATGATCACGCTCGACATCGTGATGATGGTCGTCGCCGCCTGCTGGTTCTTCTGGCTCGCCTCGCGCGAGCACGACGCCACCGGCGCGCCCACGACCCCGGCGCGGGCGCAGCGGCGCGACACCGTCGCGAGCGGGCCGCACGCGGACGCGCCGGGCGAACCGCCCACGCGCGAGCGCGCCGCTATCTGACGGTCAGCGTGCCCTCCATGCCACCCTCGCGGTGGCCGGGCACGGTGCAGTAGAAGGTGTATCTGCCGGGTCTCAGCGTCACCGCGAGTCTCGACACGCCGCCGCTGGAGACGACCTCGCCCTTGCCGAGCTGTCTGCCGCCCTCCTCGAGGGCGATGTCGTGCGGCGTCCCGGAGGCGTTTCTCGAGTCGATCTCGAGCGCCCCGGTCGGCGCCGTCGCGCTGCTGACCTGGTAGGCGAGCTGGCCGTCGGGGTTGGCGTCGATCTCCAGCTTGCCGCCCTGCGCCGTCGCCGTTCTCTGCGCGACGGCTCTGACGGCGACGGCGAGTGCGCCGGTGTCGTCGCCCGGCCTCGCCGCCGCGTACGCGACGTAGGCGGCGACGTCGACCGCGCGCTGCCCGCCGACGAGCTGCGCCGGCATCTGGCTGGAGACGCGCGGGTGCAGGACCTGCGCCTCCACGACGCCTCTCACGACGCTGCGCTCGAAGCCCTCGCCGAGCGACTGCGTGAAGGCGGCGTCGAGGTCCGGCCCGACGGTCCCTCTGGTGCCGGCGCGCGCGAGCGTGTGGCAGGCGCCGCATCTCTGCACGAACAGCTGCTTGCCCTTCACGAGGTCGGCGTGGCCGCCCTTGACGTCGCTGCCGCAGCCGGCCAGCAGCACCGCAGCGGTCGCCGTGATCGCGGCGAGCGCCGCACCTCTCCTCAGAAGCCCGAACATCGTGCGGCGACGATGCTATCCGGTCCGCCGGCCGTTGCGCCAGTGCCTACCGCGACGGCACGTTCAGCGCCCGGCTCGGCACGTCGGCGCTCGACTCGGCGGCGGCGAGCACCCCGCGCGCGACGCCCTCCCACGACCACCGCTCGCGCACCGTCGCGACGAGGGCGGCGCGCACGTGGTCGCGCAGCGCGGCGGGCGCCTCGAGCCACGCGGCGACGCGCGCGGCGATCGCCCGAACGGGGTCGGATCCGGCCGCTGCGGCGCCCTCCACCGGAAACGCCAGCCACGGGCGCGCCGGCTCCGGCAGCGCCCGCGCGAGCGCGCCCGCCACCTCGGCCAGCCCGGAGTGCTCGGCGCAGATCGGCAGCGCCCCGCACGCCGCGCCCTCGGCGGCGACCATCCCGAACGCCTCCGGGAACGTGCTCGGCACGACGAGCGCCTCGCACGCGGGCAGCAGGTCGACCAGCTCCTCGTGCTCGAGCCGGCCGGTCAGCACGACGCGCTCGCGCAGGCCGGCCGCGGCCGCGAGGTACGCGTCGCGCTCGGCGCCCTGCAGCCCGGCGAGGAAGGCGCCGAGGTGCCGCAGCGGCGCGCGGGGTCCGCCCTCCTCGGCGCGACCGGCCGCGACGAGCGCCTCGAGCGCCGCCAGGTCGCCGGCGGCGAGCGCGTCGAGCATGCGCTCGAATGCCCGGCGATAGGCGCCGAAGCCGACGACGACGAGCCGCGCGCGCGGCTCGCGCGCCAGCACGAGCGGCCACGCCGCCAGCAGCAGGTCGACGCCCTTCGAGACGATCAGCTTGCCGACGAACGCGACGAGACGGTCGTCGCCGCCGCCGGCCACGTCGGCGAGCGCGGTCGCCGCCTCGCCGACGTCGCGCGCGAACGCCGAGCGCTCGCCCTCCTCCCCCGCCGGCGCGGCGTCCTGCATGGCCGCCTGCTCGGCGAGCCGGCCGGCGAGCGCCCGCAGCCCGGCACGCGCCTCCGCCGCCGGCCGCGGCGCGAAGCGCGCGACGTCCACGCCCGGCGGCCCGAGGCGGATCCGCGCGCGCAGCGACGCGTCGCCGAGCGTCGCGACGAGACGGTCGGCGATGTGCCCGGAGCCGACGAGCAGCCCGCGGGCGGGCGCGACTCCCGCGCGCGAGGGCGGCACGAAGCGCTCCGGGTGCGGCGCGACCGTGTACTCGATGTCGCTGCCGTGCACCTTGACGGCGTACGGGACGCCCGCTTCCGCCAGCGCCCGCGCCAGGATCAGCGGCCCCATCACGAGGTGGTTCGCGAGCGCGACGTCGGGCCGGGCGCGTGCGACGGCCTCGCGCACGGCCCGCACGTTCGCCTCGACGTACGCCTCGATCTCGGCGTCGCTGCAGTCCGGGTATGGGCGCGCCTCGATGCCCTCGTAGCGGTCCGCGACGTAGACCGGCAGCAGACCGGCGAGCGCCGGCCGGTAGACCGTGCAGCGGACCGGCTCGCGCAGGACCCGCACCGCCAGCGCGCCCCCGTCCCAGTCGCCGACCGCGTCGACGAACGGCAGCTCGTCCGGGTGACGGTCCTGACACACCAGATGGACCTCGTGGCCGAGCCGCACGAGCGCGGCCGCGAGGTTCGCGTTGTAGACGTTCGAGCCGGTGCCGTGCAGCAGGTAGCCGTGGAAGATCAGCACGCGCATTGAGCGGGAGCGTACGGCGCGGCGCTGACGCGGGCGCGACGGGGCGCTTCCCGCACCCGCGTTGGTAGCATCCCCGCGCGTGAGGAACCACCAGCGCTATCGCATGCGGACCCCCTCGACGGGCCGCGAGGTCGTGATCGAGGCCGAGGCCGGCCGCACGTACGTCGACCGCGAGACGGGCGAGCCGCTCGAGGTCGTCGCGACGCTCGTGCCGCTCGCCCCGACTCCCTCCGAGCTGCCGTGGGCCGTCGAGAACCTGCGCCTGTGCAACTGGTGCGACCAGTTCGCGCAGAAGGACCTCAACGACTGCCCCAACTGCGGTCGCCGCATGGCGCCGATCGCCCACGCCCACTAGGCCCTTTCCCGCTCCGTGCCTCGCCGCACGCACCCCCTGCTGCTGGCCGCGGCCCTCGCGGTGGGCCTGCTGCTGGCCGTCGGCCTCGCGGCCTGCGGCGACAGCGGATCCGGCTCGGCCGAGACGCTCGACACGCCGCCGCTGACCGTCGGCGCGGGCGCGACGCTGCCGAGCACGTCGACCACCTCGCCGACGACCACGACGACGTCCACGACCGCCGACAGCAGCGGCGGCGCGGCGGACACGGGCGCCGGCAGCGGCGGCGCCGTCGACACCGGCGGCGACACGGGCGGCGGCACCGGAGCGGACACCGGCGGCGGGACGGCCCCGGACACGGGCGGCGGCGGCACGACGACGCCGACGCAGCCGGCCAACCCCGGCGGCGCCGCGCCGAACTACCAGAGCTTCTGCGACGAGAACCAGGGCGCCTGCTGAGGCCGGGCGCCCGCGGGCGCCCGGGCGGGGCGCGCGGGCGTCCACCCGGCGCACCCCGCCGAGCGGGTCATCTGGTCGTTCTTCTGTCGTCGGCCGGCGGTCTCGGCGCGACGGGCGTCGTGATCAACGTCGCCGTGTAGGTCACGCGCGCCGTCTGGTAGAGGCACTTGTACTGCGTGGAGTTGCCGATCGTCGTCTGCGCGGTCTGCACGGCGAGGTTGCTGCAGTCGCTCGCGCGGCTCGCGCGCCAGCCGTTCTCCTGCGGCAGGTTGACCGCCAGCACGGGCGCCCACGTCGGCACCGTCAGCGCGATCAGGTCGCCCTTGCGCGCCGCCAGCGTGGTCTTGAGCGGGAACTGCACGGTCGTGCCGAAGAACGGCTGGATCTTGAAGATCCCGGTCGTCGCGACGACCTCGTAGCTGCGCTTCGGTCTGGGCTGCTCGCGCAGCACTGTCAGCTGCACGCGCGACGTGCCGCCGTAGGTCGAGTTGAAGAAGTGGATCTGTCTGTCGTTCAGCGCGCCGAGTTGGAGCGTGAATGCGACGATGCGCCCGCTTCTGGGGACCGTCGTCGGGTATCTGAGCGCCCCGGTGCGCACCTGCAGCGCCGTCGTGCGCGTCACGACGAAGCAGTTGTCCGGGCAGCTGACGGCCGCGGCGTCGTTCGCCGCGCCCAGCTCGTACGTCTTGGCCGAGGCCGTGGAGGCGGCGGCGCCGAGCAGGCAGACGGCCAGGGCGACGCCGAGGGGGATGCGCTTCATGTCCTCATTCAACACGAGTCGCGGGCGGAAGGACCGCGCCGCAACGCGCCATGCAGGCGGGCGGATCGGCCCCGCCTACAGTCTCATGACGTTGACGGCCTTCGGGCCCTTGTCGCCCTGCTCCTCCTCGTAGGAGACTCTCGCACCCTCGGCGAGCGAGCGGTAGCCGTCGCCGGAGATGCCGCTGTAGTGGACGAAGAGGTCGCGACCGCCGTCATCCGGCGTGATGAAGCCGAAGCCCTTGTCGTCGCTGAACCACTTCACCGTTCCCGTTGCCATCTTCTCCCCCGCGGAGCAAGCTGCCGGCCGGAGCCGGCGGGGTTCCATCGAGCGGACGCTCGATCTGTCGGGGGAAAGCTAACAGGATCCGGTGCGCCGGCTGCAAGTACCGGGCGCGATCTCGTTATCCGCGCAGGAGCACGCCGGTGGCGGCGATCTCGTCCATGTCGCCCGGCGCCGGGACCCACGGCAGCTCGAGCGGGTCGTCGACGTAGCGCGGCACGACATGCACGTGGAAGTGGAAGACGGTCTGCCAGGCGGCCTGCCCGCACGAGTTGATCAGGTTGACGCCGTCGGCGCCGAGGCGCCCTCTCATGCGGACCGCGAGCCGCTGCGCCGCGAGCGCGACCGCCTGCAGGTCCTCGGCGGGGATCTCGTGCAGATCGCTCGCGTGCGCGCGCGGGATCACGAGCGCGTGGCCGCGCGTCGCCGGGTTGATGTCCATGAACGCGAGCGTGCGCGCGTCCTCGTCGACGATCGTCGCGGGCAGGTCGCCGGCGACGATCTTGCAGAAGAGGCAGTCCTCCGAACCGGCGGGCATCGCGCGAGCATATCGGTAGCCTGCGATCGGTCGTGCCCGACCGCACCCACCTGCGCCAGGCGATCGCGCACCTCGCGGCGATCGACCGTCCCTCGGCCTCGCCGGGCGAGCGCGAGGCCGCGCAGTGGATCGCGGCGCAGCTGGCGGAGTTCGGCTGCAGCGTGCGCGTCGAGGAGGAGCGGGCGCACGGCGGCTACTGGTTCCCGCTCGGCGTGCCCAACGCGCTCGCGGGCGCGGCCGGGCTGCTCGCGCGCCGCGGCGGCGGGCGCGCCCGCGCGCTCGCGGCGGCGGTCGGCGCGTTCGCGGCCGCCGCGATCTGGGACGACGTCGGCGGCGGGAAGCTGTGGTTCCGCCGGCGCTTCCTGCCGAGCAGACCGACCTGGAACGTCGTCGCCGAGACGGGCGATCCCGGCGCCGATCGCACGCTCGTGTTCGTCGCCCACCACGACGCCGCGCACTGGGGCCTGCTGTTCCATCCCGGCGTGCTGCCGCTCGTCGACCGCCTCTTCCCCGGGCTCCTGCAGCGCACGAACACCTCGCCGCCGCTGATGGCGCCGGTGATCGCCGGCCCGCTGCTGGTCGCGCTCGGCGCGTTCGCCGGCCGCCGCCGTCCGCTCACGACCGGAACCGTGCTCGCGCTCGGCTCGGCCGCGACGTTCGCCGAGATCGGCGCGCGCGACGCGGTCCCCGGCGCGAACGACAACCTCACGGGCGTCGCGACGCTGCTCGGGCTCGCGACCGAGCTGGCCGAGCAGCCGCTGGAGGGGTTGCGCGTGCTGCTCGTCTCGACCGGCTCGGAGGAGGGCTTCATGGAGGGCATGCAGGCGTTCGCCCGCCGCCACTTCCGCAGCCTGCCGCCGGAGCGCACGCACGTCGTGTGCGTCGACACCGTCGGCTCGCCGCAGCTGACGCTGATCGAGGGCGAGGGCATGCTGCGGATGCGCGACTACCCCGACGACTTCAAGGCGCTCGTGAGCGAGAGCGCGCGCGAGTGCGGCGTCGAGCTCGGCCGCGGGCTGCGCTTCCGCAACGCGACCGACGGCCTGATCGCGCTGCGCGCCGGCTACCCGACCGTCGCGATCGGCTCGGTGACGGAGCTGAAGGTGCCCTCCAACTACCACTGGCCGACGGACACGGCGGAGCACGTGGACCACGACCGCGTCAGCGACGCCGTCACGCTCTGCACCGCGCTCGCGCGGCGCTTGGCGGGCAGCTACGCGTCCGCCGCGTCCGACGCGAGCAACGCGCGCGCGTAGGCGATCGCGTCGTCGCGCGTCGCGACCTCGCCGGCGTACGTCGCCTCCTCCAGCGCGGCCAGCAGCGTGCCCAGCTGCGGCCCGCGCGTGATCCCGAGCGCGTCGGCGAGCTCGTCGCCGCGCAGCAGCGGCGCGGGCGGACCGTGCTCGCGCCACGCGAGCGCGGGGCCGATCAGCTCGCGCGCCAGCTCGAGGTGCTTGGCGATCGCCGCGTCCGCTCTGCGCCCGCGCGTCGCGAGGCGGTCGGCGACCGACAGCAGCGTGACGTCGACCTCGACCGGCTCGCACGCCTTCAGGTAGCGGTACTCGGCGCGCCGCGTCAGCGGCCGCTCTCTGACGAGGAAGCCGAGTCGCAGGTGGTGGCGCGTGAGCGCGGCGACGTGCGCCCGCAGCCGCTCGCTCGCGTGCAGGCGCGCGAGGATGGCGCGCGACAGCTCCGCTCCCTGCGCGTCGTGGTGCCAGAACGAGATGCGCCCTTCGTCGCCGACCGCGCGCGTCTGCGGCTTCGCGACGTCGTGGAAGAGCGCCCCGAAGCGCAGCGCGTCGCCGCGCGTCAGCTCGTCGGCGAGCGGCTCGGCCAGCAGCGCGGCGACGGCCGCGCCGTGCTCGGCGCCGAAGACGGCGGCCGGGTCGCGCGCGAGCGCGACCGTCTCGGCCAGCACCGCGAGCGTGTGGCGGTAGACGTCGAGGTGGTGGTAGTGGCTCTGCTCGACGCCGGCGAGCGCCGCCAGCTCGGGCAGCACGACGCCGAGCGCGCCGACGCGCTCCATCAGCTCGATCCCGGCGAGCGGGTCGGGCGACGCGACGATCCGCTTGAGCTCGGCGAACACGCGCTCGGCGGCGACCCGCTCCAGTCCGGCCGCGTGCCGAGCGGCGGCATCGAGCGTCGCCGGCTCGGCGCTGAGTCCCAGCTCGCAGGCGAAGCGCGGCAGCCGCAGCACGCGCAGCGGATCGGCCGCGAACGCCTGCGGCGCGACCATTCGCAGCCGCCGCGCCGTGAGGTCCTCGCGCCCGCCGGTCGGGTCGACCGGCTCGCCGCCGGCGAGCGGCTGCGCGATCGCGTTGACCGTGAAGTCGCGCTGCGCGAGGTCCTGCTCGATCGTCTCGCCGAGCAGCGGCGACAGGTCGGCCTGCCAGCCGGACCCCGGCTGGCCGCCGCGCGCCACCACGCGCCACGCGCCGAAGTCCTCCGACAGCGGGAAGACGGCGGCGCGCGCGGCGCGACCGACCGCCCGCGCGGCCGCCTCCACGTCGCCGTCGACAGCCAGGTCGAGGTCGGCGGTCGGCCGGCCCAGCAGGCGGTCTCGCACGACGCCGCCGACGAGCCAGGCGGACGTGCCGGCGAGCGCCGCGCGCGCGAGCGCGAGCGCGTCCTCGCTCATGCGTAGACGCGCGTGGGCCGCGCGGTCAGGCCGGTCGTGATCTCGTAGTTGATCGTGTCGATGCGACGCGCGAGCTCTTCGGCCGTGACGCGCTCGTCCCCCTGGCGCCCCAGCAGCACGGCCTCGTCGCCTTCCGCGATCCCGGCCGCGTCCGGGCCGACGTCGACCGTCACGTTGTCCATGCTCACGCGCCCGACGAGCGGACGGCGGCGACCGCCGATCAGCACCTCGGCGTTGTCGGAGAAGGCGCGCCGCCAACCGTCGCCGTAGCCGATCGGCAGCGTCGCGATCCACGTCGGCGCGCCCGCGACGAACGTGCCGCCGTAGCCGACGCTCTCCCCCGGCGCGAGCGGCTTGAGCGCGCCGACGTAGGAGCGCAGCTCGAGCGCCGGCTCGAGGCTGTGCTCGGCCGGGTCGACGCCGAACGGGTCGAGCCCGTAGATCGCGACGCCGCAGCGCACCATGTCGAGCCGGCTCTCCGGCAGCGCGAGCGTCGCCGCGCTGTTGGCGGCGTGCAGCACGACGTCCGGCTTCAGCTCCCGCAGGCGCGCTCCGAACGCGCGGAAGCGCTCGACCTCCGCGCGCGTGCGCGCGAGGTCCTCGTCGGCGCACGGCAGGTGCGTCATCGCCCCGACGAGCCGGAGCTCCGGCGCCGCGTGGATCCGCTCGGCCAGACGCAGCAGCTCGTCGGCGTCGCGGATGCCGAGCCGGCCCATGCCGACGTCGAGCTTCACGTGCACGCGCAGCGGCGTCTCGCGCGACCTCGCCGCCTCCAGCAACGCCGCGACGAACGCGGGCCGCCACGCGACGACGTCGGCGCGCGCGTCGAGCGCGACCGGCAGCTCCTCGGCGCTGAGCGCCCCCATCATCAGGATCGGCGCGGCGACGCCGGCGGCGCGCAGCTCCGTCGCCTCCTCTGCGGCCGCGACGGCGAGCCAGCTCGCGCCGCCGGCGAGCGCCGCGCGCGCGACCGGGACGGTTCCGTGTCCGTAGGCGTTCGCCTTCACCACCGCGCACAGGGCGGTGTGCGGACCGGCGGCGAAGCGCAGCCGCTCGCAGTTGCGCTCGACGGCGGCGAGGTCGACCCGCGCGAGCGCGCGCAGCGACACGGCGCTACTCCGCGGACACGAGCGCCGCGAGCACGTCGAGGCGCGTGACGACGCCGACGAGCCGGCCGTGCTCGACGACGGGCAGGCGGTTGTGGCGGTGCTCGGCGATCAGCCGCGCGGCCTCGCGCAGCTCGGTGTCGGGCGCGACCGTGACGGGATCGCGCGTCATCATGTCCTCGACGGTCGCGGCGATCGCCTTCCTCAGGCGCTCCTCGAAGCGCTTGACGGGGCCGAGGAAGATCGTCCCGCCGAACAGGTCGATGTGCAGGGGCAGCCGCAGGTCCTCCTCCTCGTCGCGCAGGACGAGGTCGGACTCGGTGACGATGCCGATGCAGCGCCCGCCGCCGTTGACGACCGGGACGCCCGGCAGCTCGTGCTCGCGCAGCGTGCGCAGCAGCGCCTCGACCGTGTCCTCCGGCCGCACGGTCACCGGATCGCGCTCCATGACGTCTGCGACGGTCGGCATGGCCGACACCCTATCCGTCGCGACGGGCGTACGGCAGCATCGCGATCACGTCGCGCGCCATCGCCCCCTCGACGCCGACGCGCGCGCCCACGACCTGCCCCGCCCGCCGGTGCAGCTCGACGCCCGCGCAGGCCGCGTGGAACGGCTCGACGCCGCGCGCCAACAGCGCCCCGATCACGCCCGACAGGACGTCGCCGGTGCCGGCCGTCGCGAGCGCGGGCGCGGCGCCGCGGCTCACGCCGACGCGCCCCGCCTCGCCGGGCTCGACGACGAGCGTGTC
>DASVFS010000015.1:0-12639 GCA_036379915.1 Conexibacter sp. | reverse complement strand
GGCCACGCTGCGGGTTCGAACCGGCAAGCCGCGCGTGAGCTTCGCGGGCAACCCGGTCGTCGCTCCCACCTAGACTCCAGGGCGCCATGAGCGCCGTTCCCGCATCCGTCGACGACGTCGCCACCGGCCTGCGGGCCGTCGGGTACCTCCCCGGAGAGTCGACCGCGCTCGTCTCCTACCTCGCGGCGCGGCTCGGCAAGCCCGTGCTCGTGGAGGGGCCGGCCGGCGTCGGCAAGACCGAGCTGGCGAAGGCGCTGTCGCGCTTCCTCGGCCGCGAGCTCGTGCGGCTGCAGTGCTACGAGGGGCTCGACGAGGCGAAGGCGCTGTACGAGTGGAACTACCGCAAGCAGCTGCTGCGGATCCAGGCGGAGGCGTCCGGGACCGGCTGGGACGCCGTGCAGGAGGACATCTTCGGCGAGGAGTTCCTGCTCGCGCGGCCGCTGATGACGGCGATCGCGAACCCCGAGCCGGTCGTGCTGCTGATCGACGAGATCGACAAGACCGACCAGGAGTTCGAGGCGATGCTGCTCGAGCTGCTGAGCGACTTCCAGATCTCGATCCCCGAGCTGGGGCGCGTCGAGGCGCGCACGCAGCCGGTCGTGCTCCTGACGTCGAACAACTCGCGCGAGCTGACCGAGGCGCTCAAGCGCCGCTGCCTCTACCTGTGGCTCGACTACCCGGAGCTCGAGCACGAGCTGGAGATCGTGCGGCTGCACGCGCCGGAGCTGGGCGAGGCGGTCGCGCGCAAGCTCGTCGCGGTCGTGCAGGAGGTGCGCGAGCTGGACCTCAAGAAGCCCCCGTCGATCGCCGAGTCGATCGACTGGGCCCGCGCGCTGCTGCTGCTCGGCGCCGAGGACCTCGACGCACAGACGTTCCGCGAGACGATGGCGGTCATCGTCAAGCACCGCACCGACCTCGACACGGTCGCCGCGCGCGTCGGCGTGCGGCTCGCGGGAGCGCCCGATGGCGCCGCCTCGCGCTGACGCCGCCGCTCGCCGGCCGGACGGCCTCGACGCGCGTCTGATCGGCTTCACCGAGGAGCTGCGCGGCGAGGGCGTCGCGATCGGCACCGCGGAGCTGCTCGATGCGTTCGCCGCGCTGCGCGAGGTGCCGTGGGAGGTGCGCGCGGACTTCAAGGAGGCGCTCGCCGCGACGTTGGCGAAATCTCCAGAGGACCGGCGCGTGTTCGAGCTCGTGTTCGACCGCTTCTTCTTCCGCGCGGCGGAGGCGGAGGCGGCCGTGCAGGGCGTCACCGAGGGCGAGGGCTTCGAGGACGCCGCCGCGATCGACGTCGACGCGCTGCGCGAGGCGATCGCGAACGCCCTGCAGGACGGCTCCGACGGCGCGATGCGCGACCTCGCGCGGCTCGCGATCGCGGCGTTCGGCGAGCGCGGCGAGGGCTCCGGGGTGATCGGCGTCGACGTGCAGCGGATCCGCCGCTCGCTCGGGCTGCGGGCGGAGCCCCAGCCGGACTTCCCCGAGGGCGACCCGCGCCGCGACGGCGTCCCGCGCGAGCAGCTGCGCAGATTCGAGCAGCAGCTGCGGCGCGAGCTCGAGCGCGGCCAGATCGAGCGCACGCGACAGCTGCCGCCGGCGCGGCCGCTGAGCGAGTTGGACCGTTCGCTGCCGGGGGGCCCGATTCAGGACCTCGCCGCCGTGCATCGGGTGGTGGCGCAGCTCAAGCGCCGGCTGGCGACGCAGGGCAAGGAGCTGCGCGGGCGCAGACGTCACGCGCACGTCGACGTGCGCCGCACGATGCGCGCGTCGCTGCAGACGGGCGGCGTGCCGGTGGAGCTGCGCTATCGGCCCTTGCGCCCGCGCCGCCCGGAGCTGTTCGTGCTGTGCGACGTCTCGACGAGCGTGACGTCCGCGTCCGTCTTCTTCTTGAGCGTCCTGCACGCGCTGCACGACTCGTTCCGCAAGCTGCGCTCGTTCGTCTTCATCGAGCGGATCTCCGAGGTGACGGAGGTGTTCGAGCGCGAGCGGGACTTCCGCAGAGCGAGCGAGGCGATCGCGCGCGACGCCGGCGTCGCCGACATCTCCGGCTACACCGACTACGGGCGCGTGTGGACCGAGTTCCTCGCCGAGGTCGAGGACGACCTGCACCCGCGCGCGACCGTGATCGTGCTCGGCGACGCGCGCACGAACGGCCGCCCGCCGCGCGACGACGTGTTCGCCGCGATCGCCGCGAAGGCCGGGCGCACCTTCTGGCTCAACCCCGAGCCGCGCCTGTACTGGAACTACGGCGACTCCGTGATCGCGACGTACGCGCGCCACTGCACGGCGTTCGAGTGCTGGACCGCGAACCAGCTGGAGGAGTTCGTGAAGGCGCTCACCGGTCCCGCCCATCCGGGGGCGCGCTGAGTGCGGCTCCTGGCCTGCACGCTGGGCGCGCTCGCGCTGCTGACCGGCTCGGCGTCCGCGCAGATCTCGTCGTCGATCCCCGCATGGGGACTCACCACGCACTTCTACGACGTCGGCACCGACCCGTCGGTCGACTACGACGCCGTGATCAGCGACCAGCCGATCGATCTCGACGGGAGATCGCTGTTCGCGCTCGCCGAGGGCGAGGCGCTGTGCCGCGATCCCGCCAACCTTCAGGACGGGCTCACGTACACGCTCGTCTCGACGACCGGCGGCCTCAGCGGGAGGATGACCTACGACGGCGCTCCGCTCGAAGACGGCGACGAGATCTGGGTCCTTCCGATCGGGAGAAGCTGCATGAACGTCCTCGGTCGTCTCGAGATCCATTACCACGAGAGCGGGCCGGTGCAGACGGTGACGGCAATCGTCGTCGACGGCTCGCCGATCCCCGTGACGACCACGAGAGTCGTCGCTGCGGGCGGCCCCGTCGAGACGAATGAGCCCGTGAAGCTCACCGCCACCGTGCGCCCCAGCTCCGGTCCTGTGACGGGCGCCGTCTCGTTCTCCGACGTGTCGGCGCAGGGCGAGCTGTGCACCGACGTGCCGGTCGCGCTCGTCGACGGCAGCTGGACGGCGACGTGCGAGGCGGGACTGCGCGCCAGCGTGGGCAAGGACTTCATCTGGAGCGGCAATCTGCGGGCGAGCTTCACCCCCGCCGACGCCGCCTTGCAGGTCGGCTCCTCGGGCACGAACTGGCTCACCGTGAGAGCGGGTGGCACGTCGACCTCGATCCAGGTCGAGCGGACCGCGAGCGGCCAGGCGCTCGCGACCGCGACCGTCCTGCCCGCGTACGCGGGCCCGAACGTCCCGAGCGGCGCGGTGCGCTTCTCCGAGGCGGGCACGCCCGTCTCCGGCTGCGAGGCGCGAGCGCTCGCGGGCTCGACGCACGCGCGTGCGACGTGCGACCTCGGTGCGCTGTCGCTCGGCGACCACGAGCTCGTCGCCTCGTACCTCGGGGACGACGCGTTCGACGGATCGCAGTCCAGCCCCGACGCGTTCACCGTCACGCCGCCGGTCGCGTCACCGCAGGCGAGCCCGCCCGCGCCCGTGCGCACGGCGACACCGACGACGACGGCGAAGCCCCATCGCAGAGCCGCGGTCCGGCGCGCACGCTGCCGTCACCGTCAGCGGCGCCACGCCGGCGCTCGTGCGCAGCGCTCGCGGCCGCGGCGCTGCGCGCGGGCGCACCGGCACCGGAGGCCCGCCAGACGCCCGGCGCGACGACTCACGAGTTCGGTTCGCCCTGCAGCATGACGAAGCGGCCTTCCTCCGCGGCGGGCGCGAAGCCGGCCGCGGCGAGCGCTTCGAGCACGCCCGCCGGCGTCAGCCTGCGATCGAGGTAGATCTGCGAGGCGCCCTCGCGGCGGACGACCTCGAGCGTCCTCCCCAGCTGCCCGACCGTCGGCATCGACTCGATCCCCGCGTACGGCGCCACGTCGACGACCCTGGCGTCGAAGGCGACGCGATGCCCGAGCGACGTGAGGATCGCCACCTTCTGCCCCGGCGTCGTCGTGTGGGACACGAGGCGAACGGCAGCGACCTGCTTGTAGATCGGCGCTCGCTGGGCATGCTGCAGCCGCTCCAGCTCCAGCCACGGGCGCGGCATCTGGAAGACCGAGCAGGCGATCAGCCCAAAGCCGAACAGTACGGCGAACTCGGACATCGACGGGCGCGTGCCGGAGCGCAGCGCCCGCTCGACGACCACGACGACGAGCAGCACCAGCGCAAGCGACCACGTGGACAGCAGCGCGACCAGGTTGAGCGGATCCGAGCGACCCGCGAAGTAGCTGGCGGCGCCAAGCCCGAGGATCCCGCTCCACGCCAGCATCCCGGTCAGCGAAGCGCCGTCGTCGCCGCGGACGGCGCGCACGGTCGCGACCATCACCGCCGCGACGAAGGTGACGAACATGGCGACATGCAAGCCGACCGGGGCCATCGGCTCGAGCACCCAGCCGCTGATGCCGTAGATGCGCGGGAACTCCAGCAGCAGTGCGATGCGCGGCAGGGCGCCGCCGTGCAGGAGCGTGATCGCGGCGACGAGTCCCACCGCCGCGAGCAGCCCGATCGCGGCATCGGCGATCAGCCGCCGCGCCGCGGCCCACGATCGCGGCAGGTCGGCATAGGAGACGGCTGCGAACGTTCCTGCCAATGCCGGCAGGCCGAACTCGAGATTGTTGAGGGCGACCAGACCGCCGACGCCGAACAGCAAGGAACGACGCCGAGGCCGCACGCCGTCGAGATGACGCGCCGTCAGCCAGGCGAGCAAATAGGGGCCCCCGTAGCGCATCGGCCAGAGGCTGAACACCTCGAACGGGCCGAAGCGCCTGTAGATCACGAATCCGCTGCAGGCGAGGAACGGCACGAACAGCGCCAACGCCGCGACGGAACCGTGCACGATCCGCCGCAGCATCCCGAAGACTGCGAGCAGCACGAGCGCGGTGAGCAGGAGCATCGTCCCGATCCACGCGCCGACCGACGTCCCCGCGACGCGCAGCGCACCGGCTATGAGGTACGGCAGCAGATGCGCGTACTGGCTGTGGAAGTCGACGAGCGGCGTGCGGCCGTTCAGCACGGCGAACGTCTCGCTCATGTCCCACGGGATCAAGTGATGGACCTCCGCCGAGGTGATCGTGTCCTCGGTGGCAACCGCCGACGAGAGCCACGTCGCGACCAGCACGGCGGCGACGACCGCGCAGCCGACGCGCCGGCGTCGGGTCTCGCGCGCCAGCCGAGCCAGCTGCCCGACGAGCCCGCGGCGGCGCAACACGAGCGCGGTCAGCGATGCGAACGCGACGGCCGCGACGATCGTCGCGCCCGAGAAGACGACGACGGGCAGAACCGGCAGCCGATAGGAGCGCACCAGCACGTTGTGCTGCGCGAGCAGCATGAACGCCAGGAAGAGCGCCGTGCAGCTCTGCGCAAGGGCGATCGCTCCACGCGCGACGCGCGCGTGCAGACGGGGCGGGCGGCGCCATCCGAGCACGATCGTCATCGCGGCCAACGGCGCCGCCAGCAGCGCCAGCACGAAGCGTGCATGCTCGGCCGGCTCCGGTGCGACTTCGATGCCGGGCCAGAAGCGGTCCACACCCGTGGGCGCGAACAGCGCATCGCCGAGCGGTCGCCCGAGCAGCAGCATCGCCGCGATCACGAGCGCCGCGCACGGCAGCACGGCCAACCAAGCCACCTCGGCCGGTTCGAGCGCACGCGACGGAACGGCGTCCGTCGAGCGGGGCGCGTCGCGAGCGCTGACCGGCGAGGTCGCCATCAGCCGCCCGCGTCGAGCCGGTACGCGACGAGCTCCGGCGCCTGGCCTTCGAGCGGAACCGAGGCGGCGGCGATCAGCGTGTCGCCGGCGACGGCGACCGGCGCGTTCGTGTTGAAGCTCAGCCTCGTCCTCCAGACGACCGCGCCGTCCGCGCGCGAGAGCGCCCAGACGGTGCCGTCGTACGTCGTCGTGAAGACGAGGTCGTTCGAGATCGTCGCCGCACCGTAGGGCGATCTCGGCAACCTGCGATCCCAGCGCACGTGCCCGTTCGCGACGTCGATCGCGACCATCCGGCCTCTGCCGTCTTCAGGATCCGGTGACCGCCACCTGGTGCCGTTCTCGAACACGGTCGCGAGGTCGTTCACGGGGGCGTAGAGCACCCTCCCGTCCGACGCCATCTGCGTCTCGACGCCGCCCCACCAGCCCGGCAGCACCTTCTGCAGCCTGGGCACGGGAAGTCTGCCCCTCATCGCAAGCAGGTTGTCGTCGTCGCGGCCGTTGTGGAGGCCGACAGAGCGCGTCCAGACCAGCCTCCCGCTGGCCGCGTCGAACGCGAAGACGATGCCCATCTTGCCCGTCGTGATCGCGAGCAGCCGGCCATCGACGCTGTCGAGGATCACGGGTCCCTGGAGGTCCCAGTCGTAGATGTCGTGCGGCAGCACCTGTCTCACCCACAGCAGGCGCCCGCTGGCCGCGTCGAGCTTGGCGAGCGAGTTCGTCCATCTGTTCGGGCCCGGGCGGCTGGAGCCCCACGGCCTGCCGGCGACACCCGGGAACGGCAGCGGGTTCGCGGTGCTGACGTAGAGCGCGCCGGCGTCGTCGAACGCGGGTGGATGCCACAAGCCTCCGCCGGAGTTGACCTGCGGGTCCCCCCACAGGTCCTGCGGGACCTGCTCCCACCTCCAGCGGGCTCTCCCGCTGTCGGCGTCGAGCGCCCAGAGCGTGCCCACCGCACCCGGGCCGGAGACGGCGGTGGAGACGTAGACCGTCCCGTCCTCGTAGCCAGGCGCCATGTCGATCGCGTCGCCGGGATGGCGGGCCAGCGGGCGCGACCACACCTCCCGGCCGGTCTCCGCGTCGAGCGCGAACGCGCGCGTTCTCGTCGCACCGAAGACCCGTCCGCCGGCGACGTTCACGCCGTTCGGCCCTATGTCGAGCTCGGAATAGTCGTGCCTCCAGCGCAGCCTGCCGCTGTCGAGCTCGACCGCGTAGACGTTCGACAGCAGATCCTGCACGTAGACGACGCCGTCGAGCACGATCGGCGTGGCGGCGTAGCCGCCCGCCAGCGGCAGTCGCCAGGCCACGCCGAGCCGGTCGACGGAGGCGGCGTCGATCGAGCCTCTGGCCTGTCGATGGTTCGTGCGGTCGCCGTTGGGCGCCGGCCACGACGCCGCCCGCGTGGACGACCCTGCGCCGCTGTCGCCGCAACCGCCGAGCGCGAGCACGAGCGCGAGCAGCAGCGCAACCGCGTTCCCCCTGATCCGCACCGATCTCCCCCGAGTGTCGAATTCCGGCTTTGCCGGGCCGGACGAGCCTAGCGGAGCCCGCCGGGGGCATGTACTACGATCCGCGCGAACGACACACCAGGGGGGCTGGCAGGTGAGCCGGCTGAGATAGCGCCCCTTCGCGAACCGCGACCTGGCGCTGACCCTTCGAACCTGTGGGGTAATGCCCGCGGAGGGAGCGATGGACGGCGTACGGGTCGACGGAGTGGAGCGGGTCTTCCGTGGCCGTGGCCGTCGCGGCGGCGAGGTCGTCGCGCTGCGCGGGATGCGCCTGCGCGCCGCTCCGGGCGAGATCGTCGCGGTCGTCGGCGCGAGCGGCTGCGGCAAGTCCACGCTGCTGGAGCTGGTGTGCGGGCTGCAGCGGCCGGACGCCGGGTCCGTCGTCGCGGACCCGGCGGTGCTGATGCCGCAGCGCGACCTGCTGCTGCCGTGGGCGAGCGCGCTCGACAACGCGGTGCTCGCGCTGCGCGTGCGCGGCGTGCCGTCGGCGAAGGCGCGTGTGGAGGGCGTGCCGTGGTTCGAGCGCTTCGGCCTCGGCGGCTTCGAGCAGGCGCGCCCGGCGGAGCTGTCGGGCGGGATGCGTCAGCGCGTCGCGTTCGTGCGCACGCTGCTCGCGGGCAAGCCGGTGCTCGCCCTGGACGAGCCGTTCGCCGCGCTCGACGCGCTCACGCGCCAGGAGATGCAGGGCTGGCTCGCGCGCGCGCTCGCGGAGGAGCCGCGCACGGTCGTGCTCGTGACGCACGACGTCGAGGAGGCGGTCGTGCTGGCGGACCGCGTCGTCGTGATGTCGCCGCGGCCGGGCCGGGCGGTGGCGGAGCTGGACGTGTCGCTTCCGCGGCCGCGGCACCGCACCGACGCTGCCGTGGTGGCGCTGCGCGAGCGGGCTTTGGAAGCGCTGGGGGCGCCGGCATGAGCCGGGCTGTCCGCATCCTCGCCCCGCTGGCGATCCTGCTCGCGCTGCTCGGCGCGTGGGAGCTGTACGCCCTCTCCAGCGGCGTCGACCGGCTGCTCCTGCCCGCGCCCCACGACGTCGCGCAGAGCCTCTGGCGAGACCGCTCGCTGCTGTGGGACAGCCTGCGCGTGACGGCCGGCGAGATCCTGCTCGGCATCCTCGTGGCCGGCGCGGCCGGGTTCGTCCTGCCGGTCGTGCTGCATCTGTCGCTGCCGCTGCGCGTCTCGATCTACCCGCTGCTCGTCGTCTCGCAGGTGATCCCGGTCGTGCTCATCGCCCCGCTGCTCGTCACCTGGCTCGGCTTCGGCATCGGGCCGAAGCTCGTGATCATCGGGCTCGTCTGCTTCTTCCCGATCGTCGTCACGACGCTCGATGCGCTCTCGCGCGTCGACCCGGCGCTGCCGAAGCTGATGCGAACGCTCGATGCCCCGCGGCTGCGCGTGCTGCGTCACGTCGAGCTGCCGGCCGCGCTGCCCGGTCTCTTCAGCGGCGCGAAGGTCGCCGTCGTGTTCGCCCCGATCGGCGCCGTATTCGCCGAGTGGGTCGGCTCGTCGTCCGGCCTCGGCAACCTCGTCCAGACCTCGATCCCCCAACTGCTCACGGCGCGCGCCTACGCCGCCGTCGCCATCCTGTCCGCGTTCGCGATCGCGTTGTTCGGCCTGCTCACGCTGGCCGAGCGGCTGCTCGTGCCGTGGGCGCACGAATCCCCATCAGGAAGGAACCGATGAAGCGACTGCTCGCGATCGCCGCCGCGCTGGCGGCACTGGTGCTCAGTGCCTGCGGCGAGAAGCAGGACACGGTCACGGCCGGCGGCGAGACGCGCTCGCTCACGCTGATGCTCGACTACCTGCCGAACCCGGACCACGTCGGGCTCTACATGGCGCTCGCCACGGGCGACTTCGCGAGAGCGGGACTCGACGTGGAGGTGCAGACGCCGTCGGATCCGGCCGCGCCGCTCAAGCTGCTCGAGGCCGGCAAGGTCGACCTCGCGATCTCGTACGAGCCCGAGCTGCTGATCGCGCGCGACAAGGGCGCGCAGCTGGTGTCGATCGGCGCGATCTCGCAGGTGCCGCTGACGACGCTGATGTCGCTGAAGAGAGGCTTCGACGGGCCGCGCGACCTCAGAGGCGGCCGCGTCGGGACCGCCGGCATTCCGTACCAGAGCGCGTACCTGCAGACGATCCTCCAGCGCGCGGGCGTGCCGGTCGACTCCGTGAAGGAGACGAA
This sequence comes from Conexibacter sp., assembly GCA_036379915.1. GTDB lineage: Bacteria > Actinomycetota > Thermoleophilia > Solirubrobacterales > Solirubrobacteraceae > Conexibacter. The sequence goes on along the minus strand of DASVFS010000015.1, from coordinate 3,266 downwards.
CGTCGGCTTCAACCTCGTGCCGACGATGCTGTCGAAGAAGGTCGACGCGACGCTCGGCGCCTACTGGAACGTCGAGGGCGTCCAGCTCAGACTGGCCGGCAAGAGACCGAAGATCATCCGCATGGAGCAGGTCGGGGTGCCGACCTACGACGAGCTGATCCTCGTCGCGCGCAAGGACACGCTCGCGAATCGCGGCGACGACGTGCGCGCGTTCGTGCAGGCGCTCGCGCGCGGCTACGAGAAGGCGAGAGCCCTCCCGCGCTTGTCGACCTACGCGCTCGTGAGAGCGGCGCCGGACCTCGATCCGAGATTCGCGCTCGCCAGCGTGAGGGCGTCGCTGCCCGCCTTCTTCCCCGAGGACGCGGACAAGCCGTTCGGCTGGCAGGACCCGCACGCATGGGACGCCTACGGCAGATGGATGTTCGAGCGCGACCTGCTCGGCGTCGAGCCGAACGCCGGCGCGACCGCGATCACGAACGAGTTCCTCGCGGGCGAGGGCGGACAGCCACGCTGACGCCTACGCCGCCGCCGCGACCGCGCGCAGCTCCGGCGCGGTCGCGCGCAGCGCGTAGGCGGCGGCGAGGCCGGCCCACTCGCCGTAGGGCGCGAAGAACGCGCGCACCTCGTCCTCGCGCGCGCGCACGCGCGGGTCCCCCCCGCTCTGCAGCCGCCCGACGAGCTTCACGTACGCGAGGTCGCCGGCCGGCAGCGCGTCGTAGCGGCCCTGCCCGAGCAGCGCGAGCAGCGACAGCGTCCAGGTGCCGATCTCGGGGATGCGGCGCAGCCGTCGCCAGCCCGCCTCGAGCCGGTCGGCGTCCTGCGCGTGCAGATCGACGCGGCCGCTCGCGACCTCCTCCGCCACGCGCCGCAACGCGAGCGCCCGCTTCGGCGCGAGGTCGAACGAGGTCAGCAGCGCAGGCGCCTGCGCGGCGACGGTCGCGGCGGACGGCACGTCGCGCAGGCCGCTGCGCGTACAGCGCCGCCCGAGCCGCGCGACGATCCGCCGCTGGATCGCGGCGGCCCGCACGTACTCGATCAGCTGCTCGGTGACCGCCCACGCCAGCACCTCGAACGGCTCTGGCCGGCGGCGCAGGCGGACGGCCGGATCCATCCGCACGGCACGCCCGATCAGCGGGTCGTCGCGGAAGCGGTCGTGGAACGGGCGCAGGTCGTCGTCGACGCCGAGCGCGAAGCGCATCCGCTCGATCCCCCACGCGGCCGCCGCCGGGTCGGCCGCCTGCGCTCCCAGCAGCACGCGGTCGGGCGCGGTCTGCGCGACGCGCACGACGACCGGCAGCTCATCGGGGCCGTGATGCAGCAGCCGGTGGAGCACGCCGCGGCGCACCTGCAGCACGCCGTCCGGCCCGCTCGCGCGCGAGAGGCGGAACGGCCACGCCGGCCGCACTTCGACGCGCAGCTCGCGCATGCCCGCCGCCGGCTCGGCCGGAGGCCGTGGGACGCGGCGCGGGCGGGCGCGCAGGGCGCTCACTCGCCGCGCCCGAGCAGGTGCACGTCGAGCAGGAACGAGCGCGTCCCGAGCACCGACATCACCTCCGGGCCGGCGTCGCGCTTGCGACGGCGGATCGGCGCGCGCTTGGCGCTCGGCGAGCGCCGGCTGATCGCGACGACCGTCGCTGCGCCGACGGCGAAGCCGGTCGCGGCGACCGCAGCCGCCTGCACGGCCGGCAGCTGCCGCCGCGGCACCGCACGCTCCAGCGCGCGCACCTCGGCGGCGAGCACGGGCACGCCGTCGACCGTCTCCTCGGGCTCGACGAAGTCCGGCTGGGGCTCGGCGGGACGTTCGGTCATCGCGCGGCGCCCATGGTGACAGCGGCGGCGGTCAGACGGCGCCGGGCAGCCGCAGCGTCCGAGAGCGCGGGCCGCGAGCTTGCCCTGCGGCGAGTGTTTCATCGCCAGGCAGGGCAAGTCTCGCGACCCGCGCCTGCCACCCACGAACGAGCCTCAGGCGGGAGCCCCGGCGCCTACGGCGACGGGCACCGCCTCGAACTCGACCGCTTCCTCCGGGACGACGTCCTCGAACAGCCGCTCATACAACCGGTAGCGGCGCACGACCGTGCCGCCCATCCCCTCCATCGCGCGGTTCATCGACTTGTTGGACTCGAGGATCCAGCCCATCTCGCCGTACGTCTGGGGTGTCACCTCGGCCGAGTCGAAGTGCAGCTGGTAGAAGCGCGCGGCGACCCCGGTGTGCTGCCACTCGCGCTTGACGCCGAGCGCGAACACGCGCACGCGGTCGATGCGTCTGCGGTGCCACAGGAACTTCGCCCAGCCGAACGGCAGCAACCGGCCGTTCATGCGCTTGAGCACCTGGTTGTAGTCGGGCAGCGTGAGCGCCGCGCCGACGGTCTCGCCGTCCTTCTCGGCGATGAACGCCCAGTGCTCGTCGAGCAGCGGCTTGAGCATTCTCGCGTAGTGACGGACCTCTCTCTCGGTCAGCGGCGAGAAGCCCCAGTTTCTCTCCCAGGCCTCGTTGTAGACCTCGAGGAAGCGGTCGATCTCCGCCTGCATGTCCTTCTTGCGCATCGGCCGCACCGTGATGCCGTACTTGGACTCGACGGCTTCGGCCATTCTCCAGATCGCCGGGTGGACTCTGTCGCGGCCCTGGATGTGCAGCTCCCACATCAGCGTGTCCATCGCCTTCGCCATGCCGGCGCCCTCGAGCAGGCGCGGATAGTGGCGGTGGGTCCAGTTGGTGAGGATGATCGGCGTGCGCTCGAAGCCCTCGACCAGCACGCCGCACTCGTCGTTCATCGTGAAGTCCATCGGCCCGACCATGCGATCGCGCCCGCGCGCGCGCAGCCAGCGCTCGGCGGCGGCCAGCAGGGCGGCGGCGGCCTCCGGGTCGTCCTCGCACTCGAAGAAGCCGAACAGGCCCCACGTGTTGTCCTGGAACTCGTTGAGGACGCGGTCGACCTGGGCGGTGATGCGCCCGACCGCGCGCCCGTCGCGCCACGCGAGGAAGTACTCGGCCTCGCCGTGCTCGAACCACGGGTTCTTGCGTCTGTCGAGGAACTGGCGGCGCTCGGAGACGAGCGGCGGCACCCAGTTCGGCTCGTTACGATAGAGCCGCCAGGGCAGCTTGATGAAGGTCGTAAGGTCGCGTTTGGACGTGACCGGCCGGACGTCGAGACCCATTGCCGCTGCACCCTATATGCCCACCACCGTCGACGTCTTCAGCAAGGCCCGCACGCACGAGCGCGTCGCGCAGCTCCAGGCAGCGCGCGAGATCGACGCGGTCCCCTACT
>DASVFS010000014.1:0-14902 GCA_036379915.1 Conexibacter sp. | reverse complement strand
GAGAATTCCGAACTGCCCGCAGAACAGCCAGATCGGCTTCGTTCGCATCCTCAGCAGCAATGGTCCTGACATGGTGCCTTTGTACAATCTTGAGCCTCCGCCCGGCGCTCCAGCTGCATTCGGGTTCACCTACCAGGCGCTTACAGTCGTGCTGGTCGCGAGGCTGCGCCCATCGGATAACGGCATCGATGTCGTCGCAAGGACGGCGGTCTCGAGTGTTCCCCTGCCAGCTGTGTACGTGACGATGTGGGGAGTGCCGGCCGATGGCGTGCATGATCATCTGCGGCACTTGTGCATGGACGGGTTCAAGGGCAACAACCAGGGGAGAGCGTGCGCCTCGGACGCTCAAGCGAAGCCGTTCCTGCGCATGCCGACGTCGTGTCCAGGGACCGTGCTTTCGTGGAGTGCCGACGTGACGAGTTACGAGGATCCGTTCAACCCCTCGTTCGCCGCAACCACGACGGAGCACACCACGGGCTGCGGGGCCCTCCCATTCGACCCGAAGCTGACCCTCGTGCCCACAAACCCAGCCGCACACTCGGCAACCGGGCTCGACGCGACGCTCACCCTCTCGCAGGACTACGGCCCGCTCGGCCTCGCCACGGCGGATCTGAGAACGGCCACGGTCACGCTCCCCGAGGAGTTGACGATCAACCCGTCGTCCGCCGGCGGGCTCCAGGCGTGCTCGGATACGGACCTCAAGCTCAGACAAGAGGGTCCGTCGTCGTGTCCGGACGGCTCGAAGATCGGGTCAGTCACCCTGACCACTCCGCTGCTGGATCATCCGCTGACCGGCTCGATCATCCTGCGCACGCAGAACTCGGACGATCCGACGTCGGGCGAGCTGTTCCGCATCGCGGTGGAAATTCGCTCGGACGACGACGGGATCCACATCAAGATGCCGGGTGCGGTAAGAGCGGATCGCGATACTGGTCGCCTGACGACGACGTTCGACGGTCTCCCACAGCTCCCGTTCAGCTCGTTCCAGCTGCACTTCAAGAGCGGGCCGCGGGCGCCGCTGGCCTCGCCGCGCACCTGCGGCGTGCATGGCGCGTCCACGCAGATGACAGCGTGGTCGGAAGCGGTCGTCGGCGGTCAGAGCCCGTTCGCGATCGACAGCTGCGGGCCGAGAAGATTCGCGCCGGTCTTCCGAGCCGGGTCCGACAACCCGCTCGTGGCGAGAAGAGGTCCGTTCCGCATCTCGCTGAACCGTGACGACGCCGACGATCCGTTCGCGTCGCTCACCGTCGACACCCCGAGAGGCCTGCTCGGGAGGATCAGAGACGTCGAGGAGTGCTCCTCGGCCGACGCCGACAAGGGCACGTGCTCGAGCGCCTCGCAGATCGGCACCGTGACCGCCGGCGCGGGCGTCGGACCCAACCCGTTCTTCATCACGAACGGGAAGGCGTACCTGACGGGTCCCTACAGAGGCGCGCCCTACGGCCTCGCGGTCGTCGTGCATGCGGTCGCCGGTCCGTTCGACCTCGGCACGGTCGTGGTCCGGTCGGCGATCCACGTCGACCTGCACACCGCGGCGCTGCATGTCGTCACCGATCGGTTCCCGACCGTCGTGAAGGGCGTGCCGCTGAACCTGCGGACGATCCGGATCGCGATCGACCGGCCGGACTTCATGGTGACGCCGACGAGCTGCGCCAAGAAGTCGGTGGACGCGACGGTCACGGCGACGACCGGTGCGGTGGCGAAGGTCTCGTCGCCGTATCAGCTCACCAACTGCCGGACCATCCCGTTCGCGCCCAGGCTCAGCCTGAGCGTCGCGGGTGTCGGTGCGCGTCACTCGACGGCGCTGACGGCGACGCTGACGCAACCGCCCGGACGGCAGTCGAACATCGCGGGCGTGAAGGTCGCGCTCCCCGGTGTGCTGTCCGCGCTGTTGCCGGTCGTGGAGCGTGCGTGCACGCAGGCGCAGTTCGAGGCGGGCGACTGTCGCAGAGCCGAGATCGGCTCCGCGATCGCGCACTCGCCGTTGCTGCCGCACGCGCTCACCGGCGGAGCGTTCTTCGTCAAGCACCCCGGTCAGGCGCTGCCCGACATGATCGTCGCCCTCCGCGGCGACGTCAGCATCGATCTCGTCGGGACGGTGCAGATCCCTGGTGGCAAGCGGCTTGCCACCAACTTCAAGAACGTTCCGGATGCCCCGATCACCCGCTTCGAGCTGCGTCTCGTCGCGGGGCGGAACGGGCCGCTGGCGGCGAACACGAACCTCTGCTCCAAGCGGGCGAGACGCGCGACCGCGTCCGTCACGATGCGCGGGCAGAACGGGGCTGTCATCGACCGCCATCAGCGGCTGCGGATCAAGGGGTGCGGCGGCGCCAGGCACAGGCGCTGACCCGCGGCTGGGGCGGTGCGGCCGGCGCCTTGGGGGGTTGCCCGGCTGCACCGCCTCGGTCAGACGGCGTCCGGCACCTCCGCGCCCGCGGCGACCCCCAGCCGCTCGACGAGCGTGAAGAAGGCGGCCGCGTAGGGGGAGTGGTCGGTGCGGGCGCGCAGCGCGTCCCAGTCGACCTGCTCGCGCACCGCGCGCGAGATCTGCAGCAGCCATGAGAGGTCGAGCTGGTGCTCGTCGAGCGACAGCAGCTTCGTCGCGAGCACGTCCTCCAGCGCCATCACCGGCACGCGCAGCGCGCTGAGGTTGCGCTCGACCGCGCGGCCGAGCACCTCGTCGGTGATCGGCAGCCCGCGCGGGCCGAAGATCAGGTCGATCAGCACGTCGCCGTGCCACGCCTTCACGAGCCACTCCTCGGGCGGATGCTCCGTGCGCATGCCGGCGCGCTCGAGTGCGCGCAGCGCCCGCTCGGCGTCCTCCTCGCGCACCATCAGGTCGAGGTCGTTCGTCGGCTCGGGCCCGCCGTATGCCCACACGGCCATGCTGCCCCCGAGCATGAACGGGATCTCCGCTTCGCGCAGCACGGGGACCGCCGCGCGCAGCGCATTCACGATCGCGTCGAAGCTGTCGTTCGCGCCGCTGCCCATGTGCGAAGCCCTACCCGCGGCGGCGTGACGCTAGCCGCGCGGCGATGCGGGGTAGGGCTTGTCCTGGTGGACGAGCGGGCGAGCACCGAGCGGGCGGTCGAGCGCGGGACGGTCGAGCGCGCGCACGCGAACGGCGACGGGCACGGGCGCCGCGAGCAGGCGGTCGTGCGGATCGCGGCCGCCGGCGACGTGCACTGCCGCGTCGACCACCGCGAGGCGGCGCTCGAGAGCTTCGCGCGGCTGCGCGGCCAGGCGGACGTCCTGCTGCTCGCGGGCGACCTCACGACGACGGGCGAGCCGGAGGAGGGCGCCGTGCTCGCGGACGCGTGCCGCGACGTCGGCATGCCGGTCTTCGCGGTGCTGGGGAACCACGACTGGCACGCGAACCGCCGCGACGAGCTGGTGGCGGCGATCGAGTCGAGCGGCTGCGTCACGGTCCTCGAGCGCGACTGGCGGACGTGCGAGGCGACCGGCGTGGAGGTCGGCGTCGTCGGCGTGAAGGGCTTCGTCGGCGGCTTCCCCGGCTCGCACCTGCCGGACTTCGGCGAGCCGCTGCTGCGCGAGGTGTACGCCGAGGCCTCGCGCGACGTCGAGGCTTTGGACCGCGGCCTGCGCGCGATCGCGCTGTGCCCGATCCGCATCGTGCTGCTGCACTACGCCCCGACCGACGCGACGCTGGTCGGCGAGTCGCCGGGGATCCAGGCGTTCCTCGGCACCGACCGTCTCGCCCCGCCGATCCTCGAGCACGAGCCGACGCTCGTCTTGCACGGCCACGCCCACGCCGGCACGTTCGCCGCCTCGCTCGGGACCGTCCCCGTGCGCAACGTCTCGATCCACGTGCTCGGCCGCGACTTCCACGTCTTCGAGCTGCCCGACCACGCGGCGGCGGCGATCCATTGAGCGAGCCGGGCGGCCGCTGCGCCGCCCGGCGGGGCTCAGCTCATATTAGGGTGATGCTCGTCGAGGGCGTCGGGGCGCCGGCGCCGGAGCTGGTGACTTCGAACGCGAGTCCGCAGTTGGCGGTTATCGTGCCGCTCAACGCCGAGCCGGAGACGGCGCCGGACGCGGCCCGGGTCCAGGTCATGGCCAGCGGCTGGGCTTCGGTGCTCCTCACTAGGCATTCCGCGCCGACAGGTTCGGTGAGGCGGTATTCAAATCCGACAATCCGTATGCCTATGCTCGATATGTTCGGTAGCGTGCCGGTGAACGATTGGTAGCGGACGTGCCACGGCAGCCCTTCGGTTAGGACCCTGCCCCTCCAGGATTCGGTGCATGTGCCCGATCCGCTTGCATTCACGACGTAGCCGATTAGCGAACCGGCGGTCTTCGTGATCGTCCCGCTGTGAAGGCTTCCCGAGAGCGTGATGGGAGGACATGCGGTGCTTATGGGCACGATGCCGTTGCTTCTGAACGTCACGCCCGACCACGAGATGCTCCACGTCCTCGTGCCGGAGCTGTTCCTGACAAGGAGCCTGCCTGCCGGAGTCGCCGCGGACGCGAGCGAGAGCAGCACGGCGGAAAGGGCCCCCGCGGCGAGGGCCTTCTTGATGAGCGTCATAATTGAACACCTCGTGTAGGAACGCAACAGTGTGGGCCTGCGTCCTGCCAGGCCGTGTTACCTACCGCGCGGTCGGTAGACGATACGAGCAGGTCATCCGCGCGTCAACCAGGGCTCGGAACGTTGGGGTTAGGGGGGTGCCTTCGACGTGGTAACGGACTCCTCGATGCCCGTCTCAACCGCTGCGCCGCCGATCCCCACGCGACCCACGCTTCCCCGCCTGCGGAGCGCCGCGCAGACGTGTTGCGCGTGCGAGCTGTGGGCGGCGGCGATCGTGCTCGCGCACCGACACGAGACGACCCGCATGCTCACCTTCGACGAGCGTCACTTCCGCACCGTCGCGCCGCTGGCCGGCGGCGCGTTCACGCTGCTTCCAGCCGATCGCTGAGCGGCGCGGTCCGCGCGCAGCCCGCGCGCCGTTTCGCCGCCCCGTCGCGGGGTAGCTCGGAAGACGCAACCGAGCGAAGGGAGCGAAGCGATGGCACAGGCGATCAAGGACGTCATGACGCGGGACCCGGTGTGCGTCGATCCGCACGACAGCGCGGCGAATGCGGCCCGCAGGATGCGCGAGGTCGACAGTGGCGCGATCCTCGTCGCCGAGGACGGCCACCTCAGAGGCCTGCTCACCGATCGCGACATCGTCGTGCGCGCGGTCGCCGAGGGGCGCGATCCCGCGCAGGTCGAGGTCGGCGAGATCTGCAGCGCCGACGTCCAGGCGCTCAGACCGGACGACGACGTCGACCGCGCCGTGCAGCTGATGCGCGAGCGGCACGTCCGCCGCATCCCCGTCGTCGAGGAAGGCGACCACCCGGTCGGCATCGTCTCGATCGGCGACCTCGCGCTCGCGCGCGACGAGACCTCGGCGCTCGCCGACATCAGCGGCGCGCCCGCCAACCAGTAGCCCGATGGCCGCGACGCTCGAGATTCCCGACCCCGCTCCGCCGGAGGCCCCGACCGGGCCTCCGGGCGGCCCCGACATCCCCGCCGACCCTTCGCCGCCCGAGCAGCCGGCGCAGACGCCGCCGGCCCCCGAGGTGCCCGACCCGCAGCCGCCGGTCGAGCCCGAGCCGGGCGAGCCGGACGTCCCCTCGCCGGATCCGACCGGTCCGGAGATCCCGAACGATCCGCACCCGCCCGGGCCCGAGCCGGACGAGGAGCCGCCGGGCGTGAGCTGAGGCTCTCAGGCCGCCGGCAGCTCGACCTCGTCGACGCCGGGCGCGTCTTCGTCGCCGTCGATCAGGTCGAGCACCGCGCGGCGCACGCGCTCGCTCACGTTCTGCTCCGGCACCGGTTCGTCCTCCTCGATGCCGTTGTGCTCGGCCGCGAGCGCGGCCGCGACCGTGAGCCCCTCGCCGAAGCGGTCGATCACGCGCGGGTCGACGTAGGACCCGCGCGCGACCGCCGGCGTGTTGCCGAGGAACGTCGCGACCTCGTCGATCGCGGCCTTTACGAGCCGTCTGCGGGAGGTGCGCGAGCCGGCCTGCTGCGCGCGGCGCGCGAGCGCCACGGCGCACAACGCGGTCGCGTTCCAGGTGCGGAAGTCCTTCGCCGTGAAGTCGCCTCCCGCCGCCTCCTTCAGGTAGGCGTTGACGTCCTCGGCCTTCACGTCCACCCACCGGCGGCCGGTGCGCCACGCGAGCAGCTCCCGGCCGCCGCCGCGCCGACGCTTCAGCGCCGCCACGACCGGACGCACGTCCGGATCCTCCACGAGCTGCAGACGCCGCACGCCGTGCTTGGCGGGGAAGTCGAACAGCAGGCCGTCGGGCTTCACGCGCACATGCGTCTTCAACAGCGTGGTCAATCCGTACGTCTCGTTCTGCGCCGCGTAGTCTTCGCCGCCGATGCGGAACAGGCCGACGTCGAGCAGCCGCACCGCACACGCCAGGACGCGCGCCTCGTCCAGCTCCCTGGAACGGGCCAGATCGCGCGCAACCCGCCGCCGCAGCGCCGGCAGCGCTCGCGCGAACGCGACCATCGCGTCGAACTTCGCCTGGTCGCGCCGTCTTCGCCACGCCTCGTGGTACAGGTACTGCTTGCGACCGGCGGCGTCGATCCCGGTCGCCTGGATGTGGCCCTGCGGATCGCGGCAGATCCACACGTCGCGCCACGCCGGCGGGATCGCCAGCGCGCGGATGCGGTCGATCGCCGCCAGATCGCTCACGCGCGCGCCGTCCGCGTCGACGTACGCGAAGCCGCGCCCGCGTCGCACGCGGGCGATCCCCGGTCCGGAGCAGTCGACGCGGCGCGTGCGCGGCACGCGACCCTAGGTTCCCGCTGCGGCCGACTCGTACGCGTCCGCCGGCACGCCGCTGAAGCGCAGCGCGACGATCGCGGTGTCGTCGCGCTGCGGGCCGGCGCGGAACGCCTCGAGCGCGCCCGCCAGCGCCGTCACGAGCGCCTCCGGCTCGGTGCCGCCGGCGCGCTCGAGCGCCGCCCGCAGCCGCTCCGCGCCGAACCGCTCGTCGGCGCCCACCGTGTCGAGCACGCCGTCGGTGTAGAGCACGAGCGCGTCGCCGGGCTGCAGCGCGATCTCCGTGCCGCCCCAGGCGCCGTCGTCGAACGCGCCCGCCATCGGGCCGACGCAGCCCAGCTCCTCCAAGGCGCCGTCGCGCAGCAGCAGCGGCCGCGGGTGGCCGCTGTTCGCGAGCGTCACGATCGCCGCGCCGCCCGCGCGCGCGAGCCGCACGTGCGCGCAGACGGTCGTGCAGAGCGACAGCTGCGGGAGGTCGCGCAGCGTCGCGTTCAGCTGTTGGATCGCGCGCACCGGGTCGCGCGTGAGCTGGCCGGCGCTGCGCAGCGTGTAGCGCGCGAGCGCCGTCAGCGCCGCCGCCTCGGCGCCGTGCCCGGCGACGTCGCCCATCACGAGCATCCAGCCGTCCGCCGTCGTGAAGGCGTCGTAGAAGTCGCCGCCGACCTCGTTGAACGCGCCGACGGCCTCGTAGTGCGAGGCGACCGCGAGGCCGGGCGGCGCGAGCAGCTCCGGCGGCCGCAGGCCACGCTGCAGCGTCGCCGCGATCGCCGCGCGCTCGGTATACGCGCGCGCGTTCAGCATCGCCGTGCCGGCGCGGCGGCCGAGCTCCTCGGCGAGCGCGATGTCGTCCTCGTCGAAGGGACGACCGCCTCTCGCGCGCGAGAGGATCAACGTGCCGAGCTTCTGACCGCCGGCCGCCAGCGGCACGACCACGACCGACGCCATGCCGAGCGCGCGCAGCAGCTCGAAGTGCTGCTCGTCCTGCGCGTACGCGCGCAGCTCGTCGTCGTCGATCTCGGAGCGGACGAAGTACGCGTCGCCGCGCATCACCGTCGCGATCCCCTCGCGGCGCTCCAGCGACACCGGATAGCGGGCGCGCATCCGTCTCGCGAGCGCGACCTTGTCCGGATCGCGGTGCGCGATCGCGACGAGCTGCGCGAACCCGCCGGGGCCGGGAACGTCGAGGCCGCACCAGTCGGCGAAGTCCGGCACCGCGACCTCGGCGATGCGCTGCAGCGTCGCCTCGTAGTCGAGCGAGGACGCGAGCGCGTCGCTCGCCTCCGCCAGCAGCCGCTGCGCCAGCTCGGCGCGCTTGGCCTTCGTCACGTCCTCGATCACGTTCACGACGCGCAGCACGCGCCCGTCGTCGTCCTCGATCGTCGTCGTCTTGTTCAGCAGCCAGCGCTCCTCGCCGGTCGCCTTCACGACGTTGCGCACGAGGATCGGCGCCGGGTCGCGCTCGCCCGCGCGGGCGCGCGACCCGGGCAGCTGCTCGATCGAGACGAGCGCGCCGTGCTCGTCGTAGACGTCGAAGCGGTTCATCAGCTCGCGGCCGGAGGCGCCGTGCACGCGCTCGGCGGGCGTCAGGTGCAGCAGCCGCGCGGCGGCGTCGTTGGCGTACACCGTGCGCCCGAGCTCGTCCGAGACGGTCACCGCCTCGGCGAGGCCGTCGAGCAGGGTCCCGAGCTGGCGTGCGATCGCGTCGTCCATCTGCGGCCGCGCCCGCCCGTCGGCCGCCGCGTCGGCGCTCGGCGCGCGGTCGAGCTCGAACCACACGCCGGCGTCGGCGTCGGTGCCCCAGCGGCTCGCGAGCGCGGCGACGAGGTTGAGCCCGTAGCCGCCCTCGCCCCCGCGCGGCTCGCGCCGCGCCGGCGTCTGCTCGCCGGCGTCGTGCACCTCGAAGCGCGCGCGTACGTCGTCGACCTGCGACGCGAGCACGACGTCGTCGCCCGCGCCGTGGCGCACCGCGTTCGTGACGAGCTCGGAGACGAGCAGCCGCGCGACGTCGAGCTCCGCCTCGCTCAGCTGCGCCGCGTCGGCCTCGACGGCGCGCCGCGCGAGCGCCGCCGCGCTCGGGTCCCGCGGAAGCGTGCGGCGGGTCACCGGCCGCGGCGGCTCATCTCGCCGCCGGGTCGCGGTAGGGGAGGCGGTCGATCACCTGCGCCGCCTCGAGCACGCGCTGCACCCGCTCGGACCCGCGCGTGACGCGGAAGCTCCAGCTCGTCCGCTGCGCGTCCTCGCAGGCGGTCAGCACGAGTCGGATGCCGGTCGAGTCCATGAACGTGAGCTCGTCGAGGTCGAGCAGCGTGGGCGCGCCCTCGTCGCACAGCTCGGCCAGACGCGACTGCACCCGGCCGACCGTGCCGAAGTCGAGCTCGCCGCGCAGCGCGACGACGGTCGCGTCGCCCTCGCGGCGCTCGACCATCTCGAATGGCTCGCCGGCGTGGAAGCCGTGCGGCTCGCTCATCCCCGTCCTCACCTCCTCGTCGCTGGCCGCATGAGCCTACTGGGATGCGGCCTACGCGGGCGAGGGGTTCCCCGGCCCTTCGGCGAAGGGAACCGAAGGGCCGGGGTATGGGGCGATCCCGGGATCGTGGGGGTTCGATCTTGGGGGTCGGTTCGCCGCTCGGAGAATTCCCGATCGACGAAAAGGCAAACCGGAAACTGGAACGGATTCCCCGAGCGGTGAGCCGTTGGAAAGCAACCGCTCCGGGTCGCCCTTTGGCCGCCTCGGTGATACGGCGTAGGGTCGCTGTTCGAGTTCCTCGACTGAGCGCCGGGAAAGCGGGGCGACGGCGGCTCGTCGGCTACAGCTGCGGGTGCGGGTCGCCGGTCGGCATGACCGCCCACGCCTCCTCCAGCAGCCAGCTCCCGTCGTCGCGCCGGTGCACCGAGCCGCGCGCCTCGAGCGCCTTGAGCGCGAGGCTGACGGTCGGGCGCTTCGAGCCCACGAGCTGACCGATCAGCTCGTGCGTCAGCCGCAGGCGCAGGCTCACGCCGTGCGTCGTCACGTGGCCCCAGCGCTCCGCCAGCAGCCACAGCAGCGCGTGGATGCGGTCCTCCACGCGCGGCAGCTGCGACAGCGCGCGGTGGATGTCGCGCCGCTCTTCCTGGGCGGCGACGCGCTCGAACAGCGCGGCGACGATCTCCGGCCAGCGTCGCACCGTCAACAGGAAGCGCTCGTCGAGCAGCGCGACCGCGAGCGGCTCCAACACGGTCCAGCGAATCGCGGTCTTCAGGAGCACGTCGGCGGCGCCGACGATCCGCACGAGGTCGCCGCGGCCGAGCAGTTGCGCCGAGATCGCGCCGTCGAGCACGACCGTGCGGTTCACCAGCCCGTCGAGCAGCAACACGCCGTAGGAGGCTTCGCGGCCGGCGCCCAGCTCGTGCCAGTCGAGCGCGCCGCGGCCGATCTCGACGAGCGTCGCCAGAGCCGACGCCCGCGCCTCCGCCCGCCGCTCGGGCCGCAGGCTGCTGCCGAGCTCCGGGTCGTAGTCGAGCAGGCGAATCGTGCGCTGGGCGGTTGGTCCCTCTACCGCTCCCATCGAGAGAGACATACCCCGGAGGCGCAGCGCGACAATCGACGATCCACGCGTCGCCGACCTGCATCGTTTGCGCGCTCCGGCGCCGGGTAGCCGCCGATGCGATGCGGATCGTCATCGTTGGAGCGACCGGAAACGTCGGCACGAGCCTGCTCGCCGCGCTCGCGCACGAGCCCGCGGTCGAGGAGATCGTCGCGATCGCGCGCCGTCCGGCGCACGTCGCCGACGCGCGCGAGTCGTGGCCGACCGACGGGGTCCCCACGCTGTTCTCCTCGCGCCACAAGGCCGAGACGGAGCGGATGCTCGACCGCTTCGAGCGCGACCGGCCGGGCGTGCGGGTCGTGCGCCTGCGGCGCGAGCTGCGCACCGGCGTCGGCGCGGCGCCGTGAGCGCGGCGCCGGTCGCCGTCGCGATCGCGACCCGCAACCGGCGCGAGCAGCTGCTGGCGACGCTCGCGCGCCTGCGGGCGCTGCCCGAGCGCCCGCCGCTGCTCGTCGCCGACAACGCCTCGACCGACGGCACCGCCGACGCCGTCCGCGCGCGCCATCCGGACGTGCTGCTGCTCGCGCTCGGGGAGAACCGCGGCGCCGCCGCGCGCAACGCCGCCGTGCACGCGCTCGCGACGCCGTACGTCGCGTTCTCCGACGACGACTCGTGGTGGGAGCCGGGCGCGCTGGCGCGCGCCGCCGCGCTGCTGCACGCGCATCCGCGGCTCGGCCTGCTCGCGGCGCGCGTGCTGGTCGGGCCGGGACGGCGGCTCGACCCGACGTGCGCCGAGATGGCGGCGAGCCCGCTGGGCGACGCAGGCGGCGACGCGGTCCCCGGCGTCCCGGTGCTCGGCTTCGTCGCCTGCGCCGCGGTCGTGCGGCGCAGCGCGTTCCTGCAGGTCGGCGGCTTCGACGGGCGCTACGGCGTCGGCGGCGAGGAGCGGCTGCTCGCCGGCGACCTCGCCGCCGCCGGCTGGCGCGTGCGCTACGACGAGCGGCTCGTCGCCTGCCACTGGCCGCCGCCGGCCGGCGCCCGGCGCCGCGCCGAGCGCAGGACGCGGGTCGTGCGCAACGACCTGTGGTCGGCGTGGCTGCGCCGCCCGGCGCGCCGCCTGCCCGCCGCGACGCTGCACGCGCTCGCCGACGGCGGCGCCGGCTGGCAGACGCTGCGGGGCGCGGGCGCGGCGCTGCGCGGCCTGCCGTGGGTCGTGCGCGAGCGGCGCCCGCACCCGCGCGCCGTCGAGCAGGCGATGCGCGCGCTGGAGCGGGCGCGAACGCGCGCTCGTACCCGCCCCGGCGCCGCCTCAGCGCAGACGCGCCAGTCGGTGTAAGCGGGAAGCGCTTCGCGCAGAAGCGCTTGTTTGTCCACCACTTCTCCGGGTAGTGCCGGGGCCTCCCGGGGCGATCGCCTCGTCGCCTCCTGAGGAAGGAGCCACGCCGTGAAGGTGCTGGGCGTCAACGCCGTCTTCCACGATCCCGCAGCCGCGCTCGTCGTCGACGGCGAGATCGTCGCGGCCGCCGAGGAGGAGCGCTTCAGCCGCCGCAAGCACGGCAAGCCGCCGGTCGCGTTCTCGACCTGGGAGCTGCCCGAGCAGGCGGCACGCTGGTGCCTCGCGCACGCCGGCGTGACGCCCGCCGAGCTCGACGCCGTCGCCTACTCGTACGACCCGGCGCTCGCGCCGCCGACGAGCGACGTGACGGACGCGCTGTGGGAGGGCCTGCGCACGCTCTACGTGCAGCGCGCGCCGCGCTTCCTGCAGACGGCGCTGCCCGGGCTCGACCCGCAGCGCGTGCGCTTCGTCCCGCACCACGTCGCGCACGCCGCCTCCGCGTACGCGGCCGCCGGCTGGCGCGACTGCGCGACGCTGGTGCTCGACGGGCGCGGCGAGTCGGCCTCGCACCTCGCCGGGCACGTGCAGGGCGGGCGCCTGCGCGCGCTCGCGGCGCAGCGGCTGCCGCACTCGCTCGGGCTCGTCTACGAGAAGCTGACCGCGCACCTCGGCTTCCGCCGCGCGAGCGACGAGTACAAGGTGATGGCGATGGCCTCCTACGGGGAGCCGCGCTTCCTCGACGCGCTGCGCGCGTGCATGTACACGACCGGCGACGGCGGCTTCCACGCGCTGGCGCCCGACTGGCGCGCGTTCGGCGAGGTCGACCGCTTCGACCTCGCCGCGAGCGTGCAGCGACGGCTGGAGGAGATGCTGCTCGAGCTGGCGTCGTGGCTGCACGCGCAGACCGGCGAGCGGCGGCTGGCGCTGGCCGGCGGCGTGGCGCTCAACTGCGTCGCGAACGCGCGGCTGCATCGCGACGGGCCGTTCGACGAGGTATGGGTGCAGCCGGCGGCCGGCGACGCGGGCACCGCGCTCGGCGCGGCGCTGCACGTCGCCGCCGCGCTCGGCGATCGCGTTCGCCCGATGCGCACCGCCGCCCTGGGCCGGAGCTGGTCTGAGGAGGAGCTGCGCGGCTGGCTGTCCGGCGCCGGCGTCGCGTTCGAGCGCGTGGACGACGTCGCGGCGGTCGTCGCGGAGGAGCTCGCGCAGGACGGGATCGTCGCGTGGTTCCAAGGTCGCTCGGAGTTTGGCCCGCGCGCGCTCGGCCACCGCTCGCTGCTCGCCGATCCGCGGCGCGCCGAGAACACCGAGCGCCTCAACGACGTCAAGGGGCGCGAGCAGTTCCGGCCGGTCGCGCCGATGGTGCTCGAGGAGCGCGCCGCGGAGATCTTCCGCGGCCGGCTGCCGTCGCCGCACATGCTGTTCACGCACGCGGTCGCGCCCACGTGGCGCGAGCGGATCCCGGCCGTGGTCCATGTCGACGGCTCCGCCCGCATCCAGACGGTCTCGCCGGACGACGAGCCGCTGATGGCGCGCGTGCTGGAGGAGTTCGCGGCGCGCACCGGCGTGCCGGTCGTCGTCAACACGTCGCTCAACACGGCCGGCCGGCCGATGGTCGACGACCCGCGCGACGCGCTCGAGTGCTTCGGCTCCGCACCGATCGACCTGCTCGCGATCGGCCCGTTCGTCGTCCGCCGCCCGCGCCCGCGGATCGACCTGCGCCGCGCGGCCGAGCCGACCCCGGCGCTCGCATGACGTACGACGTCGTCATCCCTACCGTCGGCCGGCCCTCGCTCGCCCGCCTGCTCGACGCGCTGGCGACGCAGCCGCCGCCGCTCCCCGGCCGCATCTGGCTCGTCGACGACCGCCCCGGCCTCATTTCCGACAACTTTTGTACCTATAGGGGGCACAAGTTGCCGGTGGCGGTGCTGCGCAGCGGCGGCCGCGGACCGGCGGCAGCGCGCAACGCGGGGTGGAGGGCGAGCAGCGCGGAGTGGATCGCCTTCCTCGACGACGACGTGGTGCCGCCGGGGGCCTGGACGCGGGCGTTGGCGGCGGACCTCGATGCGGCCGGCCCGCGCGTGGGCGGCGTGCAGGGGCGGATCGTCGTGCCACTCCCGGCCGACCGCCGCCCGACCGACTGGGAGCGCAACGTCGCCGGGCTCGAACGCGCGAGATGGGCGACGGCGGACCTGGCGTACCGCCGCGTCGCGCTCCAGCAGGTCGGCGGCTTCGACGAGCGCTTCAGACGCAACTACCGCGAGGACGCGGACCTCGGGCTGCGGATCGTGGCGGCGGGCTGGGACATCGAGCGAGGCGAGCGCACGATCGTCCATCCCGTCGGTCCCGCGAGCCCCTGGATCAGCCTCCGCGCGCAGGCCGGCAACGCCGACGACGCGCTGATGCGCGCGCTCCACGGCCCCGACTGGCGCACCCGCGCGGGCGCCCCGCCCGGACGACTGCCGCGGCACGCAGTCACCGCAGCCGCCGGTCTGCTCTCCCTCGCAGCCCAGAGCGTCAGCGCGCGGCGCACGGCGAAAGCAGCCGCCGCCATCTGGGCCGCAGGAACGCTGGAGCTCGCGGCAGCCCGAATCCAACGAGGCTCCCGCACGCCGAAGGAGCTCGCCGCGATGCTCGCCACCAGCGCGGCGATCCCCTTCGTCGCGGTCGGGCAGCGGCTGCGAGGCCGCGCTCGCGTGCAAGCACTGCGGGGCACGCTGCGGGTTCGCCCCGCCGCCGTCCTGCTCGACCGCGACGACACCCTCATCGTCGACGTCCCCTATAACGGCGATCCGGCGAAGGTCGAGCCGATGCCCGGCGCGCGTGCGGCGCTGGAGAAGCTGCGCGCCGCGCGCATCCCGACCGCCGTCATCAGCAACCAGAGCGGCGTCGGACGGGGGTTGCTGACGGAGGCGCAGGTGCGCGCCGTCAACGCGCGGGCGGACGCGCTGCTCGGCCCGCTCGACGTGTGGCTGTTCTGCCCGCACGCGCCGGAGGACGGCTGCGGTTGCCGCAAGCCGGCGCCGGGGCTCGTGCGTCAGGCGGCCGAGCGGCTCGGCGTGGCGCCCGAGCGCTGCGTGGTGATCGGCGACATCGCCGCCGACGTCGAGGCGGCGCACGCCGCCGGCGCGCGCGCCGTGCTCGTGCCGACGCCGCGAACCCGCCGCGAGGAGGTCGCCGCCGCGCCGGAGCGCGCGGACGATCTCTCGGGCGCCGTCGACCTGCTGCTCGGGAGCGCGGCG
>DASVFS010000013.1:0-2395 GCA_036379915.1 Conexibacter sp. | reverse complement strand
CCACCGCGCTGGCCGCGCTGCTCCTCGCCGGAGCGCTGGCGGCTGCGACCGGACCCGTCCGTGCGGCGGGGCCGGTCGACGTCGTCGTCGCGTTCGACCGCGACGCCGCGCTCGGCGCCGCCACCGCCGTCGACGTCGCGCTGCGACTCGATCCGCGGCGCCTGACGAAGGCGCCGGTGACGGAGGTGCGGTTCGCCTACCCGCGCAGCCTCGGCATCGTCTCGAGCGGGCTCGGCCTGGCGACCTGCACGCGCCCGGAGAGCGACTTCGTCGAGGTGCTGATCAGCGCGCCGCGGCTCGGCGGCTGCTCGCCGAACGCCGTGATGGCGCTCGGCACCGCGCGCGCCCTCGTGCGGCTCACGAGCGGTCAGGTGATCCCCGAGTACGCGACCGTGACGCTGCTGTCGGGGCCGCTCGAACAGGGGCGGCTCCGGCTCGTGGCGTACG
Organism: Conexibacter sp.; assembly: GCA_036379915.1. Taxonomy (GTDB): domain Bacteria; phylum Actinomycetota; class Thermoleophilia; order Solirubrobacterales; family Solirubrobacteraceae; genus Conexibacter. Next base: position 1,948 of record DASVFS010000013.1, on the reverse strand, counting down.
TCGACGGGCGGCGGCCGTTCGTCGCGAAGCTGGCCTTCGCCGGCGACGTACACGGCGCGCGCGCGCCCTACGGCGGCGAGCTGACGGTGCGCATGCCGGCGGTCCCGGGGCTGGAAGACCTCGCCACCGTGTCGCTCGTCGAGCTGCGCATCGTGATCGGCTCGCCCGCGATCCGCTACTACGAGCGTCGCGCGGGTCGCCGCGTCGCCTACCGCCCCGAGGGGGTCCTGCTGCCGCGCGCGTGCCCGCGGCGCGGCTTTCGCTTCCGCGCCCGCGTCGCCTTCGCCGACGGCAGTCGCCGGACCGCCTCGACGGTCACGCCGTGCCCGTCGCCAGTTGCCGCGCCGGGCGACGAGCGCTAATCTCCCATAAGCCGGTGCGTTGGTCGGGGGACGGGCGCGTCGGCCGCGATCCGCAGGCTGCCGCCTGCGTGAATTCACCGAGAAGCACCAGTACCTTAATGGGTTAAAGGACCGGCCTTAAAAGCCGTTGATGCGGGTTCGAGCCCCGCCTGGTGCATGCATGCGCTTCAACGGCTTCAGCGATCCGTCGACGAACCTGCTCGACGGTCTCGACGCTCGCCTGGACGAGCTCGGCGCGCGCGCCGCGCTGCTCGCGGTCGTCCCGTTCCGGCCGGCGGCGGTCGACGTCCGCCTCGAGCGGCGGAATCCGGCATGGGCCGACTCGGCGGACGGCCGCCGCGCGCTCGCGGCGCTCACGGGCGGCGGCGAACGGCTCGGCATGCGCTTCGACGACGACGACCTCGCGGAGCTGGGCGAACTGCTCGAGCGCGGCGCGCCCGACCCGCTCGCCACCCGCGGGGTCGCGCCCGCCGCGCGCTGGGTCGTCAACTTCGGCGATCCGAACACGACGAAGGCGCTGCATGTCGGCCACCTGCGCAACGTCGCGATCGGCAACGCCGTGGCGAGCGCCGCCGCGGCGCTCGGCGCGGACGTCGTGCGTCAGAGCCGCGTGGGCGACTTCGGTCGCAGCATGGGCGAGGCGATGGCCGGCTACCTCGCCTACGGGCAGGGGCGCGTGCCGGCGCAGGACGGCGGCGCGGACGCGAAGGGCGACCGCCTGATCGGCGAGTGCTACCTGCGCTACGTGCGCAACCTGCCGGCGCGTGCGGCCGCGACGGCCGATCCGGCGCGCGACGGGGACGCGGCGCTGTCGCGCGAGCGCGTCGTCCACCGCGATCCGGCGGAGCAGCTGCTCGAGCGCTGGAGCGCAGGCGAGCCCGCCGCACGACGGCTGTTCGAGGACGTGCGCCGCTGGGTCGTCGCGGGCCACGCGACGACGTACGCGCGGCTCGGCGTGCAGGTCGACCGCACGCTGTTCGAGTCCGACCATCTCGCGCACGCGGAGGCGCTCGTGCGCGAGGGGCTCGCGTGCGGGGCGATCGTCCCGGGCGACGGCGCCGCGACGACCTACCCCACCGGCGAGGAGGCCTATCCCCAGCTGCTGCTGCACCGCCGCGACGGCTTCCCGACGCAGCACCTGCGCTACGTCGCGACGTACGACGCGATGCGCCCGCTGCTCGCCGGCGCGCGCTCGGTGGCCGTCTTCGGCAGCGAGTGGCGCGGGCTCATACGCGCCTGCGAGGCGCTGCTGCGCCGGCTGCGGCCGCGGGAGGAGATCCATCCGACCGACAACCTGATGCACGAGATGGTGCTCGGCGAGGGCGGCGACGCGGTCAAGTCGAGCCGCGGGGGCGCGCTGCTGGTCGACGACCTGTTCGAGCGGGTGCTGGAGGCGGGGCCGGTCACCGGCCTCGCGCGGCGCCACGGCGCCGACGCCGAGCGGCTGGCGCGCATCGTGCTGCTCGGCTTCTTCCTCGGGCGGCCGCTGCGCCAGAAGGTGACGATCGCGCTCGACGAGCTGCTCGACGCGCGCCGCAACGTCGGCTGGGCGATGGCGCAGGCGTGGGCGCGCGCCTCGGACCCGC
>DASVFS010000012.1:0-35921 GCA_036379915.1 Conexibacter sp. | reverse complement strand
GTCGAGAACGCGCGCGAGGATGCCATCGGAGCGCTTGCGCACGGGCAGTGGGGCGTGCTGACTGCGGTGGTGCGACGGATGCTGCTGCGTGCTTGCCTCGCACTGCTGAGCGCGCACGGTGTAGATCCGCTGCCGTCGCAGGAAGAGGCGTGCGCGCGCATCGCCGAGCTGCCCAGCGTCGACCGCGCCGTTGCACGCGACACAATTGCGCTCGAGCATTCTATCGCGATTGACGGTCCGAGCGCTGGACGGGAGCTTCTCACCGCGGTCGAGCGCTTGGTGGTGCGCCTGCGAGCCGCGATGGGCGCTGCGAGCTTCCCACAATCGTTCGGCGACGCCGAGGGCTGGCGCGCGACACTCGAGACGTTCTACGATTGGGTCCGCCTTGGCGCCAATCTCGACGCGGACTTTCCGCTCGAAGACTTGCGTGACGTGCTGCTGTCGGTCGATCAACGACGGGGGCCGACCGCAACCGCGGCCGGCCCCCGAGCATGACTATATTAGTCTGATCGTTATCCTGGTCGCGCTATTTAGCACTGTGTAGGTGCTAGACGTTCCTTCAGAAGTTCCAGGAATTCCACAAGTAGTTTCTATCGTGCCACCAACCGCCACCGAGGTCAGAGCTCCGCCCGATTCGCGGGACGACGTCATGGTCGACGGTTGTTCCGGAGTTGTCCTAGCTAGGCAGTTGAAGCCTTCTGGCGTCCTTATCCTAAACGCGTCGCCTATCACATTCGATGTCATCGCCGTTATGTTCGGTAGGACACCGCTGAATGATCGATAACGGACATGCCATGGCAACGATTCTTGTAGGATCGTTGCCGTTCCGATCGTACATGGACCCAGCGTGGCTCGGGTGATGTAACCCACTAGCAGGCCGACAGTCTTCGGGATGGTCCTCGAATGCATCGACCCTTCGATCGTGACTTGACAACCGCCAGGATTCCCCCACAACCCGTTGAACCTCAACGCAGAAAACGTTGCTCTTACCGTAACGCTCGACGAAGACAAATTCCTGGCCCAAGCTCTTTCGGCCAGCCCTCCAAGCAGGACAGATGCCGCTGCTACCGCAATAAGTGGCTTTGTCAATTTCATGTTGTCCCCTCGCCTAGTAGAAAGATGTTTCGTTCTTCGCCCCTGCCTTGGATGTAGCCTCGTCGGCCCTCACCGTGCCTTGCGCAACAGCTCACGGCAGCGGAAGCGCTGTACCTTGCCGCTCGGCGTCTTCGGGAACGCTCCAGGATCGAGGAACACGACCTCGTCGACCGACAAGCCGGCTCGCTTCATCGCGATCTGCCGCAGACGGTCGGCAACCAACTCTGGCTTGTCGGCGGGACCGTCACCGCGCGCAGAGGCAAGCTCGCACAGCACGCCGACGCGCGCGCGTCCTTCATCGGGACGCTCGACGATGGCGCAGTTGCCTTCGCGGATCGCCGCGTCAGCGCCCATCTCGACCTCGAGCTCGTGCACGTAGATGTTGCGCCCGCCGATGATCAGGACATCATCGCCGCGCCCGACGACATACAGCTCGCCATCGCACATGAACCCGATGTCGCCCGTGCGCACCGCCCCGTCCTGAAACCGCGCAGCCCTCACATCCGGCTGCTCCACATAGCCCTCGGCAAGGCTTGGTGAACGTACGGCGATCTCGCTCGTGAGCGGGTCGATCTCGATCGCGGTCGAACCGACGGGCGTGCCGGCCGAGACGATTCGCTGCGCGCCCGGCGCATCGCTACCAACCTGCTCGACCCTGCCGTTTGAGAGAGCGTCGCGGTCGACATGCAGGTAGCGCGGCGGCTCCTCGAGCGCCCCGACCGTAACCGCAAGCGTTGTCTCGGCCAAACCGTAGGCGTTTGTGAACGCGTCGATCTTGAGACCGCGCGGCGCCAAAGCGCTGGCTGCCTTCTCGAGCACATTCCACTGGACCGGCTCGGCACCGACGAGGCAAACGCGCAACGACAATGGCTTGGTCGCGCTGCTCCCGCTCGCGGCTCGAGTCGCGAGGTGCAGAGCGGATGGCGGACCGGCAGTGACCGTCACGCCCATCTCGGCGCAGTCGTCGAACCACGAACGGGGCGACATCAGGAAGCGCTCGGGCAACGAGCGAACGCCTCTCATGCCGGTGTAGATCGCGAGCAGATTGCAGCCGAAGAAGCCCATGTCGTGCGAGAGCGGCAGCCAGATGTAGCCGACATCGCGCTCGGGATCGATCTGCATCCGATCAGCGAGCATGCGCATCTGCGCGTCGATCGCCCGGCCGCTGAGCTCGACGCCGCGTGGTTCGCCCGTCGTACCGGACGAGAACTGCACGAAGACCACGCCGTCGGGATCGGGCGGCTCAACCTCGGCGCGCTCAGGCGTCTCAATCAGCGAGCGGTAGCCGATCCCCTCAGCGGTGATCGGCGCGTCCTCCGGCATGAACTGCAGGAAGCGCTCCTCGGCAAGGAAGAACGGTGAGCCCAGGAGCCGGCAGAGGGCATCCAGCTGGCCCACATAGGTCTCCACGCTCATCCCCCGCGCAGGGATCGGCAAGGAGGCAAGCGCAGCGCCTGCAGCCCAGACGCCGACGTAGCCGGCGGTCGCGTCGGGCATGTTGGTGATCACCGCAGGCACGATGCTCCCGCGGCCGACGCCTCGCCGCCGCAGCCCAGCTGCTACGTGGCGCCCCGTCTGCAGCACGTCCTCGAAGCGCTGGCGCTCGAAGCGCGTGCCCGTCCACTCCCACAGCTCCTGAGCGAGCTTCTCGGGAGCGAGCAGCTCATCCCAGAGCGTCATGACGCCCCGCCGATTTCATGGATCCCCCTGTTATGCCATGGCGCGCCTTGGACGCACCGCCAGCAGGACTATCAAGCTACCAGCAAGTAGGTTGTGAGGTAAAGTCGACTGCTGACGAGGGGAGCCGTACCGGGGGCAACGTGACGAGTCGACTTGCGCATGTGGTGGTACACCGACCGCGGGCAGTAGCCGTCTGCTGGCTGCTCATTGCCGCTGCGTGCAGCTTGGTGGCAAGCGGACTGTTCGGCGAGTTGTCGAACCGGGGTTTCGCGGTCGGCGGCTCGGAGTCAGCGCGCACCGCAGCGATTCTGAGATCCCACATTCCCGGTCATACCGGAGCTGCATTGCTGGCCACGGTGACGATCCGGAACCCGGATGGCAGCGCATGGATAGCACGCGCGACACGGCTCGTGCAGCGCCAGCTTGGAAGGGCGGACGTCGTGCAGTCGATCACGCAACGCGGTTCGGCCATCCGGGCGGAAACGGATCCGGAAGCACCGGGCGCCGGCACAGCACTCATCGAGGTAATGCTGCGCGTCAACCCAGTCGCGGCGGAGCCGCACGTCGCGTCGCTCCGCAGCGCTCTCGCCCGTGCCGACTCAGCGGAAGTCGAGACGAGCCTCCTCGGGCCGCCGGTCCTCGTGCAGCGCTACGCCGAGATCGCGCGTTCGGACCTCTCGCGCGCCGAGCGACTCGCCGTCCCGCTCACGGCGCTCGTGCTCCTCATCGCCTTTCAAGCCGTCGTCGCCGCCCTCCTGCCGGTGCTGCTTGCCGTCGCAACAATGGTGGTGACGTTTGCGTGCCTGGCTGTGATCGGGGCATGGATCGGGCTGAGCGTATTCGTCACGAACACGGCGACGATTCTCGCGCTTGGGCTCAGCATCGACTACTCCCTCTTCATGGTGACCCGCTACCGAGAGGAGCTCGCACGCAGCGACTCGATCGAGACAGCACTCACGATCACGATGGTGACGACCGGACGTGCGGTGCTGCTGTCGGCATGCACGATTGCAGCCTCGCTGGTGGGACTGTTTGTAGTCGGCATCTCGACGTTTTCGACGATGGCGATCGGCGCCACGATCGCCACGATCGCCGCGGGTGCGACGGCGCTTACGCTGCTGCCCGCAACGATCCGCCTGATCGGTCACCGGATCGAATGGCTGCGCATCGACCCGGTCGCACGTGCGGCTGCACGAGCGACGTTGTGGAGCCGACTCGCCGGCGTCGTGACAAGACGTCCAGTCGCAGCGCTGCTCAGCAGCCTCGCCGTTCTTCTCGCACTTGCGGTGCCGGCGACCTCGTTTCGGCTCGACGTCCACACGCAGCGCCTGCTGCCGCGCGACGACGACGTGCGCCGCGACATGGCGTCGATGGCGAACGCCTTCTATCCCGGCACTGCGGCGCCCATCATGATCGTCACCCGCGACGACCTTGCGCACGTGAAGGACGTCGTGCAGTCATTTCCAGGCATCGCGCAGGTGTCGGGGGAAACAATGGGCAGGGCGGGGTGGTCGTTCATGCAGGCGATACCTGCAACGATCCCGGACGAGGACTCATCACGCCACACTGTCGAGCGTCTGCGCACGACGCTCGCGCAGAGCACACGCGAGACACACGTCGGCGGCACGATCGCCACCAGTCTGGATCTGACGAACCGAATCGCCAATCGCGCGCCGCGGGCGATTCTGATCGCCATTTCGCTGTGCTTCCTCGTGTTTGCGCGCGGAGTGCGCTCGCTCGTGATCCCGCTCAAGGCAGTGCTCACGACCTTGCTGTCGGTCGCTGCGACGCTCGGGCTGTTGCTGCGCCTCTTCGATCAGGGAGCAGGCACTCCGCATCTCGAGTTTTTCGTTCCTTTGTTCATCTTCGCGATCCTGTTCGGCTTGTCGGTCGACTACGAGGTGTTCTTGCTGAGCCGTATCCGCGAAGCAGTCAATGACGGCCACGACCACCGCGAGGCGGTCCGCCGTGGTCTGGTTGGTAGTGCCCGATCCATCACGCTCGCCGGTCTCACACTGATGACGGTCTTCCTCGCCTTTGCCACCTCGCGGCTGCTGCCCTTCCAACAGCTCGGCATCGGATTGGCGCTGGGGGTGATGCTCGACATCACGATCGTGCGTTGCGTACTCGTACCGGCAGCGGTCGTGCTGCTGCGCAGCTGGAACTGGTGGTGGCCGTGGGACCAGCGGCCATCTGGCGCGGCGCCGGCGGACTGCGATTCCCACGTGACGCCTCGCTACGATTACAACGCGATCGAGAGCGGGGCTTCAGGGAGCTTTGCTAGCGCATCAAAGTTTGGGGGATCAGAGCATGGGGCCGACTCAGCGGGGGGCACCGATGTCGGGTGACTTTATTGCGGCACACGGGCATACATTTAATAGAACCGGCGCAGCGGGGGATCCAATGGCGAAGCACGACAGTGCTCCGACGGGACGGCAGCGCGACAGATCTCGCATTCATTACAAGCGCTTCCATAACATCTATCTGTATATTACCGAGCGTTGCCAGCTTCGGTGTGGCCATTGCTACATGGGTGATCGTCTTGAGCGAGGTCTGGTACTCAGCTACGACGCGACTACGCGCATTATTGATCGCTGCCGAGCGCTCGGGGGCGAATACATCACCTTCCTCGGTGGCGAGCCAACACTGCATCCGGACCTTCCCCGCATGGTCGACTACGCTCTTGCCGCTGGCTTTAGCCAAGTTATGATCAACTCAAATGGCCTCCTGGAGCGAACGATCGACAAGATCGTACCTGAGAAGCTGCATTACATCTCGTTCAGCCTCGACGGAGCGACGGCCGAGATCCATGACTCCATCCGGGGAGAGGGTACCTACGCCAAGACCGTACCCTGCATCGCCCAGACCGTCGCTTCCGGATACCCGGTGCGAATCATCTGCACGATCTCGCAAAAGAACATCCGCGACGCTGAGCCCCTTCTCGAGCTGGCCGATGAACTCGGCATTGCCATGGTCAACTTTCATGTCTTTTCGGAGGAGGGGCGGGGTATCGCTAATGCGGGTGATTGGTCGCTGAAGCCGCAAGAGTGGATCGCGTTCTACGAGCATCTCGAGAAGGTCAAGGGATGCTATGAAACATCTATCTGGTATCCGCCGACGTATGTTTCGCCAGACAGGCTCAGGCGCTATGTGACCGAGGGTTATCAGGGGTGCGTCGGGTGCTCCTTGGATCGCCTGTCGATCTTCCCTGACGGGAAGGCTTATGTTTGCTCGCTGCTCTTCGACGAGCCCATGCACTTTGCAGTGATGACACCCCAGGGGCTGCGGCTCAATCGTGAGCAGAACGAGTTTGAGTTGTTCACACAGGCGATGTTTCAGGCTGGCGATCAGCCTTGGCACAGCGGATGCCCGGCCGAGTCGGTGCTCGCCCGCAATGGAAAGCTGGCCGCGCCGAACGGCCTCATCTCGATGTGCCGACTGTGGAAGTCGCAGGCATAGTGTCGGCTGGAGCAAGCACGTCGGCGGCATCTGAGAGCCACTCCCGAGTGCGAGCGACGTGGCGGCGCATGCCTGTCCTGGCGGCACTTGAGCGGCAGGCCGAAGCAACACTTTCATTCGACGGTGCCCGCGTAGCCGCATCAGGGCGTCTTACGAAGGAGCGTGCGTATCTGCTGAACGTCCTCAAGCGGGCTGGCGCCCGGATGCTCGTCGCCGACGATCCGGAGCCCAGCCATGAGCAAAGCGGTATCCGGCGGGCCCTTGGAGCCGTCGATTACTACGAGCCAACCCGCGATCCGCGTGAGGTTCTCGTCGAGTTTCGACCGCACCTGCTGCTCGACAATGGACGCCTGTCGCTGGCGGCGATTTCTCACCCAGCACAAGCCAGTAAGATCGTTGGCGGCACGCTCCATTCGCGCAACGCGGAGATGGAGGTCCGCGACGCGCTGGGACAAAGGCAACGGCTCGCGTTCCCGCTGATCGGCCTGGCCTCGTGCGCACTGAAGCAGATCGAGACTTTCCATGGCACCGGTCAGTCCACGGTTGCAGCGATCATCAGCGCCACGCGACGACAACTCGCGGGGGCCGTCGTCGTCGTGGTTGGCTACGGCGCCAACGGCCGCGGGATCGCGTCCTACATGCAGGCGGTACGCGCGCGTGTGGCCGTAGTCGAGCACTCCGCCGTTGCAGGCCTCGCTGCTATCTCCAACGGAATGCAGCTCGCTCAGCTTGAGACGGTGCTGCCAGCGGCCGACTTCGTCATCACTGCCACGGGCGAACGCGATGTCATCCGAGACGAGCATGTAGACCTGCTCAAGGATGGCTGCGTGCTCTGCAACGCTGGACGACGCGACGGCGAGATACGCGTAGAGGACCTCAAGGCGCGCGCGCAAACCGAACGTGACTACGGCGGTGGCGTCGTCGAGTACATGTTCGACAACCGTCGGCTCACCCTGCTCGCAGACGGTCGACAAGTCAACCACTATTGCGGCGAGGGAAATGCGAGCGACCTCATGGATCTCTCGCTTGCGCTCCATGTCCTGTGCCTGCAAACCCTTTGGCAGAGACCAAATCGATACCGCGTTGGCCTGCGGCCTGTCGATCCGGGAGACGCCGAGCGGGTTGCTCAGATCAAGCTCCGGTCCCTCGGTCTTGCGACGCCGAGCGCGAACCGATGAGCAATCGGCCGCTTGTTCTGGTCGTCGGGCCGACCAGTCGCGCGGGAGCACAAGCGCTGCGGGACAGACTCCAAAGCGTCGAAGTCATTCTTCGGCCAAGTGCAGACGAGGCGCTGGACGTCGCCGATGCGGCGACCGTCGTGATCGTGGGCGGCCCTACGTTGTCGCGGGACTTCCTCGCGCGCGCATGCAACCTGCAGTTGGTGTACCGCCTTGGATCGTCGCGGGCTGCTCGAGCCGAGTCAGAAGCACTTCGTGCTCGAACCGTGCATGTGACCGGTCCGCCGCCGGGATTGTCCGCTGCCGCGACAGGCGAGCATGCGCTTGCTCTGCTCCTCGCCTTGACGCGACGGCTCTTGGACGCAGATCGATATGTGAGATCTGGATCATGGTCCGTTCCGAGCGCCTTTGACGACACGAGTCGAGAGCTCGGCTCGCTCACGATCGGAATCGTCGGGCTCGGACGGGCCGGTGCGCACCTCGCTCGCCTCCTGCAGCCATTCGGCACGCGTGTCGTGTACACGCGACGCTCGGGCCCGGACCCAACCGTGCCAGGCGAGTTCCTTTCACTTCCCAAACTGCTGAACGTGGCCGACGCCGTCTCGCTTCACGTCCGCGCTGCGCCGGGGAGCTTCCGCTTTGGCGATGACGAGTTTGGTGCGCTGCGCAATGGCACATGGTTTGTCAACACGTCACGTCCTCACCTCGTCGATCACGAGGCGCTCTTGCGTGCGCTCGATGAACGACTCGCGGGCGCTGGACTCGACGTCTTTCCAGACGAGCCACGCGTGGATCCGCGTCTGCTCGTCCATCCACGCGTCGTTTTGACTCCGCACGCAGCCGGTCGCACCGCCGAGGCAGCCGCCCGGTACTACGGCCACGCCTCGCGCATCGCGTTGGCTGCAATCCGACGGTCCACGCGTGTCCAGGAATAAAGCCTCGAATGTCGCGAGGAAGGCTTCCAGTCTTTCTGCGACTGACGTGTCTGGCGCCAAGGTCGTTGTCCGACTCGATCTCAACGTCCCGCTCAACGGCCGCACGATCTCCGATGATGTGCGTGTGCGCGTCGCATTGCCGACTCTGCGCACCCTCCAATCGCACCAAAACAAGATCCTGGTGGTTGCACATCTCGGGCGACCGGACAGGCTGTCGTCGAACCGGAATCTGTCCCTGCGCCCGGTTTCCGATTGCTTGTCAAGGCTCCTCGAAAAGGAGGTCCCGCTCGTAGCCGCCATCGCCGGATGGGAGTCCAAGACACCGGGCTCAGAAATGGTTCTCCTCGAGAACATCCGGTTCGATCCCCGCGAGACGAGTCGATCGGCAGCCGAGCGGTGCGAGCTGGCAGCAGAGTTGCGCGCTAACGCCGACATCGTCGTCAGCGACGCGTTTTCCACCTTCCACCGTCACCATGCAACGATCGTGGAGCTCGTGGAACTGGGGCTCTCGGTTCCGGGAATGCTTGTGGAAACCGAGCTCCAGGGACTTGCTCCATTGCTTAGCTCCAATGTCCCATTGCTGGTGATCTTCGGTGGGACACGAGCCGAGGAGAAGCTCCGGGTACTTGATGAGCTCACTGAGACTTCGGTCACAGTTCTGCTCGGTGCGCCGATGGCAGCTCAGATCAGCCTGCTTGCCGCAAGAGCAGGGCTCCAGGGCACTACGGCGAGGCGGATCCTGGAGAAGAAGAACCTCGTCGTGCCGCCAGACATCACCGTCCAGGACGAAGCGGGCCGCCTGCACGTCACGCGCTTGTCCGACGTCCTCCCCGCAACGCGCGTCGTCGACCTCGGGCCAAAGGCCTGCATCGAGTTCGGTGAACGCGTGCGTACGGCCCAGGCGGTCATCTGGAACGGCCCTCCTGGCTTCCAACATGAGCGCTATGCGCGACGGGGCGCAGAGGCCTTGGCCACCGCGTGTGCCGAGTCGCTGGCCGTCACGATCGTTGGTGGCGGAACAACAGGCATGCCACTCAGATGGCTCGGACTTACAAATCGTGTCACCCACATTTCCACAGGTGGAACCGTGCTGTTCCACCTGCTGTTGGGTAGATCCGTTCCAGGACTCGACGCAGTACTCAACAGCTCGGGGGCCTGATCGCCGTAGCGCCTGAAAGTGGCAGTACATAGGAGCCGATTGCGTTGATGACCATGCTGCCTCGCGCGGTCCGTCGACACTCGGAGAACCTCTCGGGCGCGGTCCGCCGCCCTCGCGTAGCTCTCGCGACGAGAGACGCGCTCATCCTGCCCTCCCGTCAAGCGTCGACCAGCTGGTCAGCCGGCCGAACTCTCTGCCAGCGTCAGCCGCCTGGCGAATCCTCGGTGAAGCCGGGAGCCGGGCTCGAACCGGCGACCTGCCGCTTACAAGGCGGCTGCTCTACCAACTGAGCTATCCCGGCATCGCAGCGATCTTAGCTGTGCGAGAAAGCTGCGGGCGCTGAACCGGCCGCACAGTCCTTCGCTTGCCTTCGGCGAATGCAGCAAGCTCGTGCCGAAGCCACACACTCAGAAAGAAGATCGAAGCCGCATTGGGAGATGCTCAGCCAGCGGCCGGCCGGCAGCGGAAGATCGGGGTCGTGGTGGACGGCCTTGCCAGTGCCGTGGCCCGTTGGCCCAGGCCCACGTCGTAGCGATCCGGCTCTCCTCAGCACACCACCTTCATGTCGGCCGTCGCCCTCGCGCCCTGGTTGAAGTGGAACTCGCCGTGGACCGCCGAGCCGCCGCGCGGGCAGGAGACGGCCTCGAAGTAGCCGCGTCTGCGGCCGTCGATCACGCGCGTCGCGCCGGTCGTGATGTCGAGTCGCTCCACGACGACGTCGCCGTCGAGCACGCGTTGCAGCTCCGGCGGCACCGCGCTCGACAGCTCGAACGCGTATCTGCCGCCGTGCAGTCGTCTGATCGGCGCCTCGAACGTGGCGTTGATCAGCGCCGGCCGCACCACGACGAAGTTGAGCACGACGCTTCTGCCGCCCGGCCCGTTGAAGACCGTCAGCCTTCCGCTCGATCTGATGCCGACCGCGACCGCGCGCCCGACCCCGACGCCGTGCCCGACCCGCGAGCCTCTGGGGCACACCGACAGCCGTCCGCGCGCTCTGCGGATCTTCGCGGCGCTGCACGACGGGAACAGCGCGCCGTTGAAGCGCGCCCCTCGCCCGAACCGGTACGCGGCGCGCTGAAGCACGAAGTTCCCGCCGGCGGGCACGCTCTTGAAGCTGGTGCGCAGCGTCGCCGTCAGCGGCGTGCCGGGCGGGATCGGCAGTCTGCTCGGCGACACCCTCGCCGTCAGCGTCACGACCGGTCTCGGCGCCGGCGCCTCCGCGGCCGGCGCAACGGCGGCGATCGTCGCGAGCGCCAGCCCGACGCCTGCGATCGGAAGACGGACTTGCGGCATCACGGCACGACCTCCCTCAGCGAACGATGGTGCTCTCACGACACGTACCGCGGGCAGGGGACCTGCAGCGTAGTCGCCTGACTCGCCAGCGGCGGCGGGTAGACGGACAGCAGCTGCGCGCTGTAGTGCCCGGACGCGGGGCAGCGCGGCAGCACGAACAGCGACGCGTCGGTCCGCTGGCGGCGCACGCAACGGCCGCCTCCGGCGCGCGCCAGGCACGTGCCTCTGCGCAGCACGAGCGAGCGCGCCCGCGCGTCGACCTCGGCGATGCTCACCCGAAAGCCGTTGACCGGGCCGGTGTCGATCACGATCTTCAGGTCGTAGACGCCGTCCGGCGCGGGATCGGAGACGACGTCCTCCGTCATCACCGCATGGACGCCCGCGACGACCGAGTATCTGCGCACGATCGCCGAGCGCTCGTCCGCCGCCCCGACGATCGTGAAGCCCGCGATCGCGCCCGGATGCGTCCCGCGACTGAGGAAGATCGAGAAGCGCACCGGGATCGGGTCGGTGAGGACGGCGACGGCGTCGCGCGCGTCGATCAACCCGCTCCCGCCGCCGACGCGGCCCCGTGCGCACGCGCGCACGTTCGCGAGCTCGGCGCGGGCGCGTCCGCTGCCGCTGCGCTGCAGCTCGCGCACGAACGCGTCGAGGTGCGCGAGCCGCCGCGTGAACGGCGTCGCCGACGGGCGCGCGTCGAGCGCGTCGCGCAGCGCGCGGCCGTCGCACAGATGGCGCGGCGTGAGGAACGCGCGGTCGAGCGCGACGCCGCGCGGCAGGCGCAACGCGAAATCGCTCGGCGTCGGCGGCACGCCGCCCGTCGTGTCGAAGCGACGGATGAGCATCCGCACCGCGAGGTCGCCCGCGCGGGGGCTCTCGAGCTGGAAGGCGAACTGCTGGACCGGCTCGGCGCGCGCGATCCCATAGACGCCCAAGACCGCCATCGCGGCGATCACGAGCAGCAGGGGGACGATGACCAGCGCCTCAATGGACCTCTTCATGGCACGCTCCTCTCCTATGTGGGAGGAGTCTCGGCGCCGTCGGGAGCCGCCGCCACGGGGCGGGCACCCTGAACCGCACCCCGAGAGCGCGTGACCGCGCTGCTGGAGCGAGAGCAGGAGCTGGCCGAGCTCGACGCGCTGGTCGGCGAGGCGTGCGGCGGGCGCGGCTGCTTCGCCGTGATCGAGGCGATTGCCGGGCTCGGCAAGACGCGGCTCGTGCAGGCGGCGCGCGAGCACGGCCGCAGCGCCGGCATGCGGACGCTGACCGCGCGCGCCACGGAGCTCGAGCGCGACTTCCCGTTCGCGCTCGTGCAGCAGCTGTTCGAGCCGCACCTGGCGGCACTCGACGGCGCCGCCCACGACGTGCTGTTCGAGGGCGCGGCCGGCGCGGCGCGCGGCGCGCTGGGGTTGAACGGAGAGGCGCCGACCGGCGGCGGCCGCCTCCCGGACACGTTCTCGGTCCTCCACGGCCTCTACTGGCTGACCGCGGCGCTCGCCGAGCAGCAGCCGCTGCTGCTCGCGATCGACGACGCGCACTGGGCCGACGCCGCCTCGCTCGACTACGTCGGCTTCCTGTTGCCGCGGCTCGAGGAGCTGCCGGTGGCGCTCGTGCTGACGTGCCGACCAGACGAAGCGGGCGCCGAGAGCAGCCTCGCTCGCATCGCGACGGACGGGGTCGCACGCCGCCTGACGCCGAGCCCGCTCAGCCGCACGGCCGCCGCGACGCTGCTCGCCACGGAGCTCGGCGAGGAGCCGGAGGGCGCGTTCGCCGCCACCTGCCACGACGTCAGCGGCGGGAACCCGTTCCTCCTGCACGAGCTGGCGCGCACCGTCGCTGCGCAGGCGATCAGCCCGAGCGCGGAGCAGGCGCCGCGCGTCCACGAGCTGGCCCCGGAGCGCGTCGCGCGCACGGTGCTGGTACGGCTCGCGCGCCTGTCTGCCGAGGCGCGCGCCGTCGCACGCGCGGTCGTCGTGCTGGGCGACGACGCCGACCCGCGCCTCGTGGCGGAGCTCGCGGGCTTGCATGCGGAGGCGGCGCTGAAGGGGGCCGACGAGCTGCGCACCGCGGCGATCCTCGAGCCCGGCGGCAGCCTGCACTTCATCCACCCGCTCGTGCGGACCGCGCTCCACGCCGACGTGCCGGCCGGCGAGCGCGCCGACGCGCACGCGCACGCGGCCGAGCTGCTGCGTCGCGAGGGCGCGAGCGCGCAACGGCTCGCCGCGCATCTCGTCGCGACCGAGGCGCGCGGCGACCGCGCGACGGTGGAGACGCTGCTCGAGGCCGGCGGGAAGGCGCTCGCGAGCGGCGCGCCGCGCTCGGCGATCGCCTACCTGACGCGCGCGCTGCGCGAGCCGGCGCCGGCCGATCTGCGGCCGGCGGTGCTGCATCCGCTGATCACCGCGTGCATCCGTGCGACGGACCACGCCGCCTACATGGCGATCGAGGCCGACGTGCTCGCCGAGCTCGAGCGCGATTCCAGCCTGCTGCCGCGCTGGGGCGTGAAGCTGACGACGTGGATGACGATCACGGGCCGCTCCGGCCAGGCGACCGCGCTGCTGGAGCGGGCGATCGAGATCGCCGTCGCAGAGGACGACATCGACTGCGCCTTCCAGCTCGAGTCGCAGTACGGCAAGATCACCCAGCTCTCGCCGGACGCGGCGCGCACGCGCATCGCACGCTACAGCGAGCGCATCCGGCCGGAGAGCCTGACCGGCCGGCTGTCGGCCGCGCTCGCCGCTCGCTGGGCGCTGAGCAACGGGACGGCGGCCGAGGCGATCGCGCTCGCCCGGCACGCGCTCGGCGACGACGGCGCGATTCTCACCGACCAGTCGGAGCTGACCGCGCCCGGCGACGCGGTGATGGTGCTCGCGCTGGCCGACGACGTCGAGCACGCCGACCGCGCGGCGAGACAGGCGCTCGCGTTCGCCCGCAGACGCAGCGCGGTCCCGGAGCTCGCGGGCGCCTGGTGGTTGAACGCGTTCGTCGCGATGTGCGCCGGCGACCTCGCCGCAGCTGAGGCCGATGCCCGTCAGAGCGTCAGCGTCGCGCGGCTCGGGGGCCTCGTCGGCGCGGAGCTGCTCCTGACGCCGGGGCTCGTCCTGATCCTCGCGGCCCGCGGCGAGGTCGACGCCGGCGCGGCCGAGCTCGAGCGGACCGGCCTTGCCGAGGGCCCGATCCCGAAAAGCCCCTGGATGATGGCGCTGGCGTTCGCACGCGGCATGACGCGGTACGGACAGGGCCGCTTCCGCGAGGCGGCCGACGACTTCGTGGAGCTGCACGGGCGCAAGCAGCGGTGGGGCATCGGCGGCAGCGTCGTGGCCCAGGCCGGGGCATTCGCGGCGCTTGCGCTGACGGCCTGCGGCGAGCGCGAGCGGGCGTGCGAGCTGGCGGCGGAGGACGTCGCGCACGCGGAGCGCTGGGGCGCCCCGAGAGCGCACGGCTTCGCGCTCGGCGCGCTCGGCGTCGCGACCGGTGGCGACGAGGGGATCGCGCTGCTCGAGCAGGCGACGACGATCGTCACCGAGCCGGAGCTGGCGCACATTCGATCGGTGCTGTTGACGCAGCTCGGAACCGCTCTGCGACATGGGAACCGCCGGGCCGATGCGCGCGCGCCGCTCCGCGAGGGGCTCGCGCTGGCGCGCCGCTGCGGCGCCGCCGGGATCGCCAAGCAGGCCTACGACGAGTTGGAGGCGACCGGCGAGAAGGTGCGCCGCTGGACCCCGATCGGCGTCGAGTCGCTCACGCCGAGCGAGCGGCGGGTCGCCGAGATGGCGGCGAGCGGCATGACGAACCGGCAGATCGCCCAGTCGCTGTTCCTGACCGTCAAGACGATCGAGACGCACCTTGCGGCGACGTACGACAAGCTCGACATCCGCTCCCGCCGCGAGCTGCCGGACGCACTCGGCGACGGCGCCGCTCAGCCGCCGATCGGCGCGCGCGGGTTCGCGCCCCAGAACAGCTGAGTGCCGAGCATGCCGATCAGATGGACGTAGACGATGTTCAGCACCATCGACTTCGCCGTCGCGGTGCCGACGCCGACCGGGCCGCCGCTCGCCGTGTAGCCGTAATAGCAGCCGACGATCACGATCCCGGTCGCCATGAAGGCGCCCTTGAGCATGCTGTAGAGCAGGTCGGTCGGGTTCTGGAAGGCCCAGAAGATCAGGTCGTAGCCGCCGGGCGAGACCTCGTGGATCTGGATCACGACCGCCAGGTAGGAGGCGATGAACGCCGCCCCCACACCGCCGATGTAGACGAACGGCAGCACCATCCAGGAGGCGAGCAGGCGCGTCCCGCACAGGAACGTCATCGAGCTGATCCCCATCACCTCGAGCGCGTCGATCTCCTCGGTGATCCGCATCGAGCCGATCTCCGCCACGATCCCCGTCCCGACCTTCGCGGCCATCATGTAGCCGAACGCGTACGGAACCAGCTCGCGCAGGTCACACCACGCCGTGAAGACGCCCGCGTAGGCCGGCGTGCCGGCCGCGCGCGTGAAATACGCGCCCTCGATCCCGCACTGCAGGCCGATGATGAACACGAGGCCCCAGATGACGATCGTCGAGGAGAGGATCAGCAGGCCCGACTGCCGCAGCGCCTCGCCGAAGAAGCGGAAGACGCGGCCGCCGTACACCTCGCGGAAGCACTGCGCGGTGAAGCGGGCGATGTCGCCGAAGCTCTCGACCCAGCCGCGTGGAACCGCCAACCAGCTCACGCGCGGGAGTGTAGACCCGGGTGCGCGCGCTTGCGCCGGCTCCGGATCGCCCTACGCCGTCACGTCGCGACGGCGCAGCAGCGCCGCCCCGAGCGCCCCGGCCAGCGCGGCGTAGCCGCCGAGCACGAGCGCCGCCGGGACCTGCCCGAGCAGGTCGACGCCGCCCTCTCCCGAGAAGCCGTCGAGCCCGTCGATCAGGCCGCCGAGGCCGAAGCGCGCGATCGCGTCTCCCACCTTCGGGATCGCCGTCAGCAGCGGCTCGATCACGAACAGCCACGAGAGGGCGCCGACGAGCGCGCCGACCTGGTTGCGGATCACCGCCCCCAAGCCCACGCCCACCCCGGCGAGCAGCGCGGAGGCGGACGCGATCCCCGCGCTCCAGCGCACGGCCTCGCCGAGCGACGTGCCGCTCTCGATCCCGCGCCCCGAGAGGATCGCCTCCACCAGCAGCAGGTCGACCAGGACGGCCGCGAGTCCGAGCGCGAACCCCGCCAGCAGGTGCGCGGCGACCTTCGCCGCGATCAACCGCTCGCGGCCGGGAACCGCCAGCAGCGTCGGCGTGATCGTGCCGTGGCGCAGCTCCGTCGTCACCGCGAGGAGGCCGAGCACGAGCGCGAACGCCATCCCGAAGAAGGCGGCGCCGACGAGGTCCTCGCCAGGCGCCGTGTCGCCCGGGGCCCATCTGCCGATCGCGGCGCCGAGCGTCGCGATCGCCACCGTCGCGAACGCGGCGCTGGCGGCCAGCGCGTAGAACGTGCGCGTGGTGCGCAGCTTCAGCAGCTCGCTCGCGAACGCGTTCCTCACGACGGCCCCGCCTCCTCGCCGCCGGTCAGCTCGAAGAAGACCTCCTCGAGCGACTGCCCGACGGGCGTCAGCTCCGCCACGACGATCGCGTTCGCGGCGATCACCCGGCCGACCTGCTCGCCGCTGCGGTCGGCGATGCGCAGCGCGCCGTCGCCGTCCGCGGCGACGCTCGCGCCGTCGGCCCGCAGCAGCTCGCCGAGGCGCCCGACGTCCGGCCCGGCGACGCGCACGCCGGCGGCGCGTCCGGCGACGAGCTCGGCGAGCGGCGCCTGCGCGACCGAGCGGCCCTTGTGGATCACGACGACCTCGTCGGCGGTCTGCGCGACCTCCGCGAGCACGTGGCTGGAGACGAGCACGGCGCGCCCCTCCGCGGCCAGCGAACGCAGGAAGTCGCGCAGCCAGCGGATCCCCTGCGGGTCGAGCCCGTTCGCCGGCTCGTCGAGCACGAGCACGCGCGGATCGCCGAGCAGCGCCGTCGCCAGCCCGAGGCGCTGGCGCATGCCGAGCGAGTAGCCCTTCGTACGGCGGCCCGCGGCGGCCGCGAGGCCGACGAGCTCGAGCAGCTCGTCGACCCGTGCGCGCCGGATGCCGGCGGCGGCCGCGAGCGTGCGCAGGTGGTTGCGGCCGCTGCGGCCGGGGTGCAGCATCCCGCCGTCGAGCATCGCCCCCACGGTCGCCGTCGGGTCGGGCAGCGTGACGTACGGCCGGCCCTCGATCGTGGCGCTGCCGCTCGTCGGGCGCACGAGCCCGAGCAGCGCACGCAGCGTGGTCGTCTTGCCGGCGCCGTTCGGGCCGAGGAAGCCGACGACGCGGCCGGCCGCGACGGAGAACGACAGGTCCTCGACGGCGACGGTGTCGCCGAAGCGCTTCGTCAGCCCGCTCACCTCGATCGCGTGCGCCATGCCGGCGAATCAATAGCGGGTTGGCGCGACGGCGCGCGTTGCGGTGCGGTGCGGGCGGCGTGCGATGATGCGCGCATGGCCGATCTCGAACGCCGTTCCCCCTCCCGCCTCTCGCGCCGCCAGCGCGAACGGCGCGCCTACCAGCTCACGCTCGCGACCGGCGGCCTCGCGGTGATCGCCGTCGTCGGCATCGTGCTCGCGATCGCGGGCGTGATCGGCGGCACGATCCCGGTGCTGGCGGCGATCCTCGCGGTCGTCTGCGGGCTGCTGCTGCGGCGCACGCTCAGCGGGCGCTGACCGGATCCGGGCTGCGCGCCTCGCGCACGTAGCCGGCGATCAGCGCGACCATCCCGGCGAGCGCGAAGCACATCGCGGCCAGACCCCAGCCTCCCGCCACGTCGGAGAACCAGTGCACGCGCAGGTAGATGCGCGTGAGGCCGACGACGACGGCGAGCGCGAGCCCGACGACCAGCAGGGTCGCCTGCACGGCCAGCCGCGGGAATGCGTGCCGCAGCGCGACGGCGATCGCGATCCAGCAGACGGCGTACGCCGCGTGCCCGGACGGGTACGCCGAGCCGGCCGCGTCGACGAGCGGGTCGAGCGGACGCGGGCGATCGACCGCGGCCTTCGTGAGGTGGACGCCCGCGTACGTGAGGGCGAGCCCGCCGAGCAGCGCGAGCCCCTCCAGCCCGTGGCGCCTCCACAGCAGCACGAGCGCGGTCACGAGCAGCGCGCCGCCCGCGACCGGCAACGCGCCGAGGTGCGTGAGCAGCTTCGCGAGGTCGGTCAGCCAGGACGTCTCGAGCGCGTCCGACCAGCGCACGCCGCGGCGATCGCCGGGCGTCAGCTCCGTGATCGGGTCGAGCGCGATCAGGTAGCCGAAGAAGACGAAGCTGCCGACCGCCGCGATCGCCAGCAGCGTCGTCAGCTCGAGCCCGAGCTGGCCCGGCGTGAGGCGGTGCCAGACGAAGCGCGCCGGCCGCGCGAGGCGCCGCGCGATCGCACGACCGCCGTGGATCGCCCAGCCGAGCACGGGCGTGCGCTCGTGCGCCCGGAGCCAGGCGTCGAGCCGCGCGCGGTTCTCGTCCTCGCGCAGCCAGCGGACGGCGGCGATCAGCGCGACCACCACGACGATCGTCGTGCCGAGCGCGAACAGGCCCTTTCTCGCGATCTCCAGGACCTTGTCGAGCGAGTGCCAGAAGACGTAGCCGATCAGGCAGAAGAGCGTCCCCATCGCCCCCGCGGCGAGCACGTCGTACGGCAGGAAGCGGCGCAGGGACATGCCGGAGGAGGCGGCGAGGAACGGCGAGACGGCGCGCACCAGGCCGACCCAGCGGCCGAGGAAGACGGCCTTGCCGCCGTGGCGGTCGTAGAAGCGCTCGACCTGCTGGATCCGCTCCTCGGTGATCTGGAAGCGGGGGCCGTGCCGGACGAGGAAGTCGCGGCCGAGCCGGCGCCCGAGCGCGAAGCTGACGAGGTCGCCGGCGACGGCCGTCGTCCACACGATCGCGATCAGCACGATCACGTCGATCTCGCCCTGCCCGGCGACGAAGCCGCCGACGACGATCGCCGTCTCCCCGGGGATCACGAGTCCGAGGAAGGCCCCGCTCTCGAGGAAGCACAGCACACCGACGAGCACGTACGTCCACGCCCCGAGCGTCGAGCCGACGTCCTTCAGCAGCTTGTCGAGGTCCGGCAGCTCGAACAGGCCGAGGCCGTAGGCGAGCGCGGCGAGCGCCGCGAGGCCGCCGCCGACGAGCATCGTCGGCTCCAGGCGGCGCCGTCTCCAGACGAGGTAGGCCGCCAGCAGCACGGCCGCGGCGAGCCAGACGGGTCTCATGCGCGCGGGAGCCTATCCATGCGAGCGCACGCTCAACCTGCGCCGTCCCCGGCCTCGGCGGCGGCCAGCTCGACGTAGCGCGCGAGGCGGCGCGCGAACGCCTTCGGCGACTCGGCGTAGGCGCGGTGGCCGAGCGCGACGGCGTCGGCGCGCAGCTGCTCCGAGCGGTGGGCGATCAGCGCGCGCAGCTCGGGGCGCTGCGCGTCGACGGCCGGCGCGAGCGGCGGCGCGTCGTCGTGGAGGCGCTCCGCCAGCACCGCGAGGTCGTGGTCGTCGCCGAGCAGCTCGCTCAGCGCGTGCGCCGCCTCCGCCTGCGCGCCGAGCAGCTCGGGCCACGCCGGGGCGAGCAGCCGCTGGTGGTACCAGAGGTCCTTCGCGCGCTTGCGCCACGCGTGCAGCAGCTCCGGGTCGGGCGCGCTGCGGGCGGTCGCGAAGGCGTCGCGCCCGCGCGCGTATGCGCGCATGAGGCCGGCGAGCACCGTCTCCCAGTCGGCGTCGTCCAACGGCCACGTCTCGACGCGCAGCTCGGCGGCGCGCAGCTGCTCGATCACGGGGGCGAAGCCGGCGCCGTCGCCGCCCGGACCGCCCTCCACCTCACCCGCCAGCGCCTCGCGCAGCGCGTCGAAGACCTCGGCCGACAGCCGCCCGGCGGCGTGCTCCGCGAGCGCTCGCGCGGTCGCGACGCGCACGTCGGCGTCGCGCGCGCCCGAGAGCGCGAGGCCGGCGTCGCGCAGCGCGTCGTTCTCGCGCCGGTAGGCCTTGCGTCCGAGCGCGGGGCGGACGAGCCGCAGCAGCGCGCGCGTCTTCTTCAGATCCTTGCGCGCCTCGTGGACGGCCGTCACCGGATCCTCCCCGGAGCGCTCGAGCCGCTCGACGGCATCGGCGAGCTGTTCGCGCGCGCACAGCCGCACGCTGCTCGGCACGTCGTCCGCGAAGCTCAGCCGATAGGCCATCGCACCGACAATCGTGCCCGATCAGAAGACGACCGTGCGGTTCTCGTGCACGAGCACCCGGTCCTCGAGGTGGCGTTGGACCGCCCGCGCGAGCACGGTCCGCTCGACGTCGCGGCCGAGCCGCACGAGCTGCGCGACGTCGTCGCGGTGGCTCACGCGCACGACGTCCTGCTCGATGATCGGCCCGCCGTCGAGCTCCTCGGTGACGTAGTGAGCGGTCGCGCCGATGATCTTCACGCCGCGTTCGCTCGCGCGGCGGTAGGGGTCCGCCCCGGCGAACGCCGGCAGGAACGAGTGGTGGATGTTCACGACCGGCGCGCCGACCGCGGCGAGGAAGTCGCCGCTGAGGATCTGCATGTAGCGCGCGAGCACGATCAGCTCGAAGCGCCCGGCGAGCCGCTCGAGCATCGCCGCCTCCGCCTGCGGCTTCGTCTCGGGCGTCACCGGCACGTGCGCGAACGGCACGCCGAAGCGCGCCGCGTCGTCCTCCGCGTCGCGGTGGTTCGACAGCACGAGCCCGACGTCGGCGTCGAGCTCGCCGCTGCGCCAGCGCCACAGCAGGTCGAGCAGGCAGTGGTCCTCGCGCGAGACGAGGATCGCCACGCGCTTGCGGTCGGCCGCGTAGGCGATCGACCACTCCATCGCGAACGGCGCGGCGACCTGTGCGGCGAACGCGCGCTCCAGCTCGGCGCGGCCGAGGTCGAGCCCGTCGGCGTGGAACACCAGTCGCATGAAGAAGGCGCCGCCGGCCGGATCGGTCGAGTGCTGGTCGGCGTCGAGGATGTTCGCGCCGTGCTCGAACAGGAAGCGCGAGACCGCCGCGACGATGCCGGGCCGGTCGGGGCAGGAGATCAGCAGGCGGGCGACGTGCGAGGAGGCCGCCATGCGCGTGACGTCAGCGCCGGTCGTCGAGCGCTGCGGCGTACCAGGCGCCGTCGCGCCGGCCCAGCGTCAGCGTGCACTCGGCCCCGTCGTTCGCCGTCACGAGGAAGACGGCGAGGTCCTGGTCGGTGCCGGGCTCGTCGACGATCTGCACGAGCCGCAGCTCGGCCACGCGCGTCTCGGGGCGGCGCTCGGCGAACGCGTCCCGCGCGCTCGCTTCGAGCGCGCCGCGCTCCCAGCCGCGATCGGCGGCGACCGCGGCGGCCAGCTCGCGGTCGACCGCCGCGAGGCTCTGCTCGAACGCGATCGCGCCGAGCGCGTTGCGGCGCGAGGCCATCGCGGCGCCGAGGATCGCGAGCAGCAGCAGGACGCCGAGGACGACCAGCACGATCACGAGGATCACGGACACGCCGGGGATCCTAGTGCGCCCGGCCTGAAGCGTCCCTAAAGCAGCACGTTGCGCGCGGCGAGGTGCGTGCCGACCTTGCGCTTCACGCGCTGGAGCGCGTTGTCGACGGTCTTCGTGTCGCACGCGAGCCGCTTGCCGACGTCCTCGTAGGAGTGGCCGTCGAGGTAGAGCGACAGCACGCGCGACTCGAGCTCGGACAGCACGGTCGAGAGGCAGCTGACGAGCGCCTGCAGCTCCTCCGAGCTGATCACCTGGTTGACGGGGTCGTGGACGCTCGGGCCGGGGATCACCTCGTCGAGCGTCGACTCGCCCTCGCCGGCCGCGCTGGAGGGCGAGGAGGAGAACGACAGGTACTGGTTCAGCGGCGTGTGCTTGTTGCGCGTGGCGGTCTTCACGGCCGTGATGATCTGGCGCGTGATGCACAGCTCCGCGAAGTTGCGGAAGCTCGACTCGCGGTCGGTGCGGTAGTCGCGGATCGCCTTGTAGAGACCCACCAGCCCCTCCTGGATCAGGTCGTCGCCGTCGCCGCCGGCGAGGAAGTACGACGAGGCCTTGAGGCGGACGAACCCGTAGTAGCGGCGCACGAGCCGGTCGTACGCGTCGGGGTTTCCCTGCTTCGCGAGGGCGATGAGGAATCCGTCATCGACCTGAAGCTGAGAGTGAGAGTTCTGGGAGATACGAGCCACGAGATGTCCTTTCGAGGGTCGCGGAGACCGCGACCCGTCGCTTCGTGACGCTTTACCTCCCCAGGCGCCGCACCGATCTTGCTATTCGAGCCGGATGGGTGAGCCTCAAGCTCAAGTCCACCCTTATGACGCGCGGCAGCTTGCCAAGTTATGGACCCCCTGTCAAGGGGGTGCTGCAAGACCGCGTGCAGGCGGCAGGGTCAGCGCCGGCGCGTGATCTCGTAGAGCAGCGCGGCGGCGGCGGCCGAGACGTTCAGCGACTCGATCCGCCCGCGCAGCGGCAGCGCGACGAGCTCGTCGCACGATCTGGCGACGCGCGGGCGCAGGCCCCTCCCCTCCGAGCCCATCACCAGCACCACCTTGCCGCGGTAGTCGGGCTGCGCGTAGGAGGCGCGCGCGTCGCCGTCGGCGCCGTAGGACCATGCCCCGGCGCCGCGCGCCTCGAGCAGGAAGTCCGCCAGGTTGCGCACGCGCGCGACCGCGAGGTGCTCGACCGCGCCGGCCGACGCCTTGCAGACCGCGGGCGTGACCTCGGCGCTGCGCCGCTCGGGGATCACGACGCCGGTCGCGCCGGCGCACTCCGCGGTGCGGCAGATCGCGCCGAGGTTCTGCGGATCCTGGATCTCGTCGAGCGCGACGATCAGCGCGTCGTCCTGCGCGAGCAGCGCTGCCGCGTCGGCGTAGCGGTAGGGCGCGACCGCCGCGCAGACGCCCTGATGGTCGGGCGAGCCGGCCCGCCGCTCGATCTCCTCGGCGGACGCGGTCGCGACGCGCACGCCCCGCAGCCACGGCTCGCGCGCGGCGCGCTCGGCCGCCCACACCTGCTCGACCGCGCGCGGCCCGCGCAGCGCCTCGCGCACGGCGTTGCGGCCGTAGAGCACCATCGGCCCGGCGGCGGGCGTGTCGCGCTCGGGACGCGGACGGCCGGAGCGCGGGCCGGGCGGGGCCATCACGCGCGCGGGACGAGCGTCGGGCCGCCCGCCGCGTCGCGGACCTCCCAGCCGCGCGCGGCGAGCTCGTCGCGCAGGCGGTCGGCCGCGGCGAAGTCGCGGGCGGCGCGCGCCGCCTCGCGACGCTCCAGCAGCTCCTGCGCGGCCGCATCCGGCGCGCCGGCGGCGGCGTCGGCGTCGAGCAGCCCGTCGAGCGCGAGCACGCCGAGCAGCTCGCGCAGGTCCGCGTCCCCCACCTGCTCGCCCGCCTCGCTGCGGCGGTTCGCCTCGCGCACCCACTCGAACACCGTCGCGAGCGCTCTCGGGGTGTTGAAGTCGTCGGCCAGCGCGTCGAAGAACGCCTCGCGCAGCGGCGCCAGCTCCACCGGCGACGGACCGGCGACGAGCCGCCGACCCGCGTCCTTGATGCGCTCGACGCTGCGCGCCGCCTCGGCGAGGCGCTCGTCGGAGTAGGCGATCGGCTGGCGGTAGTGGCCGGCGCAGAAGTAGGCGATCAGCGCGTCGCGCCCGTGCGCGGCGAGCGCCTCGTGCAGCAGGAAGATGTTGCCGACCGACTTCGCCATCTTCTCGCCCTCGAGCCGCACCATCCCGTTGTGGACCCACAGGCGCGTGAGCGGCTCGCCGCGCGCCGCCGCCGTCTGCGCCGCCTCGTTCTCGTGGTGCGGGAAGACGAGGTCCGAGCCGCCGCCGTGGATGTCGAAGCCGACCCCGAGCAGCGTCTCCGCCATCGCCGAGCACTCGATGTGCCAACCGGGCCGACCGCGCCCCCACGGCGCGTCCCAGGCGGTGTCCTCCCCCTCCTTCTGCGCCTTCCACAGCGCGAAGTCGAGCGGGTCGCGCTTGCGCTGCGCGCCCTCCACGCCCTCGCCCTGGTCCATGTCGTCGACGTGGCGGTGCGACAGCTCGCCGTACGCTGGATAGGAGCGCACGTCGAAGTAGACGTCACCCTCGACCGCGTAGGCGTGCCCGCGCTCGATCAGCGCCTCGATCAGCGCGACGATCTCGTCGATCGTCTCGCTCGCGAGCGGCTCGTGGTCGGGCCGGCCCAGCCCGAGGCCGTCGGTGTCAGCCACATAGGCGGCCGTCATCTCGCGCGCGAGCTGCTCGCTCGGCACGCCGGCCGCCCGCGCGGCGTCGTAGATCTTGTCGTTGACGTCGGTGACGTTGGCGACGAACGTGACCGCCTGGCCCTCGTGCTCGAGGAAGCGCTTCAGCAGCGAGAAGACCACGTAGGGGCGCGCGTTGCCGACGTGGATGCGCCCGTAGACGGTCGGCCCGCACGCGTACATCGCGACGCGACCGGGGTCGCGCGGCTCGAGCGGCGCCAGCCGGCCCGTTCTCGTGTCGTGCAGGACGATCGCGCGCATCCGCGCACCCTATCCGGGCCCGCTGCGCGGCGGCACGGAGACGCGGCAGTCACACCCGGACGCACTCGCAGCCGGTATGTTGGCCAGGTCGCGGCCCCGGTCGCTCAAGAACCCGGTGCGCGGCGCCGACAGACGCCACGATGCGGACCCGAACGATCCTCGCGCTGCTGTGCGGCATGGCGGCATGCGCGCCGGCTGGCGCCTCCGCGGCGACGCTGCGCTGGCCGAAGCCGACGCTCACGAACCCGATCACGGTCCAGCTCGGCACCGGCTACACGCACACGATGCTCTCCACCACGCGCGACTACGTCGTCAAGCTGCCGTCCACGAAGAAGTACGGCGGGACGTGGCTCGAGGGCGGTCACAACATCGTGATCGTCGGCGGCTCCGTGACGATCCCCGCCTCCGTCACGGAGGCGACGACGCCGAAGCGCGCGGCGATCTACATCAAGGGCGCGACCGGGACGGTCCACATCCAGGGCGTGCTGATCGACGGGGCGGGCGGCGCGCAGATGGACGGCATCGACGTCGACGCGCCGCAGGCGACCGTGCAGCTGCAATACGACCGCATCGTGAACGTCCGCGGCGGTCAGAACTCGTGGCACGGCGACGTCGTGCAGCCGTTCGGCGGCGTGAAGGCGCTGCGGATCGACCATCTCACCGGCTCGAGCAACTTCCAGGGCCTGTTCCTCAACCCGACGCTGGGCCCGATCGGCTCGGCCACGCTGTCGAACGTCAACCTGGTCGCGACGACCACGGCGACGCTGGACGGCGGCGGCGCGATGCTGTGGACGAACAACGACCCGGCCGTCTGCACGAAATACCCCGTCTCGCTGAGCAACGTGTGGGTCCAGCCGCGCCCCGGCTGGTCGCTCGCGGGCGCGGTGTGGCCGCACCAGCTGGCGACGTACGGCGCCTGCCCCGGCGTCACGGGCGGGGTGTACAGGGGCATCCCGTCGACCGGCAGCTACGTCCCGGCCGGCTCGGTCGGACTCGGCTACACGGGCTAGGCGGCGACGCCCGGCGCCTCGACCGTCGTGACGGCGAGCGCGGCGGCGCCCTCGACGCGGCCGAGGAAGCCGAGACCCTCGCCGCGCGTGGCCTTGACGTTCACGCGGCCGGGATCGAGCTCGAGCGCGCCGGCGAGCCGCTCGCGCATCGCCTGCTTGTGCTCCCCCAGCTTCGGGCGCTCCAGGATCACGGTCGCGTCCACGTTGACGACGTGGAAACCCCGCTCGGCGATCAAGGCGTCGACGTGGCGCAGCAGCTCGAGGGAGTCGGCGTCCTTCCACTGCTCGTCGGTGTCGGGGAAGTGCTCGCCGACGTCGCCTTCGCCGATCGCCCCCAGCAGCGCGTCGATCACGGCATGGGTGAGGACGTCGGCGTCCGAGTGACCCTCGAGCCCGAGCTCGCTCTCGATCCGCACGCCGCCGAGGATCAGCGGGCGCCCGGCGACCAGTCTGTGAACGTCCCAGCCGATCCCGGTCGCGATCACCCGATCGGCTCCAGCCGGCGCTCGCGGCCGTCGAAGACGCACAGCTCGCGCACGCCCTGCCGCGCCAGCCACTCGATCGTCGAGGCGTACTCGAAGCCGACGTGCTCGGGCACGTGCGCGTCGCTGTCGAGCGCGACCGGGCAGCCGGCCTCGAGGCACATCCCGAGGAACGGCTCCGCCGGATAGCGCTCGCCGACCGGCTTGCGCAGCCCCGCCGTCGACACCTCGATCGCGATCCCCGACTCCGCGATCCCCTCGATCGCGAGCTCGTAGAAGCGGCGCAGGTCGCCGTCCGGGCGCGGCCGCTCGCCGCCCCACACCTTCACGAGGTCGGGATGGGCGAGGATGTCGAACAGGCCGCTGCGGGCCGCCTCGCCGAGCCACTCGAAGTAGCGCCGCCAGACCTTCTCGGGATCGACGGAGCGCGCGGACCAGACGTCCCAGTCGGGGTGGTCGACGGCCTCGTCGCCGACGAAGTGCACCGAGCCGATCACGTAGTCCCAGTCGCGGCCGTCGAGCAGGTTCGCGATGCGGTCCTCGCGGCCGGGCACGAAGTCCGCCTCGACGCCGACCTTGAGCCCCTGCTCGCGCGCGAAGCCGACGTACTCGTCGAGGTCGTCGACGGCGTTCTCGCGCCAGAACGGGTGCTGCCACACGTCGAGCGCCTGGGAAAAGCGGTAGATGTGCTCGGAGCAGCCCAGCTCGGCGATCCCGCGCTCCTCGGCGGCGGCGCGATAGCGCTCGACGTTCGCGGGCGTGAAGTAGTCGGCGGCGAGCGTGCCGGCGCCGTCGGGGCGGAGGTGGACGTGGTAGTCGGTGAGCATCAGCGGGAGCGCTCGGACAGCAGCAGCTCGGCGAGCCGCAGGTCCGTGGGGGTGGTGACCTTCAGGTTGCCGGCCGGGGACTCTACGACGTGCACCCGACCGCCCGCCTGCTCGACCAGTCCGGCGTCGTCCGTGGCGGCGGCCAGGACCTCGTCCGGCTGCGCGAGCGCGCGCGCGAGCGCGGCGCGGCGGAAGACCTGCGGCGTCTGCACCGCCCACAGCGCCGAGCGGTCGAGCGTCTCGGCGACGCGCAGGTCCGCGCCGTCGGCGCGCTTGACCGTGTCGGTCACGCGCGCCGCCGCGACGACGGCGTCCGCCCCCGTGGCGGCGAGCGCGCCGAGCGCCCGCTCGAACAGCTCCGGCGTGGCGAGCGGGCGCGCCGCGTCGTGCACGATCACCGGCTCGTCGTCGGGACCGGCGCCCGCGGCCTCCAACGCCGCACGCACCGAGTGCGAGCGCTCGGCGCCGCCGGCAACGCCGAGCGTCCCCTCGGGCGCGGCGACGCCTTCCGGCAGCGCCACGACGATCCGCTCGACCGCGGACACCATGCGCAGCGCGTCGATGCTCCACGCGAGCATCGGACGGCCCGCCAGCATGACGAACGCCTTGGGCCCCTCGGCGCCAAGGCGTTCGCCACGACCGGCGGCCACGAGCAGTGCGACCGCCATCTCGGTTCCAGATCCCTCGCGCGGCGGCTACTTCGCGGCGACCGCCACCTTGCCGCTGGCGGAGGTGGCGAGCAGCTCGTCGAGATGCTCCTCGGCCTCCTCCTCGCCCATCTCCAGCGCGTACATCAGCTCCGAGGCGAGGATCTTCTTCGCCCGCGTGAACATCTGCTTCTCGCCAGTCGACAGGCCCTTCTCCGCCTCTCGGATGGCGAGGTTCCGCACGACCTCGGCGAGCTCGTAGATGTCGCCCGTCTTGATCTTGTCGCGGTTGTGCTTGAAGCGCCGGTTCCAGTTCTTCGGCATGTCCGAGCACTCGTCCTGGAGCACGCCGAGCACTCTCTTCACGGTCTCCTCGTCGATCACGCGACGGAGGCCGGCTATCGCGGCGTTCTCCGTGGGGACCATGACGGTCATGTCGTTGTGGAGGATCTTGATCGTGAGGTACTCGCGCACCTCGCCCAGCACGTCCTTCTGCTCCTTCTTCAGGACCTTGCCAGCCCCGTGGTGGGGATAGACGACGTTGTCGCCGATCTCGAACTCGATGTGCTCGACTTCGACGACGACGGTGGCCTCGAGGTCCTCCAGCTGCTCTTCGGTCAACTCGGTGATGGTGGCCTCCTTGGAAAAGCGGGCCGCCCAGCAGCCCCCGATGGTCTTCTGGTGTTCAGGTCTGCAGGTAACGGTCCACGAGGTTGATCTCCTGCTGCCGGCGAAGGCCCTCGCGGATGTCCTTCGCACGGATCTCGCCGACGCCCTCGACGGTCTCGAGCTCGCCGTCGCCGGCGGCGAGCAGCTCCTCCAGCCCGCCGAACTCCTCGACGATCCGCTGCGTCACGAGTCGCGGCAGGCGCGGGATGCGCCCGAGGATGCGATATCCCCGCGGCGAGACGGGGAAGTCGAGCGTGTTGACCTTGCGGTCGTAGCCGAGCAGCTCGGCGAGCCGCCCGAAGTCGAGCAGGTCCTGGTGCGGCAGCCGCACGAGCTGGTCGATCGCGTCGGCGAAGCGCTCGTCGGTGTCGTCGGCCAGGTAGTCGCGCACGAGCGCGGCCTTGTCGCCGGCGACGCCGACCATCGTCTCGTCGAGCTGCATCTCGATCAGGCGGCCCTCGGTGCCGAGCTCGACGATGTAGCGCTCGATCTCGACGCCCATGCGCGTCACCAGCTCGGAGCGCTGCAGGACGGTGAGCACGTCGTGGAGCGTCGTGCCGCCCTCGAACTCGAGCGCGGTCAGGCGCGTCGAGACCTGGTCGAGGCGGCTGCGGTACTTGTCGAGCGTCGCGAGCGCCTGGTTGGCCTTCGCGAGCACGACCGGGATGTCCTCGAGGATGTACTTGGCGCCGTCGACGTAGAGCGAGACGACCTCGCGCCGCTGCGAGATCGCGATTACGAGCGCCTCGGTCTGCTTCGAGATGCGCTCGGCGGTGCGGTGGCGGGTGCCGGTCTCGAGCGTGAGGATCGTCGGGTCGGGCGTCAGCTGGACGTTGGCCCACACGATCTTCGTCGCGTTCGCGCTCAGCACGAGCGCGCCGTCCATCTTCGCCAGCTGGTAGAGGAAGGCGGGCGTGTAGTCGATCTCGAGCTTCAGCCCGCCGGAGAAGAGGAACGCGAGGTCGTCCGCGTCGCCGACGACGATCAGGGCGCCGGTGCGGGCGTGCACGATGTTGTCGATCCCCTCGCGCAGCGCGGTTCCGGGGGCGACCATCTCGAGCGCCTTCACGAGCCGGGGCTCTTGGCGAGACTCGAGCTCGTCTTTGAGCTCTTCCCCGGTACGCGGTGCCATACCAACCCGATTCTACCGGGTTTTCCTGTGTTTTTCCGCGACACCACAGGGATTTCCGCGCATGCGGTGACAATCCCGCGCGATTCGCCGGAACGGCTGCGTTCAGGCCGCCGCGGCGCGGGTCGCGCCGGACGCGCGCACGCGGCCGCGCAGCGGACGCAGCGCCGCCCGCAGCGTGCCGACCTCCGGCGTGACGATCGTCTGCAGGCCGAACTTGCGCGCCTCGGCGATCCGCCGCTCGGCGTGCGCGACCGTGCGCAGCTCGCCGGTGAGGCCCAGCTCGCCGAAGCAGGCGAGCGGCGGCGGGCCGTCGGCACCGGCCTGGGCGGCGGCCTGGACGGCGCCGCCCGACGCGCTCGTCAGCGCGACCCCGCGCGCGGCGCTCGCGACCGCCAGCGCCACCGCCAGGTCCGCGCCCGGCTCGTCGACGCGCACGCCGCCGACGACGTTCACGAACACGTCGCTCGTCCCCACCCCGACGCCTCCGTGGCGTGCGAGCACCGCCAGCACGAGCGCGAGGCGGTTGCGGTCGATTCCCGAGACGACGCGCCGCGGGATCTCGAGGTCGGACTCGGACACGAGCGCCTGCACCTCGACGAGCAGCGGACGCGAGCCCTCCATCGCCGCGAGCACGACCGAGCCGGGCGCGCGCGTCGCCTCGCCGACGAAGCGCGCCGAGGCGTCGAGCACCTCGACCAAGCCGTCCTGGCGCATCTCGAAGACGCCCGCCTCGCTCGTGGAGCCGAAGCGGTTCTTGAGTGCGCGCAGCGTCCGGTAGGTGCGCTCGCGCTCGCCCTCGAACTGCAGCACGCAGTCGACGAGGTGTTCGAGCACGCGCGGACCCGCGAGCGCGCCCTCCTTCGTGACGTGGCCGACGAGCAGGACCGCGATCCCGTGCGTCTTGGCGACGCGCATGATCTCGCCGGCGACCTCGCGCACCTGCCCGACCGAGCCGGGCGCGCCGCTCAGCGCCCCGCTGTGGAGCGTCTGCACCGAGTCGACGACGCACACGTCCGGGCGCTCGCGCTCCAACGTGGCGAGGACAGCGCCGAGATCGGTCTCGGCGATCGTCGGGATCCGCAGCGCGTGGGCCGCCGCGCCGAGCCGCTCGGCGCGCAGCTTGATCTGCGCGGCCGACTCCTCCGCGGAGACGTAGAGCCCGCGGCGGCCGGCCGCGACGAGGTTCGCGAGCGCCATCGTCGTGAGCGTCGACTTGCCGATTCCCGGCGAGCCGCCGATCAGCACGAGCGAGCCGGGGACGACGCCGCCGCCGAGCACGCGGTCGAGCTCGCCGATGCCGGTCGACAGGCGCGCGACCGCCTCGGCGCGCACGTCGCCGAGCGCGACGGGAGCGACCGCCTGACCGCCGCCCCCGCCGGCGCCGCGGCCTCTGGACGCCGGCCGCGCGACAGCCTCCTCGACGAGCGTGTTCCACGCGCCGCAGCCGGGGCACTGCCCGTGCCAGCGCGGCGTCTCGTGCCCGCAGTCGGAGCAGACGTGGACGGAGGTCGCGCGGGCCATCGGACGACCGAGGGTACGCGCGCGACCGGCGGCTCAGGGGTCGCGCGCGTCGAGGCCGGCGGCCGACGCCCGCACGCACGACGAGAAGCCGCTCTCGCGGTGCCCCTTGTCGCAGAACGGCTTCGTGCGCGAGCGCCCGCAGCGGCACAGCACCAACGGCCGGGACGCGTCGTACGCGATCTCGTTGCCGTCCGGATCGACAAGCCGCACGGGCCCCGTGACCTTGTACGGGCCGTCGTCGCGGACTCTGATCTCGACCGGCTCGTCCATCGCCGGGAATCTACCCGGCTGCCGGGGGCGGTCCACCGAACCGCCCCCGGACCGGCTCATACGTTGAGTAGCCTCAGGTTCTGGACCGGGGCCACTTCGAACGTCCCTTCGACTCTGATGTTGAACGGGCACGGCATCGGCCCGAATAGCTGGAGTATGAGCGGAACGAACTGGTTCCTCTGAATTATTAGCCTGGTTATCCTGTTCACCATCGCGCCGGTGTCAAAGCCGACCGGGCCCTGGAATAGGCACCCTATGGTGTTGATCGGCATCAGGACTTCTCTGTACCGGATTAGTATCCGCAGCGGATTGGCGATCAATAGGATCGACTGTATGTTCGGTAGTATCCCCCTGAACGACTGATAGTACTTCGGGGTGACCTGCCCTAGTTGCAGTATCACCGCTTCAACCGCGACGACGCCGTTTTCACCTACGCATTCTTCCGCGATGCCTTCGGTGATGCCCGCGACCACCGTGTTGACGACCTTCGGGATGCGCCTTTCCCACACCTCTCTGTAGGTCACTTCGCATTCTATGACGACGCCGTTGCTGTCGGTTATCGTCATCGGCCCTTCCTTCGTCACCATCCCGCCCGGCGCCACTTCTATCGCCCTGTTGGCGAGCGCAACGGACGGGATCGCCGCGATGCAGACGATGGCGGCGGCGATCGCGAGAAGCGCCTTGTGCGTCCTCATGCCTTCCCCCTGACTTCGAGGCCGTGAACCCCCATTCACAGCCGGGACACGGAGAAGCGTAGTGCCTGAAAAGCGCTCCGGGGCGACCAGTTCGGCCGCCCCGGAGTCCCAGCTCGGTGTCGCGCCGCGTTACTCGCCGGGCGCTTCGACTTGGGCGCCGTCGTCCTCGCCGGGCGCGTCGTCGTCGTCGCCCTTGGCCCCGACGCCGACCGGCGTCTTCGGCTGGACGACCTCGATCGAGACCTCGCGGTCGTCGCCCTCGGGCGCCTTGTCGACGAGCACGGTCCCGCCCGGCGTGAGCTCTGACCGCAGCACGAAGTCCGCGAGCGGATCCTCGATGTAGCGCTGGATCGCCCGGCGCAGCGGACGGGCGCCCATCGACGGGTCCCAGCCCTTCTCGACGAGCAGGTCCTTGGCCTCCTCCGTCAGCTCCAGCTGCAGCTCGCGCTCCGCCAGCGACTCGCGGATCCGCAGCAGCAGCAGCTCGACGATCTGCTTGATCTCGTCCTTCGCCAGCTTGTGGAAGACGATCACGTCGTCGATGCGGTTGAGGAACTCCGGCCGGAAGACCTTCTTCAGCTCGCCCATGATCCGGTTCTTCATGTCGTCGTACGTGATGCCGGTCTCGTCGTCGGAGACCGCGAATCCGAGCGGCGTGTTGCGGGCGATCTCGCTCGCGCCGATGTTCGACGTCATGATCACGATCGCGTGGCGGAAGTCGACGGTGCGCCCTTGCGCGTCCGTCAGCCGCCCGTCCTCGAGGATCTGCAGCAGGATGTTGAAGACGTCCGGGTGGGCCTTCTCGATCTCGTCGAGCAGCAGCACGCTGTACGGCTTGCGCCGCACGGCCTCGGTCAGCTGACCGCCCTCGTCGTAGCCGATGTAGCCCGGAGGCGAGCCGACGAGCCGCGAGACGGCGTGCTTCTCCATGTACTCCGACATGTCGATGCGCACCATCGCGTCCTCGTCGCCGAACAGGAACTCGGCGAGCGTGCGCGCCAGCTCGGTCTTCCCGACGCCCGAGGGGCCGAGGAAGATGAACGAGCCGGTCGGCCGCTTCGGATCCTTCAGGCCCGCGCGCGAGCGGCGGATCGCCTTCGAGATCACCTCGACCGCGGCGTGCTGTCCGATGACGCGCTTGTGGAGCTCCTCCTCCATGCGCATGAGCTTCGCCGTCTCGGCCTCGGTCAGCTTGAAGACCGGGATCCCCGTCCACATCGAGACGATGTCCGCGATCTCCTCCTCGCCGATCGAGGGGCGCTCGCCGGACTCGCCGGACTCCCACTGCTCCTCCAGCTCGCGCTTTCTCTGCGTCAGCTGGCGCTCCTGGTCGCGCAGGTTCGCGGCCTTCTCGAACTCCTGCGCCTCGATCGCGGCCTCCTTGTTGCGCCGCGTCTCCTCGATCTCGTCCTCCAGCTCGCGGTAGACGGGCGGGGACGTCATCGACTTGATGCGCATGCGCGAGGCGGCCTCGTCGATCAGGTCGATCGCCTTGTCCGGCAGGAAGCGGTCGGAGATGTAGCGGTCGGCCAGGTCGGCCGCGGCGGACAGCGCCTCGTCGGTGATGTTCACCTTGTGGTGCTGCTCGTAGCGGTCGCGCAGGCCGCGCAGGATCTGCACGGTCTCGTCGGTCGACGGCTGGTCGACGCGGATCTGCTGGAAGCGACGCTCCAGCGCCGAGTCGCGCTCGAGGTACTTGCGGTACTCGTCGAGCGTGGTGGCGCCGATCGTCTGCAGCTCGCCGCGCGCCAGCGCCGGCTTGAGGATCGAGGCCGCGTCGATCGCGCCCTCGGCCGCGCCCGCGCCGACGAGGTTGTGGAGCTCGTCGATGAACAGGATGATGTCGCCGCGCTGGGTGATCTCCTTCATCACCTTCTTGAGGCGCTCCTCGAACTCGCCGCGGTACTTGCTGCCAGCGACGAGGGCAGCCAAGTCCAGGGTGTAAATCTGCTTGTTCTTGAGCAGCTCCGGCACGTCGGCATTCGTGATGCGCTGGGCGAGACCCTCGACGACGGCGGTCTTGCCGACGCCCGGCTCGCCGATCAGCACGGGGTTGTTCTTCGTGCGGCGCGAGAGGATCTGCATGATCCGCTCGATCTCCGTCTCGCGGCCGACGACCGGGTCGAGCTTGCCGTCGGCGGCGAGCTTCGTGAGGTTGCGGCCGAACTGGTCGAGCAGCTTCGAGGACTTCTTGCCCTCGCCCTGCGCGCCGCTGGCGCCCTGCCCGCCGCCGCTGCCGCCGCCCTGGCGACGGCCGCCGGGGCCGGACAGCATGCGGATGACCTCGTTGCGGATCTTCTCCGAGTCGGCGTCGAAGTCGAGCAGGATGCGCGCCGCGACGCCCTCGTTCTCGCGCACGAGGCCGAGCAGGATGTGCTCGGTGCCGATGTAGTTGTGGCCGAGGCTGAGCGCCTCGCGCAGGGCCAGCTCCAGCACCTTCTTCGCGCGCGGCGTGAAGGGGATCTGACCGGAGGTCACCTCCTCGCCGGAGCCGACGATCCGCACGACCTGCGCGCGCACGCGCTCCACGGTGATGTCGAGGCTCTCCAGCACGCGAGCCGCCAGGCCCTCCTCCTCCCGCAGGAGGCCGAGGAGGATGTGCTCGGTGCCGATGTAGTTGTGCTTGAGCGTCCGGGCCTCCTCTTGGGCGAGGACGACCACCTGGCGGGCTCGCTCTGTGAATCGCTCGAACATGGGTGCGACGTTCCTTCCCTACTGGGCGGTGAGGCGGCGGGACGGTCGAGAGGGATGCAAGCGAACCCGCTCGCTCATGTCATCGGCCACAAGGACCTGTTCGCTGAGCGGACGAGTTCGATTGCCGGGCATAGGCCAGTCTACCAACCGGGTCGCCGGCACTTCTGCGCAGAGTTCGGCGCAGACTCCGCCGCAACGGCGCACGTAGCGACTACGGATCCGCCGCGGAGCATCACCGACTTGCGGCGCGTCGGGCACCGCCTCGGTCGCCGCGGCTCATCGCCCGAGCCGGTACGCGACGAGCCGCGTCTGCTGGCCGGCTCTCTGCCGCAGGCTGCCGGCCGCCAGCACGGTGTCCCCGGCGACCGCCACCGGCGCGTTCGTCCCCGCGGGCAGCCTCGCGCGCCACGCGACGCCGCCGCTGCGCGCGTCGAGCGCCCACACCGTGCCGTCGTAGGTCGTCGTGAAGACGACGTCGTTCGCGACCGTCGCGCCGCCGTACTCGCCCGCCGGCAGCGGCCTGTCCCAGCGGACGCGTCCGGTCGCGAGGTCGAGCGCGACCATCCGTCCGCGCGCCGGCCCCTCCTCCGGCAGCATCAGCTGTCTGTCGATTCTGGCGGCCAGCTCGTTGACGGGCACGTAGACGGTGCGCGCGTCGGCCGCCATCGGCGTGATCACGCCGCCGAGCTGCCCCGGGAGCAGGTGGCGGATGCGCGCGGGCATCCGCTCCCCGCGCATCGCCCTGAGGTTGTCGTCGTCGTGGCCGTTGTGGCGCCCGACCGGGCGCTTCCACACGAGCGCGCCGTCGTCCGCGTCGAACGCGTAGACCCAGCCCATCTTGCCGGCGACGACGGCGAGCTCGCGCCCGCCCGCGCGACGCAGGATCACCGGACACGCGAGATCCCAGTCGAAGATGTCGTGCGGAAGCACCTGCCGGCCCCACAGCAGTCTGCCGGTCCGCTCGTCGAGCTTGACGATCGCGTTCGTCCATCTGTTCGGACCCGGCCGGCTCGCGCCCCACGGCTGCTCCGGCGTTCCCGGCAGCGGCCCCGGGTTGGCGACGCTCGCGAACACGTGCCCCCTGGCGTCGAACGCGGGCGGGTACCAGAGCCCGCCGCCGGAGTTGACGCTCGGATCCCCCCACAGTTCGGCCGGCACCGTGTCCCAGTGCCAGCGCGGTCTGCCGGTGGCGGCGTCGAGCGCCCACAGGACGCCCTGCGCGCCCGGGCCGTACTGGACTTCCGGGCGCGTCGGCACCGTCGAGACGAACACCGTCCCGTCGTGGAAGCCGGGCGCCATGTCGATCCCCTCGTGTTCGTTGCGCGGCAGCGCGGCCTGCCACAGCTCGCGCCCGCTGTCCTGGTCGAGCGCGAAGGCGAACAGCGTCGTGGCGCCGTAGACGCGCCCGTCGCCGACGGTGACGCCGTTCGGCCCGTAGGTCAGCAGGCCGTAGCGGTGGCGCCAGCGCACGCGCCCGCTCGCGAGCTCGATCGCGTAGACGTCGCCCTGGAGGTCCTGCGTGTAGACGACGCCGTCGACGACGACCGGCGTCGTGGCGTAGTCGCCGATCGGCATCGTCCAGGCGACCCGCAGGCGCGCGACCGAGCTGCGCTCGATCGGGCCGCCGACGTGGCGCGTGTTGGCGATGTCGGCGTTCGGAGCCGGCCA
>DASVFS010000011.1:0-7986 GCA_036379915.1 Conexibacter sp. | reverse complement strand
CGGTCTCCAGCTCGCGGACGACCTCCGCGCGGATCTCCGCCGCCGGCCGCGGGCGCTCGCGGCGGCTTCTCGGCTTCGCGGCGCCGCCGACTTGGGTCCGCACGACGCTCTCGACACGGCCCCCGGGTCCGAGCTGGAAGCGCATCCCCTCGCGGCCGATCTCATCGAGCATCTGCGCGAGGGTGGCCTCGGCCGGGCCGCCGCGGTCGAGGAACGGCGCGAGCGCCTGGAGCGCGGCGATGTAGCGGCCGTCGGCCCACTCCAACCGCGCCGCTTGGACGGCGGCCGGCATCCACGAACGGCGCCACGGCTCCAGCAGCTGCCGCGCGGCGTCGATGCGCCCGGCCGCCGCGCGGTCGGCCGCGAGCAGACGGGCGGCGTCGGCGTTGCGATCGGTCCACTGCTCGAGCAGCGCGCCGCGGTCGTCGTCGCGGCCGATGCGTCCGAGGATCTCCGCGCGCAGTCGCGAGAGCTGCCATGTCTCCGGTCGCGCTTCCAGCAACGCCAGCGCGGCGTCCGGCTGCCCGATCCGCTCCAGCAGCGTTGCGTGGCGCCGGATCAGCGTCCCGTTGCCGTCGCTGTGAGCGCTCAACAGCGCAAGCGCGGCTGAGGGCGAGCCCCCGAGCTCGAGCGCCTGCGCGAGCTGCAGCACGGACTGCGGCGCGAGCGGCACGCCCTCGAGCAGTCGCTGCGCGCGCAGCGCGTGCCCGCGGTCGCACAGCAGCGAGACGAGCACGGTCTGCACGTCCGCGATCTCCACATGCGGGGCGAGTCGGTCCACGATCTGCTCCAGCTCCGGCTCGCCGAGCATCGCGCCGCGCTCTCTCGCGAGCGCGAGCAGGCAGCTCAGCGCGATGCGCGACGCGCCCAGCTCCTGGCAGCCGGCGAGCAGGTCGCTCGTCGACACCTCGTCCGGCCGGTCGGACGCCAGCCAGACGACCACGACCGCGGACCGCGGGCCGGGGACGTCGCCGAGGGCGGGCGGCTCGCCTCCGGCGAGCGTCCTCACGAGCACCGCGACCGTGTCGGCGTCGTCGATGCGCTCGAGCGCGCGCACGGCGATCGGCGCCATGCGCTGCATGCGCGTGAGCGACCAGTGGTCGCTCACGCCGCGCAGCATGCTGTCGGGCTCCAGCTCCTCGATCCAGCGGCGCAGGAACGCCGCGCACGCCGTCGCGCAGGCGTCCTGCTGCACAGACGTCAGCTGGTGTCTGCGATGCAGGTGGTCGTAGAGGTCGGCGTCGAGCACGAACAGCCGCAGCGGGTCGGGCGGTTGCTGGGTCAGCACCGCGCTGAGGCGCACGAGCCGCTCCTGCAGCCGGTCGACCGTGAGGCCGGCGCCGCTGGCGGCGAGCAGCTCCTCGACGAGTCCCCACGGCAGCGTGATGCCGAGCGAGCAGAGCGTCGCCAGCACCGAGTGGACGGCCGGGCCGTCGTCGCTGCGCCGCAGCCGCTCGAGCCGCTCCTCGACGTGGTGGTCGGGCGACGTGCTGAGCGCGTCGATCTCGTCGCTCGTGACGGCGACCTCTCCCGAGAACGGGTCGCGTCGCTCCTCGACCCACGCGACGTGCTCGGCCAGTACGAGCGGGTTGACGAGGCTGTGCGCGCTGTTCGACGCGATATGGCTGACGATCTGATCGCGCATGGCCTCGTCCGGTCCGAGCGTCCAGCGATCGAGCAGACCCTTCGCCTCGGTGGGCTGGATCTCACGGCAGCGCAGCGTCTCGCGCTCGAGTCCGAGCTGCTCGTACTCGGCCAGCCACTGCGCCAGCGGCTGCGCGTCGTCCTTGGGAGGCAGCATGTGGTCCCATGCCGTGAGCACGAACAGCACCGGCAGCGGGGGCATCTGGTCGAGCACGCGGGGGAGCAGACGGGTCTCCTCGGAGAGGTCGCTCTCGGTGTCCGCGGGCTCGGCGACGCAGGCGGCGAGCGCGCCGAGAAGATCGACCGGCGCGGCACCGGCGTCGTCGACGGTCACGACGAGGGTGGGCGGCTCCAGCTCGAGCGCGTCGAGCAGCCGGGCGTAGCGCGTCAGCGCCTCGAAGGTGCGCTGCCGCTCGGCGGCCAGCGGCGTCGGCTCGCCGTGTCTGAGCGCTTCGGGAGCCTGTACGAGCGTGTCGATCGCGAACTTCGCCGCGCCCACGATCGGCTCGAGCTGCCCGATGCCCTCGACGACGCGATCCACCACCCAGTCGCGGCGCCGGCGCGCGGCTGCGAGCGTCGCGTCGACGGTCTCGGCGAGCGCGCGCTGCAGCTGACGCAGCAGGTCGGCCGTCGGATCGAGGCGCGGCGCATCCCAGTAGCCGGAGCAGCTGACGGCGATCCACAGGAACGACGCCGCGGCGCCCGGCTGGCGCAGTTCGTCCGGCGGGGCGATCCGCTTGCGCTGCTCGCGCAAGGTGGCGAGCGACGGCGGCGGCCAGCTCGGTTTGAGCCCCGGGAGCCAGTAACCGGGCTGCCGCCGGCACAGCTCGTCGTAGAGCGCCTGCACCACGTAGCTCTTGCCGCGCCCGGTCTCTCCATGCAGCAGCGCGAGGTGCGGCAGGCCCGTGACGCGCGTGTCCTCGACGGTGGCGAGCAGCGTCGTGTGCAACAGGTCGGCGCGGTTCCCCGCCGGGCGCTCGAGCCCCGAGTCGCGTCGCGTGCGCGTGCGCCTACGACGTTGTCGTGTCATGCCAGCTCACGGTCGACCCCATACGCCGCGCCGGCAGCATTCCACAGCTCGCGCGGCCGGCGCGCCGGTCGCGACCGGGCTAGTTCAGCGACGGGTCGAGCGGCATGCGCGCGACCAGCGCGAACGTCCCGCCCTTGCGCGTGAGCACACGGCTCCAGAGCTCGTCGGGGTCGGACGCGAACAGCTCGTCCGGGCGCGGCGTCTCGACGATCCAGTCCTCGCGCTCCATCTCCTCGTCGAGCTGGCCGGGACCCCAGCCGGCGTGGCCGGCGAACACGCGCGTGCGGTTCGTGACGGCCGCCGACTCGGCGAGCTCGAGCTGCGCCGACAGGAAGCCGACGTCGTCGCTGATCATCAAGCCCGCGGCGCCGGGGTCGGTGAAGGCGGCGAGCACGATCACCGCGGTCGGCTGCACCGGCCCGCCGACGTAGATCGGCTCGGCCGCGTCGACCAGCTCCTCCAGCTCCGGCGCGCTCTCGCCGACCGTCACGTCGGCGGGGCGGTTCAGCACGAGCCCCATCGCGCCGTCCTCGTTGTGCTCGGCGATCAGCACGACCGTGCGCGCGAAGTTCGGATCCTCCAGAACGGGCGAGGCCAGCAGCAGCTTTCCCTTCAACGACTCCACGTCTCCATTGTGGCAGCGGCGCGCGGACCACCCGCACCGCGCGTCGAGCCGATCCGGCCGTCAGGCCAGCTCGAGCTCGACGTGGCGGGCGATCGTCTCGAAGTCGCGGTCCTTCGTCAGCACCGCCGCCTTGCAGCGCATCGCGATCGCCGCGATTACGCAGTCGAGCGGCGCGCGAACCGTCTCGCCGCCCCTGCGACAGGTGCGGTAGATCCTCGCTCCCGCTTCGTAGTCCAGTGGCGGCTGAGAACGCAGGTACTCGCACGAGTACAGGAGCCCCTGCCAGCGATCGTGGTTGTCCTGCGTCTGGGCGCCCGACAGCACTTCGAGCAGCACGAGGTCGGTCGTGGCGACACGCGCGCTTCTTCTCAGCAACCCGTCGAGCTGCAGATCGGTGTCGCTCTCCGTCGCGCGCAGGTACTCGATCCACGCGGAGGAGTCGGCCAGGATCAGCGGTCCCATGCGAACGGGCGCGAGCGCATCGCGTCGAGGTCGCCTTCCCAGCCTGTGCCCCGCATCGCGAGCATCTCCTCGCGCGTCATCGGGGTGCCGACGAGTCTGCGCAGGGCGTAGTCGACCGCCTCGCGCTTCGTCTTCAGGCCGTGGATCCGCATCGCTCGTTCGAGCAGCTGATCGTCGATCTCGATGTTGGTGCGACTCATGTCTACACCAGTGTACACCGCCATGTGTATCTCCCTTCGTCGTGGTCGGTGGAGCGGTCCACCGAGGGTGAACGGCGCATGGCGGCGCGTCTACACAGCATGCATTTGATCTACCGTCCCGCGCGCATGCGCGCCCTCCTCCAGCGGCTGCTGAAGACGACCGCGGCCTACCAGGTCGGCGACATCGTCTCGAAGGTCTTCGCGGTCGTGCTGCTGCCGATCTACACACGGCACGTGAGCGAGTCGCAGTACGGCGTCGCGGAGCTGCTGATGACGGGGATCGTGCTGCTCTCGATCGTGATCCGCTTCGGCGTCGGCGAGTCGCTCGTGCGCTACCACTACGCCGACGGCGACCGAGCGCGCCAGGACGCGCTCGCGCGCCGCTCGACCGGCTTCCTGCTGCTTGCCACGACGCTGGCCGCGGTCCCGCTCGCCGTCTTCGCGCAGCCGCTCTCCGAGCTCGTGCTCGACCGCCCCGACGCGGCCGTCTTCCGCATCGCCGTGCTCGGCCTGTGGACCTTCACGAACCTCGAGCTCGCGTACGCGCTGCT
This sequence comes from Conexibacter sp., assembly GCA_036379915.1. Classification (GTDB taxonomy): domain Bacteria; phylum Actinomycetota; class Thermoleophilia; order Solirubrobacterales; family Solirubrobacteraceae; genus Conexibacter. Next base: position 3,474 of record DASVFS010000011.1, on the reverse strand, counting down.
GCGCGTCGACGAGCGCGCCCGCGCGTACGCGATCTCCTCGGTCGCAAACGTGCTGCTCACGATCGCGCTCACCGTCTGGCTCGTCGTGTTCGAGGACCAGCAGGCGCGCGGCCTGCTGCTCGGCAACTACGCCGCCTCGACGGTCGTGCTGCTCGGCCTGTGGCTGTCGATGGCGCGCCGCCTGCTGCCGCGCCGCGGCGGCGCCGACCACCCGAGACTCCACCCGCTCGCACGGCTGCTGCGCTTCGGGCTGCCGACCGTCCCCGCCGACGCGTCCGTGTACGCGCTGAACCTCGTCGACCGCTGGTACCTGTTCCATCGCTACGGCGCCGCGACCGCCGGCGTCTACTCGATCGCCGTCAAGCTGGCCGGCGTCACCGGCTTCGTCGCGCGCGCGTTCCAGTACAGCTGGCCCCCGCTCGCCTACTCGATCGCGGACGACGACGAGGCGAGCCGCTTCTACGCGTTCGTCGCCACCTACTACCTGCTCGTCACCGGCTGGGCCGTCGCCGGGCTGCTGCTGCTCGGCCGCTGGTTCACGCGCCTGCTGGCGGCCCCCGCCTTCTTCGAGGCGCACGTGGCGCTGCCGTGGATCGCGCTCGGCTGGTCGCTCTACGGCCTGTTCGTGATCTTCCTCGTGATCGCCGGACGCGCCGAGGTGACGACGCGCAACTTCCCGGCCGCAGCCGTCGGCCTCGCCGTCAACGTGCTGCTGCTGGTCGTGCTGACGCCGTCGCTGGGGATCGCCGGCGCCGGCCTGGCGCTCGCCGGCGCGTACGTCGCGATGCTCGTGGTGATGCGGCTGCTGACGCGAAACCTGTTCGCGGTCGCGTTCGAGTGGCGGCGGATCGCCCAGCTCGCGCTCGTGCTCGGCGGCCTCGCCGGCGCCGGCGAGCTGCTGCTGCCGACGAGCGGCGCGGCCGGCTTCGTCAGCCGTGCGCTGCTCGCCCTGCTGCTGCCCGTCGCGCTCGGCCTGACCGGCTTCTACCGCCCCGAGGAGCGCGCGCAGCTGCGGCGGCTGTCACAGATCGCGCTGCGCCGACAGAAGCGGGGTGATGACGGGATTCCGCCGCGATGACGACGACGCGCTGCTGGCGCGAGCCGCGGGCGGCGACGGCGACGCCTTCGCGTGCTTCTACCGGCGCCACGTCGCACACGTCGCGGGCTACCTGCTGCGGCGCACGGGCGATGCCGAGCTCGCCGCCGACCTGACCGCGGAGGTCTTCGCCGCCGCGCTGCTGGCCTGCCCGCGCTACCGCCCCGGCGGTCCGCCGGCGCTCGCGTGGCTGTACGGCATCGCGGCGAACAAGCTGCGCGAGAGCCGCCGTCGCGGCCGCGTCGAGGAAGAGGCGCGCCGGCGCCTGGCGTGGGAGCCGCTGGTGCTCGAGGACGCGGACCTCGCCGCGGTGGAGGAGATGGCCTCGGCGAGCGACGAGTCGGAGCTGCTCGCGGCCGTCGCCGCGCTGCCGCCCGAGCAGCGCGAGGCGATCCTCGCCCGCGTCGTCGACGAGCAGGACTACCGCGCGCTCTCGGAGCGGTTCCTCTGCTCGGACTTCGTCGTCCGCCAGCGCGTCAGCCGTGGGCTGCGCGCACTGCGAACTCAGCTGAAGGAGGTCCCATGAGCCGGTTCTTCGACGCGCTCGAGGAGCGACTGCGCTCCTCGGCCGCCGAGCAGCACGCCGACGTCGTCGAGCAGACGGCGCCGCCTGCGCGCCGCCGCCGGATCCGACGGCGGCCGCTGGTCGCGGTCGCCGTCGCGGCCGGCGCCCTCGCGGTGCCTGCCGTCGCCGCGGTGACCGACGTGTGGCGGCCGGACGTGAAGCCGGCGCCGCCCATGCGCACGACGGTGACGTCCGGACCCTCGGCCTCGTGCGACGTCGGCCCGCGCCGCCTCGACGTCGGCCCGCCGGTCGGCGCGGCCTTCACGTCCGTGCTCGGGGTGTTGGCACGTCCGCGCAGCGCCGCGGACGCGTTCGACCGTCGCTACCTGCGCGGTCCGGGTCTGCTCGGCGTCGACGTTCAGGGCATCCGCTTCGTCGGCACGGCCGCCGACGGCAAGCGCACGTTCATCGTCCCGGCGCGCGGGTTCGGCCAGCAGCCATGGCCGGCTCGGTGTCTGCGCGGACTCGACGGACGTCAGCGCAGGCGGCTCGCGCATCCACCGCAGCGGCGCGAGCCGACCGTCTGCATGTTCAGCGGCGGCGGTGGCTGCAGCTCGCTGGCCGATGTGCGGACGCATGGGATGTTCGGCTCCTCCGGCGTGGTGCGCGGCCGCGCGACGGTCGCGGGAATCGTGCCGAACGGCGTGCGGGCGGTGCGCATCACGTATGGCAGATCGACCCGCGACTTCCGCGTACGCGAGAACTTCTTCTCGTTCCTCGTCGGGATCGAGGCGGAGCGGGCGCTGCCCGATCGCTTCGAGTGGCTGATGGACGACGGCTCCGTGCGCGACGTGACGCGTTAGCCGCCGGCCGCCGCGGCTACAGCCGCGTGCCGCGGTTCCAGTCCGCGGCCGCCTCGCGCAGACCCTCGCCCCGCTCGGGGTGGAGGGTCGCGCGCACGTGCTGCCAGTAGCGCGCCGGGTCGTGGCCGGGCACCACGTTCGCCGCCACCGCCCGCACCGCGTACGTCCACGCCGTCAGCCAGCGCACCACGAGGGCAGACAGGCGCGAGTGGTGCTTGCGCATGTAGCGGTCGCGGTTGCGCGACAGCTCGACGATCCGCCGCGTCGGCACGTTACCGGTCGACAGCTGCTCGTGGTGGATCGCCTCCGCCTGCGGCACGTAGAGCGTCGTCCAGCCGGCGTCGCCCAGGCGCTTGCAGAAGTCGACCTCGTCGGAGTAGACGAAGAACGCCGGGTCCATCCAGCCGATCCGCTGCGCCGCCTCGCGCCGCACGAGCAGCGCGGCCGACTGCGCCCAGTCGACCTCGCGCACCGCGTCGCCCTTGCTCTCGACCGTCGTCCACCTGTGCAGGAACAGCGCGCCCGCGAGCGCCGTCGACGGCGTCGGGAAGCGCCACGCCGACGGCTGCTGGCGACCGTCCGGGCGCAGCAGCCTCGCGCCCGCCGCACCGGCGGCCGGCCGCGTGACGAGCGCGGCGTGCAGCGCCGCGGTCGCTCCGGGCAGCAGCTCGGAGTCCTCGTTCAGCAGCAGGCACCAGCGCCCCCGCGCGCGCTGCATCAGCGCGCTGTCGTTCTCCGCCTTGCCGCGTCGCTGGGGGCGGCGGATCAGCTCCGTGACGACCGGGTGCGCTCTCGCCATCCCGACGGAGCCGTCGCGCGAGGCGTTGTCGAGCACGAGCACCTCCGTCTCGAACGGCAGCGCCGCCTGCTCGCGCGCGATCGCGTCGAGGCAGCGCTCGAGCAGCGCGCGCTGCTCGGTGTTGACGATGCAGTAGGAGACCTCGACGCTCATGACGGGGAGGTCGGGGATCATGCCGCAGATGGCAGCTTCACCGCTCAGCGTGCAGCTC
>DASVFS010000010.1:0-2059 GCA_036379915.1 Conexibacter sp. | reverse complement strand
GCGTCCAGCCGTCGCGCATCGTCGCCTGCGTCGCCTCCGGGCGCTCCCAGTAGCCGACGCCGTTCGCCGGCCCGCGCACGTGCACGTGGCCGGCGCGCCCGGGGCCGGCGTCGGCGCCGCGGTCGTCGAGCAGCCGCACCTCGTAGGGCGGCACGACGGTGCCGAGCGACCCGGGCCGCAGCGCCCCGGGCTCGCCGGAGACGAAGATGTGCAGGCACTCGGTCGAGCCGATCCCGTCGAGCAGCGGCAGGCCGAACGCCGCCTGCCAGCGGCGGAACAGTCCCGCGTCGAGCGCCTCGCCGGCGGACACGCACAGGCGCAGGCTGGAGGTGTCGTGCGGGTCGCGCGGGTCGTGGACGGCGAGCAGCGCGGTGTAGAGGGCGGGGCCGCCGAAGAACACGGTCGGCCGCTGCGCGGCGATCGCCTCCAGCACGCCGATCGGCTCGGACGGCTCCGCGCGCAGCAGCGCGCTCGCGCCGGCCGCGAGCGGGAACAGCAGGGAGGCGCCGAAGCCGTAGCCGAACGACAGCTTGGCGGCCGAGTAGCAGAGGTCGTCGGGTGTGAGCGCGAGCCGCCGGCCGAAGCCCTCCGGCAGCGCGAGCAGGCCGCGATGGAGGTGGACGACGGCCTTCGGGCGACCCGTGCTGCCGGACGTGTACTGCAGCAGCGCGACGTCGTCGGCGCCGCACGGCGCCGCCTCGGCCGGCTCGGCGCCGGCCGTCGCCGGCTCGCCGTCGCCGAGCGCGACGATCGTCCGCGGCCAGCCGGTGCGCGTGCGGACCGCCTCCAGCGCCGCGACCCGCCTCGGCGTCGTGACGACCACCTGCGGGCGCGCGTCGCCGCACACGAACGCCAGCTCCTCGTCGGAGGAGCGCAGGTGGATCGGCGCGGCGATCGCGCCGACGTGCATCGCCCCGAACACGACCGCGGCGGCCTCGAGCGTGTCCGGCAGCAGCACCACGACGCGCTCCCCGCGGCGCGCGCCGGCGGCCAGCAGCAGCGCGCCCGCGCGCTGCACCTGGTCGAGCAGCTCCGCGTAGCTCCACGTGCCCGCGCGCGTGCGCAGCGCGGGCCGCTGCCCGCGACCCTCCGCGACGTGGCGCTCGAGGTAGAACGCGGTTGCGTTCGCATGCGTGAGCTGCATCAGCGTCCCTCCTCCGGCTCGGACATGACGACGGCCGCGCCGGCCGCGCCCGCCTCGTGCGCCGTCACGAGCCGCGGGCCGTGCGCGCCGCCGGCGGCTGCGGCGACGAGCCGCGCGACGGCGCCCAGCCGCGAGACCGGCAGCGGATCGGCGGCTCCCACGCCGGCCTCGGCGAGCGCCTCCGCGCTCGCGCGCGCCAGCGCCTCGTCCGCGTCGTCGTCGGGCGAGAAGGCGGTCGCGACCGCGAGCACGTGCGTGCGCGGCGCCCGCAGGGCCTCGTCGCGCTCGAGGACGAGCACGGCGGCGCGCTGCTGCTCCGGCGCCGCGTCGGCGTCGCGCCGCAGCGCCGCCGGCGCCAGCTCCAGCTCGCACACCAGCATCGCGTCCGCGTCGCCGGCGGCGAGCCGATCGCTCGCGTAGCGCAGCGCATCGAGGCCGCCGACGGCGCCGTTGCAGAGCGTCGCGTTCGGGCCGGCGGCCGGCAGGCGGATGCTGACCTCGGCCGCGGGCGCGGTGAGGCCCGCCTGCGGTCCCTTCGCCGGCCGCACGCGCGGCCGTTCCGCGTCCGTCCCTTCGCGGTACAGCTCGACGTAGTCCTGCAGGCCGGCGTGGCGCGTCGCGACGACGACGCCGAGTCCGTCGGGGTCTGTCGCCGGAGCGTCCGCGCGGGCACGCGCGTCGCGCAGCGCCATCCGCGCGGCCGCCAGCAGCAGGCGCGACTCGACGCTCACCGAGCGCAGCCGCTCGCCGGCCAGCAGCTCGGCGACGTCCGGCCGCTCCAGCTCGGCGGCGGTGAGCGCGGCGGCTCCGGCGATCGCGCTCGTGCTCATGCCGCCCCGAACACGACGCACTCGATGTTGCCGCCGAAGCCGAACGCGTTGCTGAGCACGACGTCGACGGGGACGGCACGCGCTT
>DASVFS010000009.1:0-5166 GCA_036379915.1 Conexibacter sp. | reverse complement strand
GCCGTGCCGCCCACGCCCCCTGCTTGTGGCGGCCGGAAGGCGTCCGGGCCTGCGCGCAGAATCCCGAACATATGATCGTCCTCGGCATCGACCCCGGCACCGCCAGCACGGGCTACGGGGTCGTCGCGGCCGACCCGGCCCGACCCGGCCGCCTGCGCGCGCTCGACGGCGGCGTGATCGAGACGCCCGCCGGCCTGCCGCTCGAGCGCCGCCTCGCGACGATCCACGCGCGCGCGTGCGAGCTGATCGACGAGCACGCGCCCGCCGCCGTCGCACTGGAGGACCTCTACTTCGGCGCCAACGCGCGCTCGGCGCTCGCGGTCGGCCAGGCGCGCGGCGTGGTGCTGCTGGCGGCCGGTCAGCGCGGGCTGCCGTGCGGCTCCTACACGCCGCAACAGGTCAAGAGCGCGGTCTGCGGATCCGGCCGGGCGGAGAAGGCGCAGGTGCAGCAGATGGTCCAGCGGCTGCTGTCGCTGACGGAGCTGCCGCAGCCCGACCACGCGGCCGACGCGCTCGCGGTCGCGATCTGCCACCTCAACCGCGCGCCGTTGGTCGCCGCGGCGGACGGGACCGGCGGGCGCGCAGGGTCGCGGCCGGCTGGCGCCCAGGCGCGTGCCCGCTCGATCGCAGCCGCGGGAGCGACGGCATGATCGCGCTCGTGCGCGGCGAGGTCGCCGGCCGGCGCCCGTCCCCGCCGAGCGGCGGGGAGGTCGTCGTCGACGTCAGCGGCGTCGGCTACCGCCTGGCCGTCTCCAGCGAGACGCTCAAGCAGGTGCCGGCGGCCGGCAAGCCGGTCACGCTGCACAGCCACCTGATCGTGCGCGACGACGCGCTGCAGCTGTACGGCTTCGCGACCGAGGAGGAACGCGACCTGTTCCTGATGCTGCTCGGCGTGCAGTCGGTCGGGCCGAAGGTCGCGCTCGCGGTGCTGTCCGGCGGCTCGCCGCGCGAGCTGATCGGCGCGCTCGCCGCCGGTGACGCTGCCCGCTTCCAAGCGGTCCCGGGAATCGGCAAGCGCACGGCCGAGCGGATCATCGTCGAGCTGCGCGAGAAGGCCGGGGTCACGCTTCCCGAGGACGACATCCGCATCTCCCACGGCGACGACCCGCGCGCGCTCGCGCGCGAGGGCCTCGTCGGCCTCGGCTACAGCGCCCAGGAGGCCGACAAGCTGCTCGACGGCGCCGCCGGCGAGACGCCCGAGGACCTGATCGCGCACGCGCTCAAGGCGGCCCGCTCGTGACCACGACCCCGCGAATCCAGACGCCCGACGTCCTCCCGGCCGAGGACGAGCTCGACCGCTCGCTGCGCCCGCGCCGGTTGGAGGACTTCGTCGGGCAGGCGTCCGTGCGCGAGCAGCTCGCCGTCTCGATCGCCGCGGCCGGCGCGCGCGGCGACGCGCTCGACCACGTGCTGCTGGCTGGTCCGCCGGGGCTCGGCAAGACCTCGCTCGCGCAGATCGTCGCGGCCGAGCTGGGCGTGCCGTTCGTGCAGACGGCCGGCCCGGCGCTCGAGCGCAAGGGCGACGTGGCCGCCTTCCTGACGGCCCTCGAGCCGCGCGCGGTCTTCTTCGTCGACGAGATCCACCGCCTGCCGCGCGCGCTCGAGGAGACCTTCTACCCGGCGATGGAGGACGGCCAGCTGCCGATCACGGTCGGCCAGGGGGCGGGCGCGCGCGTCGTCACGCTCGACCTGCCGCCCTTCACGCTGATCGGCGCGACCACGCGCGCGGGCCTGCTGACGACGCCGCTGCGCGACCGCTTCGGCATCCAGCACCGCCTCGAGCACTACGACGCCGAGCACCTCGCGCAGATCGTGCGCCGCTCGGCCGGCCTGCTCGGAATCGCGATCGACGGCGAGGGCGCCCATGCGATCGCGGCGCGCAGCCGCGGCACGCCGCGCGTCGCCAACCGCCTGCTCAAGCGCGTGCGCGACTACGCCGAGGTGCGCGGCGACGGGACCGTCACGGCCGCCGTGGCAGGCCACGCGCTCGACCTGCTCGAGGTCGACCACGAGGGCCTCGACCGGCTCGACCGCGAGCTGCTGCGCGCCGTCTGCGAGCTGTTCGGCGGCGGTCCCGTCGGTCTCTCGACGCTCGCCGTCGCGGTCGGCGAGGAGCAGGACACCGTCGAGGACGTCTACGAGCCATACCTGCTGCAGCGCGGGTTCCTCGAGCGCACCCCGCGCGGACGTGCCGCGACCCGCCGCGCCTGGCTCCATCTCGGGCTGGAGCCGCCGGCCGAGACGGCCCAGCTGTTCGGCTAGCGGACGCTCGCGCGCCCGCCGAGCGCCTGCGCGACGATCTGCGCGAAGGCGAGATTCGCGCCTGCTCGCGGCGTCCCGGTTCCTTAACCGCCGTTCATGCCGAGGCTCGTATGCTGTGCCGGGATGGCGCACCTCTTCATCTGCCCGAACTGCGGCGCGCGCACGACCGCGACCGACCGCACCGCCGGCTTCCGCCGCGAGCCGAAGGGCTGCGCCAGATGCGGCTTCGGCTTCCTGTTCGAGCTGCTCGACGACTACTACCCGGCGCCCGATGCGGCCTTCTTCGTGTGCGACCGCGAGGGCCGCGTGATCGGGTGCGGACGCGGCTCGTTCGAGCTGACCGGCCTCGACGACGAGCGCGTGATCGGCCGCTCCGTCAGAGAGGTGCTCGGGCTCGACTTCGGCGAGGACGGGCAGGACGTCGTCGGGACGGTCCTAGAGTGGGGCGTCCGCGCACTGAACAAGCCGGTCACGGTCAACGCGGAGGGCGACCTGCCGGCGCAGGCCGTCGCCGACCTGTTCCCGGCCTACGACGACGACGGCGGCCTGCTGCTCGTGCTGACCCCCGCCAAGTAGCCCGCCCTTCATTAAAGATCGATCATTCAATCCCCGTCAGGGCATTGATCTCCGCGAGATTGATTGACGCTATCGATTAACGCTGTTAGCGTCGCCGCGTCCTATCAACCCTCTGCAGGGAAGGCAAAGCATGAGGAAGCTCTTCAGCGCGGCTGCCGTCGCGCTCACGTTGGCATGCCTGGCGCTCGGCGGCGTCGGCGCGTCGACAGCGGCGGCATCGCCGGTGCACTGCGGGCTGTGGATCGGAGATCAAGCCTGGGATCCGTCGAGGCCGCACCTAATAAACTTCGAGATAGGCAATTGCCATGATTACTCCGTGAGGCGTCGCGTCGTCTACACGGATGGTGTCGTCGGCTCGTGTTACACGATAGCCGCGCAGACGACGAAGTACCTGTCGTCGATGCATTGGCCGGACCACATCGAGGCCTGCTAGGCGCCGGCACGCGGCGCGCCGTTCGGACGGCGCGCCGCTGCGCGCAGCGCGCGGTGACGGATCCGCCCGCCGCGTATGCCGGGGGCTGGGCCACCAGGGGCTCGCGCGATACGGCGAGCCGCTAGCATCGGCACTTCGGGCGTCCAGCTCTGAACCTATGACCGATCGTCGCCGCAACGGCCTCATCCTGCTCCTCGTCGCCGGCCTGCTGGCCGCCTCGGCGATCGCGATCGCGTTCAAGCCGACGCGGCTGGGGCTCGACCTCAAGGGCGGCGTCGAGCTCGTCTACCAGGGTGAGCCGACCCAGCAGGTCCCGACGGTGACGCCGGAAGCGCTCGATCGCGCGCTCGACATCATCCGCTCGCGCGTCGACCAGCTCGGCGTCGGCGAGCCCGAGATCCAGCGCTCGGGCGAGGACCAGATCTCCGTCGGCCTGCCCGACGTGCAGGACATCCGCCGGGCGAAGGAGCAGGTCGGCACCCCCGCCCAGCTGTACTTCTACGACTGGGAGAGAAACGCGCTCACGCCCGACGGCAGAGCGGTCGCGCCGGAGCTGCCCGCGCAGAACCCGGACGCGCAGCGCATCAGCCAGGGTGCGGGCGACCCGACGCAGGGCCAGCCGCTCTACGACGCCGTCAAGTTCGCGTCGAGACTGAGAGCGGTCACGGGCGCCAGAGACGGCTCGCGGATCGGCTCCGCCTACTACCTGTTCGACAGAACGCACCAGTACCTCGCGGGGCCCGAGCGCTTCGAGAGAGACCTGCTCTCGGCGCTCGACAGAAGAAGCTTCCCGGACGGCAGCGACGTGCTGTCCGTGCCGCAGGGCTACGTCGTGCTGCAGGCGGTCGCGCGCACGGCCGATGAAGCGATCGCCGCCGACGACTCGGCCGCGCGCTTCTACGTCCTGCGCGACCGCATCGCGCTGTCCGGCAAGGACATCAAGGATCCGCAGCAGGGCTTCGACGAACTGCACGAGCCCGACGTCGAGTTCAGATTCACGAACGCCGGCAAGGCCGCCTTCCAGGACGTCACCGCCACGATCGCCCAGCGCGGCCTGTCGCTGCAGCTGCCGGGCGTCAACCCGACGACGGTTCTGCAGCACTTCGCCGTCGCGCTCGACGGCAGACTGATCTCGGTCGCGTCGATCGACCCGAGAGAGCTGCCGGACGGGATCGACGGCGAGAACGGCGCGATCATCCGCGGCGGCTTCAGAATTCAGACGGCACAGGACCTCGCGAACCTGCTGAAGCTCGGCGCGCTGCCGATCGGACTGAAGCTGATCTCGCAGTCGCAGGTCTCGGCGACGCTCGGCAAGCAGGCGCTGGACCAGGGCCTCGTCGCCGGCATCGCCGGGTTCGTGATCGTCGCGATCTTCCTGATCGTCTTCTACCGGATCCTCGGCGTGATCGCGGTCGGCGCCCTGTGCGTGTACGCGGCGTACTTCTACGCGCTGATCAAGCTCATCCCGATCACGCTGACGCTGCCGGGCATCGCGGGCATCATCCTCACGATCGGCGTCGCCGCCGACGCGAACATCGTCATCTTCGAGCGAATAAAGGAGGAGTCCCGGAAGGGGCACTCCATGATCTCGTCGATCACGACGGGATACAAGCGTGGCATCAGCACCATCATCGACGCGAACGTGATCACGCTCCTCACCGCCTTTATCCTCTTCGGCCTCGCGACCGCAGGCGTCAAGGGCTTCGCGTTCACCCTCGGCATCGGCACCATCGTCTCGCTGCTCACGGCAGTCGTCTTCACGCGGGCCGTCCTCGGCCTGCTCGGCCGCAGCCCGATCCTGCGCTCGCCCCGGTTCCTCGGCGCCGGCGAGCAGCGCGTCAGCTGGCACTTCGACTTCGCTGGCGCGAGCCGCTGGTTCTTCTCGATCTCCGGCG
>DASVFS010000008.1:0-8844 GCA_036379915.1 Conexibacter sp. | reverse complement strand
TTCTTCTGGCGGCGGCGCGCTTCCTCGCCGCGGCCGCGCGCGTGCGCGTCGCGGCTCTTCTGACGCTCGGCGCGAGGCGCACCTCGGCCCCGCCGACGTCGGGCGTGTCGAGCACGCTCGCGACCAGCTCGGCATCGGGCTCGTCCGAGACCGCCGCGGCGGCGGGCTCCGGCTGCGCTGCGCGCTGCGCGGCGAGCTCGGACAGCTGCCCGGCGAACGCGGCCAGCTGGCCCTCGATCGCGGCGAGCCGCTGCTCGAGCGCTCCGGCGGCGCCGGCGGGGCCGCCGCCCATCGCGCCGACGCGCTCGTCGATCCGGTCGAGCGCGTCCTCGACGCCCTCGAGCCGCTGCGAGACGGAGCGCACGCGCCGCGTCAGCCGCTCGAGGTCGCCGGCCGACGGCAGGTTGAGCGCGCCCATCGCGACCTCCTGCGCCTGCGCCGCCTTCTCGCGCGCCTCGAACGCGCGCGAGAGCGCGCCGCTGACGAACGGGCTCTCGAGCAGCTCCTGCGCGAGGCGGCCGAGGGCGTCCTCGCTCTGACGTGAGATGCGGGCGCGGAGCCCGTCGGCGGCGTCGGTGGTCATCGTCCCCTCGCGAGTCGGGTCGGGTGGGCGGAGCGCGCCCGACCATAGCGCAGCGCCTCGGAGCCGAACCCCGGCAGGTCGCCGCACAACCTTCGACTGCTGGTCGAGGGTTTCCGCCGACTTCATCGGCCCTTTAACGCGGGGTTTACGGTCATGGTGGCGCGGGTGTGCTACTCAAGGGCGGCGCGACATCGGCCGATGGTCTGGGGACCTGCGCATCGCGCGCTCCAGGCCATCTGCAAACACGCGGGTTCTTCTTTGCATACGTCTAGATCACTCGGTAGCGTCCAGAGCAGATCGCCGACGCGGCGGTCCTACGACCGGGCCGCGCTGGCGGCCGTGCGGGAGGAACTGCAAAGCCGTATGAGGACCAAGCCGTTTCGCATCGCCGCGCTGATCCTGGGGATCGTGCTGCTCCTCCTCATGGGGCTCTCCGGCCCCGCGACCGCCACCCCGCGCACGCTGCTCGTGACGCTCGTGGGCGGCAAGCAGGTGACGCTGACGGTCGACGCCGCGCCCGGCACGCCCGTCGGCAGCATCCCGCTGCCGGACCTCGGCGGCCCCGTCGTGAGCGTCGCCGAGATCGGCAGCCCGCCGCCGCCGGCACCCGCCGCGGTCTCGACGGCCGTCCCCAGCACCGGCACCACGGTCACCGGCCCGCCGACGACGATCGCGGCGCCGACGACCGGGACCACGGCCCCGGCGACGACGACCGCCCCCGCCGCGGTCGGCGGCGTCGTCAAGCCGAAGGGTCAACCTAAGGGTGAGGGTTCGTCCTCGGCGACGGCCGTCGCTCCGACGACGCCGCAGGCACAGGACCAGCCGCTGCTCGAAGACACGAGCGGCGCCACGCCCGCGGACCCCGCCGACGGCGCGGCCCCCACGCCGACCACGCCCGGCTACACGGTCGCGCCCGCGCTGCCCGCGCCGATCGGCGTGCCCAACTTCTTCATCGAGAGCTTCCGCATCCCGCCCTTCCTGCTGCCGATCTACCAGGCCGCCGGCATCCAGTACGCGGTGCCGTGGCAGGTGCTCGCGGCGATCAACGAGATCGAGACCGACTACGGGCGCAACCTGAACGTCTCGAGCGCCGGCGCGCTCGGCTGGATGCAGTTCATGCCGTCCAGCTGGGCGATGTACGGCGTCGACGCCAACGGCGACGGCGAGAAGGACCCGTACAACCCGGTCGACGCGATCTTCGCCGCCGCGCGCTACCTGAAGGCCGCCGGCGCCGACACCGACCTCGCACGCGCGATCTTCGCGTACAACCACGCCGACTGGTACGTCGAGTCGGTGCTGCTGCGGGCGCGCGTGATCGGCGGCATGCCGGCCGACCTCGTCGGCTCGCTGACCGGCCTCACGCAGGCCCACTTCCCCGTCGCGGCCCGCGCGACCTACGCCGACGGGCTCGACGCGACCGCCGCCACGCGGCGCGTTCCCCAAGGGACGAACGCCGCCGTGCCGGTCGAGGGCGATCCGGCGCGCCGCTCGATCAACGTCTTCGCGAGAGCGGGCGCGCCGGTCATCGCCGTCAACGACGGCCGCATCGTGCGCCTCGGCAGAAACCGCAAGCTCGGCCGCTTCGTCGTCCTGCAGGACGTGTACGGGAACCGCTTCACGTACAGCCACCTCGGCTCGCTCGCGCACAAGTACCCGGTGCCGAAGCCGCGCAGAAACGCCGGCGCCGCCGCGCACGCCGAGCTCGAGCTGCCGCCGGCCGACGCAAGGCCGACCGGCCCCGCCAGCGCCGGCACGCAGCCGGCCGGCCGCGCCCAGCGCCGCAGCGCCGCGGCCGCAGCGCCCGACGCCGTGCCCGCCGACGGCCCCGCCGTCACGAAGGAGCGCCTGTTCGCGCATCCGGAGCGGCCGGCCGCCTACGCCTCCGGCGGCAGGCGCCAGCTCGAGGAGCTCGGCCAGCCGCTCGACAGCTTCGACGGCTACTTCACGCAGGCGCTCGCGCTCGACCCGCACGACTACCTGCTGAAGCCGCTGCGCCGCGGCTCCTCGGTGATCGCCGGGACGATCCTCGGCCGCATCGGCAGAACCGACACGCGGCTCGCGCCGCACGTCGAGTTCGCGATCCGCCCGGCCGGGCGCGGCGCCCCGCAGATCGACCCGAAGCCGATCCTCGACGGCTGGAAGCTGCTCGAGTCGACGGCGATCTACCGCGCGAAGGGCAGGAACGCCTTCGCCGCCGCGAACGCCGCCGGCCCGTCGATCGGCCAGGTGATGCTGATGAGCAAGGCGCAGCTCCAGCGCGTCGTGCTCGCCGACCCGCGCCTCGAGCTCTACGGCTGCGGTCGCCGCGACGTCGCCGCCGGCGCGATCGACCGCCGCGTGCTCGCCACGCTCGAGTTCCTGAGCGCGAGCGGACTGAAGCTGACGGTGACCTCGCTCGAGTGCGGCCACGGCTACTACACGGCGTCCGGCAACGTCTCGGAGCACTCGAGCGGCAACGCGGTCGACATCGCCGCCGTCAACGACATCCCGATCGCCGGCCACCAGGGCTCCGGCTCGATCACCGACCTGACGATCCGCCGCCTGCTGACGCTGCAGGGCACGATGAAGCCGCACCAGATCATCAGCCTGATGACCTATCCCGGCACCGACAACACGCTCGCGCTGCCGGACCACGCCGACCACATCCACGTCGGCTTCCACCCGGTCGGCGACCTGCTCGGCGGCCGCAGACTGCAGTCGATCCTCAAGCCGCAGCAGTGGACGAAGCTCGTCGAGCAGCTCGGCTCGATCGAGAACCCGGTCGTCCCGCGCCGCGTCTCGAGATACGCGATCAAGGACGGCCGCCGCGGCGACTGACCTCGCCGCCGCGGCCCCCGAGCCGACCGGCGAGCGTGCGTTCCGCTTCGTGCAGTTCGAGCTGCCGTGGGCGCTCGGCCCCCCGGACGGTCGCTACCTCGTGCGCGCGGCGGCGGACGCGCCGCCCTCGCACGTGCTCGTGCTCGCCACGCTCGGAGCCCCCGAGCGCCGGCGCCTGCACGAGCGGCGCGGGCGGCCCGTCCCCCCCGAGCCGGCGCCAACGCCGGTGACGACGGCGCGCGCGACGGTCGTGGACGCGGCGCCGCTGGAGCGCGAGGAGGCCGAGCGCTGGCTCGCGGCGGCCGGGACGGACGATGCCGCCGAGGCGCTCGCGCTCGTCGCGCGCGCCGTGCGCGCGCACCGCGTCGCCAGCGCGGATCCGGCGGTGCGCGAGCCGGCGTTGCGCCAGGCGCTCGTCGTGCGGGTCGGCTACGGCGCCGGCGTGCAGGTCGCCGAGGGCCGCTGGAGCGCCGCCCGCGCGCTGCCGCCCGCGCGCGAGCCGCGCCGGCGCCGCAGCGCGGGCCTGCGCCCGCAGGAGCGGATGGCGGCCCTGCTCGGCGGCCACGCGCGGACGCTCGCGTGCGAGGAGCTCGCGTTGCGCGCGCGGCAGGACCTCGACGCCGGACAGCTGCGCGAGGCGGCGCTGCAGCTGCGCGCCGCGCTCGAGGCCGCGCTCGCGGAGCTGCCGGCGGCGGCCGACGCGTCCGCCGACATGCCGGCGCGCGTTGCGGAGCTGGGCGAGCGCGCTCCGGACGTCGCCGCGCTCGCCGACGCCGCGCTCGCCGGCGCGCTTCCGCCGTCCGCGAGCGAGCTGCTCGCGTCGGCGCTGCAGCGGCTGGAGAGCGCCTTGCGGGCGCGCGTCGCGGCCACCAGCTGAGCTTGCGTGCGCCGCGGTCGCCGGCGCCCGCGTCAGCGGCCCTCGAACGCGGGCGCGCGCTTCTCGAGGAAGGCCGCGATGCCCTCGCTCGCATCCGCGGTCGCGAACACCTCCGCGAACGCGGCCTGCTCGGCGGCGAGGCCGGCGTCGAGGTCGGCATGCCCGGCGAGCCGCTTGATCGCGGCGACGGCCAGCGGCGCCTGGGCGGCGAGCGTCTCGGTGAGCGCGAGCGCGGCGCCGAGCAGCTCCTCGTCCGGCACGACCCGGTTCACGAGCCCGAGCGCCTGCGCCTCCTGCGCGCGGATCGGCTCCCCGAGGAGGTTCAGCTCGAGCGCCTTCGCCGGGCCGACGAGGCGCGCGAGGCGCTGCGTGCCGCCGAAGCCCGGGATGATCCCGAGCTTGATCTCGGGCTGGCCGAAGCGCGCGGAGGCGCCGGCGACGCGCAAGTCGCACGCCATCGCCAGCTCGCAGCCGCCGCCGAGCGCGAGCCCGTTGACGGCCGCGACCGTGACGATCGAGCTGCGCTCGAACGCGCGCAGCAGCTCGTGCATGTCCGCGACGTAGGCGCGGCCGGCGGCCTCGTCCATCGCCGTGAAGGCCTTGATGTCGGCGCCGGCGCAGAACAGCCGCGCGTTCGCCGAGGCGATCACGAGCGCGCGCACGTCGCCGGCCGCTGTCACCGTCTCCCAGGCGCGCCGGAGCGCGTCGACCGTCTCCGGCGAGAGCGCGTTGGCGGGCGGATGATCCAGCCAGAGAAGTGCCACCGCGCCACGTGTCTCGAGCTTGGCCAGGGATGTTTCCCAACCGGCGTCGGGGCGTGGAGCGGTGGCTGAATCGTCAGTTGGCACGCGGAGAGTCTACTTCTCGGACGGATCGACCGACGTGCTGACATCGGGGGCCGAAAAGGTTTAGGTACGCAGACGTTTCCGCTTGACCTCCATGCCGCCGAACCGATAGTCATCCCGACCGTTCGCCGTCCGACAAGGGGATTGACATGGTTCCGGCCACCATGTGTCGATCGGCGATGGTCGCAGTGCTGTGCGCCGTCGCCGCTGTTGTTGCAGTGTTCATAACTCCGCTCTCGGCCCGCGCCGACGAACCCGTTCCGCTCGGGCAGGTCGCGCCGGTCGCCGAGGGCAGCGAAGACTCCACCGCCGACGAAGAAGCCTGGAGCGGCTGGTGGGATGACGACGCGGAATGCGTCCGCTGGTTCGAAGCGGCGTCGGACGACAACTGGTCGTGGAACGACTGGTTCGAGTCCGACGACGCGGCCGAGCAGCTGCCGCCGGATGCGGCGCAGCCGCCCGAGGATGCGCCGCCGCTCGACCACGCCGCGCCGGAGCAGCCGGCGCAGCCGGTCGACGCTCCGGCGAGCGAGGAGCCGCCGACGTCCGAGGACGCGTCCCCCGCGGGCGCCCTGCTCACCGCCGTGACGACGCTCGCGACCGACGTGCTCGCGGCGCCGACGATGTCGACGTCGGGCACGACCGTGTCGTGGACGCCGACCGCCGGCGTCAGCTCGTACGTGCTTGCGCGCAAGGTCCCCGGCCAGGCGACGCAGTACTCGGTCGTCACCGGCACGTCGGCGACGCCCCCGGCCGTGCCCGGCACGACCGTCAGCTACGGCGTGCGCACGAACGTGAGCGGCAGCGCCTGGGCCGACGAGGTCTCGATCGCGTATCCGGCCGCGACCGTCCCGACGACGACGGCGCCGACGATGTCCGTCTCCGGCACGACCGTGAAGTGGACCGGCATCTCGGGCGTCAGCTCGTACGTGTTCGTCCGCAAGGCGCCGAACCAGACGCCGCAGTACTCGCTCGTCACCGGGACGTCCATCACGCCGCCGGCCGTCGCGGGCACGACCGTCAGCTACGGCGTGCGCACGAACGTGAGCGGCAGCGCCTGGGCCGACGAGGTCTCGATCGCCTACCCGACGTCGAGCTCGCCGTCGCCGAGCCCCTCTCCGAGCCCCTCGCCGACGCCGCAGCCGGTCGACGGCACGTTCCAGATGGGCGTCGTCGCCGGCTCGGCGCACCAATACGAGCTGAGCTACCTGAAGGCGCTCGGCGCGAGAACCGCGCGCATCGAGTTCGGCATCGGCACGTCGGCCGCGAGCCTGGCGTCCGACGTCGACGCCTATGCGCGCGCCGGGATCCGGCCGCTGCTGCTCGCGACGTTCTACGGGCGCACGCCGTCGACCACCGAGGCGCAGAACCTCGCCAGCTGGGCGAAGGCGTACGGGCCCGGCGGCACGTTCTGGCAGGGCAAGAGCTATCCGGCCAACACGGCGGTGACGCAGATCGAGTTCGGCAACGAGACGAGCTTCAGCTACCAGTTCTCGCTCAACGCGCTGTCGACGTACGCGAGCCGTGCGGCGACGTACGCGCTGCGCGCACGCGACGCCGCGAACGCGATCCGCGCGGCGAACGCGAGGGTCGGCCTCATCGTGCAGGGCGACAACGCCGTCAACGGGACGGCGTGGATGTCGAACGTGATGACGGCGGTCCCGAACCTCGACGACCTGATCGCCGGCTGGACGATCCACCCGTACGGCCCCAACTGGGCGACGCGGATCGACTCGACGATCAACTCGGCCAGGAGCGCCGGTGCGCGCGACCTGCCGATATGGGTCACCGAGTGGGGGCTCTCCAGCGACAACGGACGCTGCCTGTCCGACAACTACGGCTGGAGCAAGTGCATGACGTACGGCTCCGCCGCCAGCACGTTGCACTCGGTGCTGTCGGGCATGCAGTCGCGCTACGGGAGCCGCCTCGGCGCCTTCTACCTCTACCAGGCGCACGACCAGTACGCGAGCGGCGCGCGGACGGGCCGCGAGGCGTACTTCGGCGCGCTGCAGAGCAACGGCTCCGCGAAGGGCGCCTACACGAGCGAGGTGAAGGCGGACCTGGCCGCGAACTGACCGGGCGCATGGCAACTCGCCGGCCGGGGGAGTGTTCCCGAGGTCATGAGACCTCTCAGAGCACTCCTCCCGGCCGGTCTGCTGCTCGCCGGCCTCGCGCTCCCGAGCGCGGCGCAGGCCGCCAGCCCCACCGTCAGCACCGTCGCCGCCGCCTCGATCGGCCAGACGGCGGCGACGCTGCGCGCCGACGTCAACCCGCACGGCAAGGCCACCACGTACGCGTTCCAGTACGGGACGACGACCGCCTACGGCACGCAGACGCCCGCGCGCAGCGCCGGCAACGGCACGACCGCCAGACGCGTCACGTTCCGCCTCACCGGGCTCACGCCCGGCGTGCGCTACCACTTCCGCGTCATCGCCTCGAACGCGGACGGCACCAGCAGCGGCGCCGACCGCTCGTTCAAGACGAGACTGCCGGCCGCGAAGCCGCCGACGGTGCTCGGCACGGCGCCGTTCGGGCCGAGCGCCAACGGCGTCACGTTCACCGCGCTGCTGAACCCCGGCGCCGCCACGACGACCTACCGCTTCCAGTACGGCACCTCGACCGCGTACGGGCTCGAGACGTTCGGCAAGTCGCTCGGCGCCAGCGTCCTGGCACAATCCGTGAGCTTCCGCGTGAACTCGCTCGCGCCGCACACGACCTACCACTTCCGCGTCGTCGCCTCGAACCGCGCCGGCACGACGTTCGGTCCGGACGCGATCGCCCAGACGGGCCCGTTCCCGCCGGGCAGACTCGAGGTCGCGACGCGGCCGCGGCGCGACGCGTCGCGCTCGCACCCGTTCTTCGTCACGAACGGGCGACTCGTGCTCGGCTCGGGCGTCTCCGTCGCCGAGGGCTGCAGCGGCGGCACGGTGTCGGTGCGCTTCACGTCGCGCTTCGGAACGGTCGCGCGCAACAGCGTCAGGCTCTCCCCCGGCCACTGCGGCTTCCGGCTGCGCACGCGCGCGCTGCCGCGCTCGAGCAGCGTCGCGAAGCTGCGCGTGCACGTCCGCTTCGGCGGCAACGCGATCCTGACGCCGTTCTCCGCGCGCTCGCAGCTCGTGCGCTTCGGCTGAGGACGGGCGGGTCCCAGCAAAGGGCGACGGCCCCGGAGGGGGAGTCCGGGGCCGTCGCGTGCGACGCGCAAGGGGGACAAGCGCGCGCAGGGGGTTCGAGGAGCGAGGGGAGCCGGAGTCGCCCCCCTCGGGGGCGCTACACGCCGGCGGCTGCCGGCTCCTCGACGCGACGCGGGAGCAGCGTCTCGCGGGCGATCACGAGGCGCTGGATCTGCGCCGTGCCCTCGTAGAGCTGCATGATCTTCGCGTCGCGCATGAGCTTCTCGACGGGGTACTCCTTGATGAAGCCGTAGCCGCCGTAGACCTGCACGGCGTCGGTCGCGACCTTCATCGCCGCGTCGGCGGCGAAGCGCTTCGCATGCGAGGAGACGAGCGTGTTGCGCTGCCCCTGGTCGAGCAGCACGGCCGCCTTCCAGGTCAGCAGGCGCGAGGCCTCCACGTCGGTCGCCATGTCGGCGATCATGAACTGGATCGCCTGGTGCATCGCGATCGGCACGCCGAACTGGACGCGCTCCTTCGAGTACTCGACGGCGAACTCCATCGCCGCGCGCGCGATGCCGGTCGCCATCGCCGCCACGCCGGGCCGCGTGC
>DASVFS010000007.1:0-16942 GCA_036379915.1 Conexibacter sp. | reverse complement strand
TCACGCGGCCGTACCCGAACACGGTCGAGGGCACGACGCCGTCCACGACCACGACGAGGGCCGGGGGCGGCGGCGAGGGCGACGCGGCGGCCGGCAAGGAGGTCTTTGCGAGCTCCGGTTGCGGGTCGTGCCACACGCTCGCGGACGCGGGTGCGAGCGGCCAGGTCGGCCCGAACCTCGACGACCTCAGACCCGACTTCGCGACCGTCAGAAGCCAGGTCGAGAACGGCGGCGGCGGGATGCCCGCGTTCGGCGGCGACCTGTCGTCGGACGAGATCGACGCCGTCGCGAGATTCGTCTCCGAGAACGCGGGGCAGTAGGCGGATTCGCGCTCAGGCGGCGGACGCCACGCCGGCGTCCTCCGCCGCGTACCGCGCCAGCAGCGCGCGCTCGTCGTCACGCCGCGGGAAGCGCAGCCACACGAGCGCGAACCCGAGCGCGATCGCGACGATCCCGGCGAGGTACGCCCACTCGTCGCCGGACACGAACGACTGGCGCGCCGCGCCGATGATCGCATCGGCCTGCTGCGGGTACTGCTGCGCGACGTTGGCGGCGCCGGCGAACGACTTCGTCAGCTCGCCCTGCACCTGGTCGGAGATCTGCGCGGCCTGCGGCGAGCCGGCGATCAGTCTGTCGAATGCGGACGCGTAGCCGGCCGTCAGCACCGCGCCGAGGATCGACTGCATGATCGCGCCGCCGAGGTCGCGCTGCAAGTCGGCGGTGCCGGACGCCATCCCGACGCGCTTCACGGGAACGCTGCCGGTCAGCGAGTGCGAGGCGGGCGTGCCGGCGAGCCCCACGCCGACCCCCATGAAGGCGTAGCCGAGGAACACCTTCCAATAGGGGATGCCGTCCTTCCACAGCAGCAGCATCGTGAGGAAGCCGAGCAGGCAGAAGACGTAGCCGCACAGCAACGTGAAGCGCGCGCCGCGCGCCTCCACGAGCTGCGCCGAGCGCGGCGCCACGAGCACCATCAGGACGGCGGCCGGCAGGATCGACGCGCCCGCGCCGAGCGTCGAGTAGCCGAGCACGTTCTGCAGAAACTGCTGGCCGATGAACATCGCGCCCATCAGCGTGCCGAACACGATCACGCCGGCGCTCGCGGCGACCCAGAAGATGCGCCGCCGCGCGACGTCGAGGTCGTACAGCGGCGCCGGCGCGCGGCGCTGGCGCAGCACGAACGCGATCAGCGCCGCGAGCGCGACGACGCCGAGCCCGAGCGCGAGCGCGCCGCGGCTCGGCACCGGCGCGAAGTTGATCGCGAGCACGAGCGCGGCGACGAGCACGATCGACAGCACACCGCCGAGGTGGTCCACGGGATCCGTCGTCTCGTTCACGTGCGCGGGGATCAGCTTCACCGCCATGACGAGCGCGACGAGCGCGAGCGGCAGCGTCATGAAGAAGACGGAGCCCCACGCGAACTGCTCGAGCAGCGCGCCCGACAGCAGCGGGCCGAGCGCCGAGATCGCGCCGCCGATCCCCGACCACAGCGCGATCGCGCGCGTGCGGCCGGCGCCCATCCACAGCGCGGTGATCAGCGCGAGCGTCGTGGGGAAGGCGAGGCCGGCGGCGATCCCGCCGAGCACTCGCGCGCCGAACAGCGCCGCGAGCGACGGCGCGAGCCCGGCGAGCAGCGCGGCCGGCATCGCGAGCGCGGTGCCGAGCACGAGCATCAGCTTGCGCCCGTAGCGGTCGCCGACGGCGCCGAGGTAGAGGACGGAGGCGGCGAGCCCGAGCGAGTAGCCGACCGCGACGAGGTTCAGCCCGGTCTGCCCGGCGTCGAAGTCGTCGCCGATGTCCGGCAGCGCGACGTTCGCGACCGCGAGGTTGAGGTTCGCGACGGCGGCGACGAGGATCAGCGTCCCGAGCACGAGCGGCGCACGCTCAGGACCACCTGCTGGCTTGGCCGCCTCTCGGCGCGACGGCGCCATGGGCGCAGCCTACGGATGGCCGCGGCTTCGAGCGCGCCAACAGCCCGACCCCCCGAACGTCCCGCGTCCGCGGGGCGCGACCTCCCGTCGGCGCGGATCGCGTCCTATCGTCAGCCGCGATGACGGTGACGGAGACGAGCGCGACGGCGACGCCCGAGGGGGCCGGCGGTCAGGCCGCCCTGCGGCGCGACATCCGCGAGCTCGGCGTCCTGCTCGGCCGCACGCTCGTGCGCCAGGAGGGCCGCGAGCTGCTCGAGCTGGTCGAGCGCGTGCGGTTGCTGATCCGCGAGGATCGCGACGCCGCGGCGCGCGAGCTGGCGGCGCTGGAGCCGGCCACCGCGCGCCGCCTCGTGCGCGCGTTCGGCACGTACTTCCATCTCGCGAACGTCGCCGAGCAGGTCCACCGCGGTCGCGAGCTGGCGCGCGAGCGCCGGCGCGAGGGCGCGTGGCTCGCGCAGGCGGTCGACCGCATCGAGCGCAGCGACGTGCCGCGCGAGCAGCTCGTCGACGAGGTGCGCCGGCTCGCGCTGCGGCCGGTCTTCACCGCGCACCCGACCGAGGCGGCGCGGCGCACGGTGCTGCGCAAGCTGCGCGAGGTCGCGGACCTGCTCGACGCGTGGGAGCGGGGGCGCGGCGACGCGGCCGCCGAGCGGCGGGTCGCAGCGCGCCTGGAGGAGCTGATCGACTTGCTGTGGCAAACGGACGAGCTGCGGATCGCGCGCCCGGACGTCGTCGACGAGGCGCGCAACGCCGTCTACTACCTCGACGCGCTGTTCGCGGAGGTCGTGCCGGAGGTGCTCGACACGCTCGCGCACGAGCTCGACCGGCTCGGCTGCCCGCTCGCGCCGGCGGCGCGCCCGCTCGCGTTCGGCAGTTGGATCGGCGGCGACCGGGACGGCAACCCGAACGTCTCGCCCGACAGCACGCGGCGGGTGCTGGGGCTCCAGCACGAGCACGGCATCCGCTGCGCGCTGACGGTCCTCGACGAGCTCCGCGTGGACCTCTCCTCGTCGCTGCGGATCGTCGGCGCGACGCCGCAACTGGAGGACTCGCTCGCGGCCGACCTCGCGGCGCTGCCGGAGGTCGAGGCGCGCTACCGGCGGCTGAACGCGGAGGAGCCGTACCGGCTGAAGCTCACGTGCATGCGGCAGAAGCTGCTGCACACGCGCGCGCGGCTCGCCGACGGTCGTCCCCACCAGGCGGGGCGCGACTACGCGGGTGCGCAGGAGCTGGTCGGCGAGCTGCTGCTCGTGCGCGACTCGCTGCTCGCCGACCGCGGCGGCCTGATCGCGCGCGGGCGCGTCGAGCGCGCGATCCGCACGCTCGCGGCGTTCGGGCTGGGGATGGCGACGCTCGACGTGCGCGAGCACGCGGCCGCGCACCACCACGCGATCGGCCAGCTGGTGGATCGGCTCGCGACCGCGGGCGAGCCGCCGTACGCCGAGCTGCCGCGCGAGCAGCGCGGGGCGCTGCTCGCGAGCGAGCTGGGCTCGCGCCGGCCGCTCGCGCCGAGCCCGCCGCCGCTCGACGCCGCCGGCCTGCGCACGTTCGACACGTTCCGCGCGATCCGCGAGGGACAGGAGCGCTTCGGCGCCGACGTCGTCGAGTCCTACATCGTCTCGATGTGCCAGGGGGCGGACGACCTGTTGGCGGCCGCCGTGCTGGCGCGCGAGGCGGGACTGGTCGACCTCGACGCGGGCGTCGCGCGGATCGGCTTCGTGCCGCTGCTGGAGACGGTCGAGGAGCTGCAGGCGGCGGGTGCGATGCTCGAGCAGCTGCTGACCGATCCGGCGTATCGCCGCCTCGTCGCGCTGCGCGGCGACGTGCAGGAGGTGATGCTCGGCTACTCGGACTCGGGGAAGGCGGCCGGGATCGCCGCGAGCCAATGGGCCATTCACCGCGCGCAGCAGCGGCTGCGCGACACGGCGGCGCGCTTCGGCGTGCGGCTGCGGCTGTTCCACGGCCGCGGCGGGACGGTCGGGCGCGGCGGCGGCCCGGCCCACCACGCGATCCTCGCGCAGCCGCCGGCGACGCTCGACGGCGAGCTGAAGCTGACCGAGCAGGGCGAGGTGCTCTCCGACAAGTACCTGCTGCCGTCGCTCGCGCGCGAGCACCTCGAGCTGCTGCTGGCGGCGACGTTGGAGTCGACCGTGCTGCACCGGCGGCCGCGGATGGCGCCGGACGTGCTGGAGCGCTGGACCGCGGCGATGGACGTCGTGGCGGAGGCGTCGTCGGAGCGCTACCGCGCGCTGGTCGGGGATCCGGGGCTGCCGGAGTACTTCGTCGCCTCGACGCCCGTCGAGCTGCTCGGCGAGCTGCACCTCGGCTCGCGGCCGGCGCGGCGGCCCGAGGCGGGCGGTGGGATCGACGGGCTGCGCGCGATCCCGTGGGTGTTCGGCTGGACGCAGTCGCGCCAGATCGTGCCGGGCTGGTTCGGCGTCGGCAGCGGCCTGGCGGCGGCCCGCGCGGCGGGGCTCGACGACGAGCTGGCGGCGATGCACGCCGACTGGCGCTTCTTCCGCAACTTCCTCTCGAACGTCGCGATGACGCTCGCGAAGACGGACCTGGAGCTGGCGGGGCACTACGTCGCCCGGCTCGTCCCCGAGGAGCTGCACGGGCTGTTCGAGACGATCCGCGCCGAGCACGAGTCGACGGTGCGCGAGCTGCTCGCGCTGACCGGCGAGCCGGAGCTGCTGCACGGCAGCCCGACGCTCGCACGCACCCTCGCGGTGCGCGACGCCTACCTCGCGCCGCTGCACTACGCGCAGGTGTCGCTGCTCGAGCGCTGGCGCGCCGACCGCGCCGCCGGCCGCGAGCCGCACCCCGACGTCGTCCGCTCGCTGCTGCTGAGCATCAACGGGATTGCGGCGGGCCTGCGGAACACGGGGTGAGCGGGCGCCGCGGCTCTCGACCGGCACGGCACCCCCGTTGGTACAGTCCGTCCTGACCCGTGGTGGGCGTAGCTCAGCTGGTAGAGCTCCTGGTTGTGGTTTGTGCAGCTTGCCCCCACAGAAGTACGTCGTTTGCAGGTGTTTCCTAGCGCAGACGACCGAAATTTGTTTGCCGTGATTTAGCCGGAGTTTCCGGCGTTTATCGGGAGTTGGGGCCAGAGAACCCGGCGGCTATCCCGAAACCCGTCCACCCCTCTGAAAGTGAGGGGGTATAGATCGCTGCCCGGTTCGTCAACCGGTCATGAGCACTGATCCGTTGACGGTCCACACCCGTGCCGGCGACCCCGCCGGCGCCCGCAGAGATTCACCGTCGTTGCGGCTTCGGCCGCCATCTCGGCGCGCGCCCGTTGCGCGCGCCCATGACCATCACGACCCACGGGAGGTCCCTATGTCCATCATCGCCCCGTCGGCGCCGACGCGCCGGCGTGTCCGAAACAGATCCGCTCGCGAAGAGCGGCGCACGCCCGGCCGGCCGCGCCGGGGCAACATCAAGACGTGGGAGACGAAGAGCGGCGACGTCGGCTACGGCGTGCGCTTTGTCGACCAAGAGGGAGTCCGCCGCTACGAGCGCTGCGGGCTCGCCAGTGAGGGTTGGAGCCTGGAGCGCGCGCAAGTGGCGCTCGAGCAGCACCTGGAAGATGTTCGTCGGGGGGTCTTCCGACCGACCGAGGATCTGGGGCCGGTCGTGCAGAGCGATCCGCTGTTCGCCGACTTCGCTCGCAAGTACCTGGCTGAGCACGTGGTCGAGATTGATGAGTCGACGGACGACTTCTACGACAACATGTGGCGCAACCACCTCATGCCGGCGTTCGGGCATTTGCGCCTGAGCGAGATCACCTACGAGCGGATCCGCCAGTTCAAGCTCGATCGGGTTCAGCTCATGAAGCAGATCCGGTGGGCGAAGGAGCGTGGGGTGAAGCTCCGCACGCCTGACGGACGGGCCTTGAAGCTGAGCGAGAAGACGATCAACCATTCCATCACGACGCTCTCGCAGATGCTTGGCGAGGCGGTTCGCCGTCAGAGCATCGCGCTCGCGGCGAATCCGGCCTCCCACAGGGGCCTGCGCGTCAAGGTCCCGAAGAGGACGGTGCGGGATTGGTTGGAGGCTGACGAGCTGATGTTCCTGTTCGACACGGCGCGCCTGGTGCGCAGTGACGTGCGTGTCGGCACTCTGCGAAGAGCCGAGCGGGTGCGTCAGTTGCTGGCTTCCGGCATGACGCTGAAGAGAGTCGCACGCGAGCTGGGCTTGAGCGAGGGCGGCGTGCACTGGCTCGCGCACCGCCAAGCCCCCACGGGTCCGTCGGTGGCTCGTATGGCGTTGTGTCTGCTCGGCGCGAGTGGCGCTCGCAATACCGAGATCTGCGTGCTGAGACCACGCGATCTTGACTTTCTGCACGGCAAGATCCGGATCGGCGACTCGAAGACGCCTGCGGGCGTGCGCGAGATCGACATGACGCCCTGGCTGCAGAGGCAGCTGGAGCCCTACGTGGCCTGGCTCGGCGAGGACTATCCGCCTACAGGACCGCTGCTCCCCAATAGAGGCGGCGGCTTCTTCAACAAGGACACCCTCAACAAGCGCATTCGTGCGGTTCACGAGTTGGCGACCGTGCTGCGGCTGGAGCGCCGACTCCCGTCACTGCCGACCGACGTCACCGCTCATGTGTTCCGGCACACATACATCACGTTGATGTTGGAGGCTGGAGCGTCGCCGTCCTACGTGCAGGAGCAGGTCGGTCACGAGGACTCCAACACGACGGTGAAGATCTACTCACGCGTGCTGCGCAATCGTGATCGGAGGAGCTTCGGCCGCGCGTTCGACGAGCTGATGACCGGGGCCGTGCCGGAGTCGCCGTTCGAGCGGGGCGGGGAGGGGCAAGCCCACCTGCGTGCTGCCTAACCGACTGTCGGTGGAGCGGCCGGCCACGACCGGCCGCTCCACCTGTCCTTGGCGACTGGCCAGCATGCAGATATGCTGTATGCGTGAAGCGAACCACGATCATGCTCCCGGACGAACTCGACGTGCGGCTGCGGCTCGAGGCCAAGCGGCGCAGCCTCTCGATCGCGGACATCGCCCGTGAGGCGATCGACGAGCACGTCCCGCCCGCGCGGCCGGAGGGCGGCCTGAGCTTCTTCGCGATCGGCGAGGGCGGTCCGGCCGACGCGTCCGAGCGCGTCGACGAGATCGTCGGCGACGCGATCGCGCGCCGGTACGACGACTCGGCGGCGTAGGTGCTGATCGTCGACGCCGGCCCGCTCTACGCGGCCGCCGCCACGCGCGATCAGCACCACAGACGCTGTGTCGAGTTGCTCTCCAGCAGCCCGGGTCCGCTCGTCGTCCCCGCCCTCGTCGTGGCCGAGGTCGCCTACCTGCTCGCCGACCGCATCGGCCCACACGCCGAGCTCGCCTTCGCCCGCTCCATCCGCGCCGGCGAGCTCGTCGTCGAGCCCGTGATCGAACGCGACTGGACCCGGATCGAAGAGCTGACTGAGCAGTACCTCGACCTACCGCTCGGCGTCGTCGACGCCTCAGTCATGGCGCTTGCCGAGCGCCACGGCGTCGATACCATCGCCACGCTCGACCACCGCCACTTCGGGACGGTCAAGCCGCGGCATGTGGACGGCTTTGCGCTCGTGCCGTGACGCGGGCGGTGTACGTCGGAAGCATCGCGGAACCGGGTTGGACGAGCAGTTGACCTTGGTCAACAACTTGGCGCAATAACGCGCCCTTTTCGGAAGTCCCGACCGCAAAATCCGGCGTTGCCGTCCGATGTGAGGGTCATTCTGTGCGTGCTGCTGCATCTAGCTGCGGTTCATACAACCTACGCAGGAGGCGCACCCATCTTGATCTCCAACGATCGGAGTCCGCAGGGGGCGGGGTCATGACCACGCTCTCGGCAACCTTCCTCGACGTCGGGGTCGGGGACTGCACGCTCATCACCCTTCCTGATGGCACGCACATGCTCGTCGACGTCTACCGCTGCCCTGACCAGGGAACGGTCGACGTCTTCAAAGTCCTGCGCGACGTGCTCCCTACTGCCGCCAGCGGCAAGAAGCGGCTGGAGTACCTCGTCATCACTCACGCCCACGATGACCACATCTGGGGCATCGGCGATCTCGCCGACGAGTTCGAGATAGGACAGCTCTGGGTTCCGCAGTACGGAACCAAACAGGACCTGTCCACCAACTATCAAGCGTTCGTGGAGGTCGTCGAGAATCATCCGGACGAGGACCGCATCTGGCAGAAGGGGTCACGGACCCCGGTCGCTGAGCTCGCTGACGAGATGGTCACCGTCCGCTGCTTCTCGCCGCCAGGCTTCATCGACGTCGAGGAGGAACTCGATGAGGACGAGCAGCGGAAGTTCGTCCACGAGCACTGCGGTGTCTACCGTCTCACCTACGGTGGCACGAGCATCATGCTCACGGGCGACTCGAACCTGCCCGCCTGGAAGCGCATCGTCGGCTACTACGACGATCACCAGGACGACGACGGTCTCGCAGTTCTTCAGGCTGCCGTCTTGCATGCCTCCCACCACGGCTCCCGGACCTTCGTGAAGGACTCCAAGAACGACGAGGCGTGGACCGACGCTCTCGGGGCGATCGACCCCGAGCACATTGTGATCTCCGTGGGCGCAGACAACACCCACGAGCACCCGCACGACGACATGCTCGCCGTGTACGAGGACGCTGCCGAGATCCACCGCACCGACCAGGACGCCACGATCGTCATGACGATCTCGGACGACGGCTCGTACACGATCGAGACCGACGACTCCTACGCCGCCAGCTATGGCTGGGATGACGACGAGAGCAGCCAGGAGGCTGCGAGTGCACAAGCCCGGAGCGGCGGTCGCATTCCGCCCCCACCGCCGCCCCCGGGCTATGAGACGGTCCCTCAGCGCGCGCCGCAGCGTGAGCGCTACGCCTGAAGCCCCTCTGGCCAGGCGCCCGTGGCACGAGGAGTGCCCCGAGCGCCTGGCCTGGGAGGAGGCGCGGTTCGTAGATCACAGACTGCCGTTCACCACGACCTGCCGGGAGGACGGGACACTGGTGATCGTTACGACGATCAGACTCACTGACGGCGTCGCACATCAGATCGAGGTGGTGTTTCCCTTCGACTACCCCGACGTCGAGCCGACCGTCTGCGGACCGCCGCTGCTGACTCGCCACCAGAACGCCCGCGACGGGAACTTCTGCCTCATGGCCAATCCGGCGGTGGATTGGCACCCTCTGCGCTCGGCGGCCGAGCTTGTAGACAAGAACTTGCGCAACCTGCTCGAAGACTCCGCTGCGGGCCCCGCCGTCGTTGCCGGCGGCGAGGCGGACATGCCGGAGCCGCTCAGCATGCACATTAGTCCAACCAGTCGTGACGTCGTCCTCGTGCCTGACCCGTTCTGGAGACTCGAGCTCGACCGAACGGGGGGAGACCTCGTTCTTCGTGAGACATATGGCAGCGCGCTCGTTGTCGTCAAACAAGACAACAACTCGGGGAACGGTAAAGCGATCGACTCTGTCGAGCACTCGCGAGCAAGTGACATCGCCGCAGCCTGGGTCTCGCTTTCTGATGGTGCGCTCAAGCCATGGCCCACGCGCAAAGAGGTTCTTGATGCTGCCCTCGCGGCCGACACCGACATCCTGCGTCATATCCGCAAGCGGCTCAAGCGCAATAAGGCGCTGCACGCTGAGGGATGGATCGGCATTACCTTCCAGGAGGAAGGGCCTCAGGTAGGCATGATTCGGCGCGGCTGGACGTTCATCGAGGTCCAGCTCCAGCGCGATAGACCCAAGCGGCCGCGGCTGATCGCCCTGCGCAGGGCGGCAGCGTTCACCGAGTCAGAGCGTGCGCTTCGACTTCCTGAGCTTCGCGGGATCGCCAATGCAACGGTTGTTGTGGTCGGCGCCGGGTCGGTTGGGGCGCCGCTTGTGCTGGAACTCGCCAAAGCCGGAGCGGGACATATCACCGTCGTCGATCCCGACGCCTACGACGTCAACAATGCGACGCGGCACATCTTGGCTCCCTATCGAGCTGGCAGGTTGAAAGCCGCGGCGGTGGCCGTGGATGCCGAAGCTCTCAATCCGTTTGTCACCGTTGAGTGCAGCCGGCTGGCGATCGGTGCAGGCGGTGCTGAAGAAGCGATGAAGCTCGATCAGATCATCGCCAGGGCCCGCGTTCTCGTTGACGCAACCGGCTCCCCGATCGCCGCACGGATTCTCGCGCGGCGATGCCGCGAACACGCAGTGACGATGATTGTGAGTGGGCTCACGGCAGGCTCCTACGGCGCGGACATCGCGACACTGCCGCCGGAGGGACCGTGCTACTGGTGTCTGCAGCTCGGGCAAGCCGATGGCTCGATCCCTGCGCCTCCCGTTGGCCCGACGTCAAGCACGACGCCGACCGGGTGTGCGACACCCGCCTTCTCCGGGGCAGGATTTGACGCGACAGCACTCGCGGCGCTCACGGCACGCCGCGTCGTACAGGCCGCTGACATCACCGAGTATCCACCTGCTGCCGCGCCGCTCACGGTTTTGGACTTCCGAGGCGAGCCTGCCGAGCAGCATGTCGACCTGCCGGTCCACCCCTCGTGCCCGCTGTGTCAGCCACCATCTGGATAGACGCCGTGGCCTTGCGTGCTATTCGTCAGCACGCGGTCGGACGCCGGAACACCGAGACCGGTGGGGCACTTATAGGCTACGAGCACGATGACGAGATTGTCGTCGCCTGCGCCTATGGCCCAGGACCGCGTGCGAGGCATCGTCGCACGACTTTTCAACCGCACCGCCGAACGACTCAGGCGGTGATCGATGCCGTGAGTGAGTGCAGTAGAGGCCGGTACCGATTCCTCGGCAGTTGGCACACTCACCCGGGCGGTGAAGCTCGACCCTCGGGAATCGACATTGCCAGCCTCGAGGCGATGGCCAATCAGCCGGACGTGCGTCTGGCACGCCCGATCATGCTCATTCAGGCAACACGCGCCCACCGCGGCGGCGTTGTCGCCTCAGAGATGCGGGCGTGGACATGGGATCAAGCCACTCGTTGGGCGTTGCCTGCTGCTTTGCTTGAGGTTGGACTCGAAGCGCCGTCTTGTCCGGTGGTGAGCCTAGAGATGATCGCGCGCAAGCCGACCTCACTCGACCCTGCGGGGCCCGAGCGGTCGGGCACTTGAAGCGGGTGTCCGTCGCGGTCGGCTGACTACACCGCAGCGAGGCGGTAGCGCCCTGTGCGCGGTCCAGTGCGCTCGACTTCGGGCGCGCGATGCACTTGGGAGAGGAACGTCGCCAGCGGGTCTTTGCCGCCGACACGATGTCCCTCCTCTTGTACGAGCGCGAACCACTGCTTGTAGTGGATCTCGCGACCGGGCTCCCACTTCGTGCGCAGAATTCCGACCGCGACCTCTTGCAGCCGCTGGCCGCGCAGCATCGGCGAGAGCGACTCGATGCGCAGCTGGGTCGACACGCCGAGGGCGGCCGCAAGCTCCTCGAGTAGATGCTCATCGCGTTGCGTGCGCTCTTCGAGCTGGTCGGCCAGCCCTCGCAGCCGATCAGCCTGTGCGCGTTGATCTTCTACACGGGCTGCAAGCCGCTCGTACTCGGTGTGCAGCCTGCCTTCCAAGCTTTCAGCAGCGGCGATCATGTGCGAAATCTACGTGGGAGCCCGGACGGCAGAGCACAGCGCTGGGCGGCTAGCTCCTCTTAGTCTGAGCCTGTCCCGAAGGCCAGGAAAAGCTCGAGCGCGTAAAGACGAAAGAACTTCAGATAGCGATAGAAGAGGCCAATCGCCAACGCGAAGGCGCCCGCTGCCCACCAGCCTGGCGCGACCAGCCCGGTTTGGGCGCTGCCGAGCAATGCGCCGATCAGAAGAGACCCTGCAGCTACAAGAGCAGCGAGACTGACGTTACGGCTGAAGCCGTAGAGGTTCAGAAACGTCGAGAGGCGTGCGTATGTGGGCGCGTCGTGCTTTGCGGCGGCGAAGGCCAGGAGGAAGACACCGTCGTCGGACGTCACTGCCTCTACGGCTCGCCCGGCCCGCTCCGAAACCCGCGACTGGATCTCGGCCGGTAGCGGTCGGTAGTACGAGCGGAACAGCTGTCTCATGCCCTTCGGCGCAGGCGAGTGCCCAAGCAGGATTCTCGATGGGGCTCCGAGCCAGCGGCGAACGATGACCCCCTCGTAGAGAAAGCTCGCAAGGTGCGCCACGAGATGACCGACGCTGTAGATCACCACCACCAGTACGACACACACCACAGCTGATGGCGTGTGCTGCCAAGCGTCTGAGTTCGTGAACGCGGCTGCGAGCGCGGTAAGCGTGACGAGCCCCGCCGACAGACAGGCGAAGAAGTCGTAGATAGAGAAGGGCAACCGCTCCATTGATGACGACGTTATCGGCGTGCTCGGCATGTGGTGCCGATGGCGCGACGATCTGAGCCTGTCCTACGAGTGCCCGTGCTCGGGCTCCTACGCGCGTCTCGTGCCTGGCGCGCTTCCAGGAGCGCAGCCATCTGAGCGCGCTCGTGGGTGACTCGGAATCTCCCGCCAGAGCTGGCACCTCGGCGATCAGCCTGAGCGCCGCTTTGGGGATAAGGCACCGCGTTTAGGGAAAAGAGCGGACCGGTGACGGGTTCTTCCCTAAACGCATAGGCCTCCTGGGTCCTCGGGAGACATCTCGTGGTGGCCGTTGCGACGACCACGGAGCAGGCACTGTCGCCACCTGGAATCGCCCGTCCCACCGGCGCTTCCAGCCTCCGCCGGGCACGCCCCAACCCCCGTTGGTAGAGTCCGTCGAGACCCGTGGTGGGCGTAGCTCAGCTGGTAGAGCTCCTGGTTGTGGTCCAGGCGGTCGCGGGTTCAAGTCCCGTCGCTCACCCCTCGTGAAGCCCCGCTGCGGCGGGGCTTTCTTCGTGGCGTGAGCCGTCGCGGGCACCTTCCGTCCTGACGCGATGTGATCCTGGCGCTCTGATCGCGCCATGAGCCACTCGACGTCCAGCGCACGGCGAAGCGGGCCCGCCGCGGAGGCGAGTCGTCAGTGGCTGCTGTCGGTCCCGACCGTCGATCCGCAGTCCCCGCTCTACAACACGATCGCGTCGCTCGTCGGCCAGATCCGTTGGGTGGTCGCACGCCAGCACCGCGCGACGCGGCCGCCGTGGGAGCGCGAGCCGTTCACCGGGAGGGATGTGCCGTTCGCCGACTCGCGCAGCATCTGCACCTCGATCCGCAGCACGATGGTCCACCGGATCGACTTCTGCGTCGTGCTGCTGGTGAGCGGAAGCGACGGGACCCGGCGGATCGCGAGCTGGGCGCGCGAGCTCGACATCCCGATCGTGATCGTCGTCGTGGAGAACGACGACACGAGCCCGCTGGCGCTCGCGTCGGCGCCGACGGAGGGCCCGGCGGACACGATCGTCGTCCCGCCTGGCGGCGCACCGCTCGGAGACTCCTTCCGCGACTGGTTCGTCGCTCGCGCCGACCGCATCGAGGGCGGCGACGAGCGGCGCCAGGCGCCGGTCGCCAGATCGGAGCCCGAGCGCCGGCGCCTGGGCGCGGAATGGCGGGACCTGACCGAGGGGCAGCGCGCCGCCGCGGCTGAGCTGGCCGGTCTCGCGCGCGCCGAGCTCGTCGGGATCCTGCGGGACCCGCTCGAGTTTGCCTGGGCGATGCCCGGAACGCGTCAGCGCATCGACGACGCGGTCCGCGACGCACGCGCGTCGCTGCCGCAGGTGGCGACGGACGAGCCGGAACTGCTCGCGGAGCATCTGAGATTCCTGCGGCTCGCTCGCGACGAGTGCGGCTGGGACGACGACATGATGGCGCGCAAGCAGCGTGCCGGCGTGGCCTACGAGCGCCGGCGGCGCGAGCTCGAGGCGACCGGGGCCTCATTGCGCAAGTCCGTCCTCACGACCGTCCGCGGTTGGAAGGAGCTGCCGGTTCGATGACCTCCGTACGCAGGCTCGTCGACGCGGTCGCCGCCCGCACCCTGCGAGCCCATGGCTTCAGCGGCACGATGCCGGTGGACGTCGGTGCGCTGGCCTACGGCTTGGGCATCGACGCCGAGGAGGTCGAGATGGCCGAGTCGGGGCGGCTGCATCCCGGACCGCACCGCGCGAAGGTCTATCTGAATCGCCGCGAGCCGCTCGAGCGTCGCCGATTCACGCTGGCCCACGAGGCCAGCCACTGGCTCCTTCGCGGTCCGCTGCCCGCTGACGAGCTCGCGCGTCGCGTGCGTGGCGGCCGCGTCTCGGAGGAGTACGTCTGCGACAAGCTGGCGGGCGCGCTGCTGATGCCGCGCGCCGCGGTCCGCGAACGACTCGGCCCGCGGACGCGGACGCTGGACGCCGTGCGCGACCTCGCTCGGGAAGCGATCGTCTCGCCCGCCGCAGCGCTCGTGCGGCTGCGCGACGTCCTCGACTGGCGATCGACGCTCGTGCAGTGGGTGTTGGAGGGGGGACGCTGGACCTTCGCGGAGGAGGCGGGCCTCCTCCCGGGCCAGCAGGGGATGATTCGCACGTTGGAGACGACCCGCGCGCAGCTGACGAGCCTCGCCGCGGTGCCTGGACGCACGGTGCAACCGCTGCACGTCGGCTACGGAACGGGGGAGGCGTGGCTGCTCGCCGACGTGGAGGTGCGCGCAGGCCGCGCGCTGGCGCTGATCATGCTGCCGGGTGCCTGGGACGACCAGCTTCCCCGCATGCGTGCGGCCTAGCCGTGCAGCTCCGCCTGCCGCCGGTGCTCGCCGGCGTCGGCGCGCTCGCTGTAGGCCTCATCGAGGTGGGCGATCAGCGTGTCGGCGTCGCCGCTGACGACGCGGCCGTCGTCGACCAGCGCCGGGATCTCGTCGCTGCCGGTCTTGCGGCGCAGCTCCTCGCGGTCGGTGGGGTCGGCGGGGACCTGCCGGGCGACGAACGCGACGCCCAGCTCGGTGAGCTGCTGGCGCACGCGGCTCGAGTAGGGACACCACTCGGCTTGGTAGAGCTCGATCATCGCCCTCTCGTGTTCCCGGCCGGACCGCCGGCAAACGCCGGAGCGGGGCGGTGGTTGCGCGGCGGCCGGACGATGGCCTAGGTTCCTCGCAATGGACGTCCCCGGTCCGTTCGAGGCGCACGAGGTCGACCTGCACGGTCACCGCGCCGTGTACCGCGTCGCGGGCGCCGGGCCGGCGATCGTGCTGATCCACGGCATGGTCAACTCCTCGCGTCACTGGGAGGCGGTCGCGATGCGGCTCGCCGGCTCCCACCGCGTGATCGCGCCCGACCTGATCGGGCACGGCGACTCGGCGACGCCGCGCGGCGACTACTCGCTCGGCGCGCACGCCGCGAGCATCCGCGACCTGCTGGCCACGCTCGGCGTGGAGCGCGCGACGATCGTCGGGCACTCGCTCGGCGGCGGCGTCGCGATGCAGTTCTTCTACCAGTTCCCCCAGCGCACCGAGCGGCTCGTGCTGGTCTCGAGCGGCGGGCTCGGACCGGAGGTCAGCCCGTTGCTGCGCGGCGCCGCCCTGCCCGGCTCGGCGCTGCTGCTGCGGCTCGCGACGCAGCCGCGCCTCGTCGGCGCGCTCGGCGACGCCGGCACGCGCCTGCGCGCACGCGGCAACGCGAACGGGGTCTACCTGCAGGCGGTGGCGCGGGCGCTGCGGCCGCTGCAGGAGGCGGGCGCGCGACGCGCGTTCCTCGAGACGCTGCGCGCCGTGATCGACCGTCACGGGCAGCGCGTCAGCGCCCGCGATCGCCTCTACCTGCTGCGCGAGATGCCGACGATGATCGTCTGGGGGGAGAAGGACCACACGATCCCGGTCGCGCACGGGCTCGCGGCGCGCGACGCGATCCCCGGCTGCCGCTTCGAGCTGCTGCCGGGCGTCGCGCACTTCCCCAACCTGGAGGATCCCGCGGGCCTCGCGGCCGTGCTCGCCGACTTCGTCGCAACGACAGCGCCCGGGCAGATCGACGACGCCGACTGGGGCGACGCCGTCGGCCGCCGTGCGCGGGCGACGATCCGCCGCGTCGCTTGAGCACGAAGCCGCAGCGGCGGCCGGATACGCTGACCGCCGCAATCCCGAGGAAGGAGACGGCTGCATGACCGAGCTCGACGGACGGCAGGAGCGGCTGCGCGAGCAGGCGCCGGCCGACTACTCGGACCTGACGGCGCTGTTCGTGAACTGCACGCTCAAGCGCTCGCCCGAGGTCTCGAACACGCAGGGGCTGGCCGACCTGTCGATCGCGATCATGGAGCGCAACGGCGTCACGGTCGACCGCTTCCGCGCCGTCGACCACGCGATCGCGACCGGCGTCTGGCCCGACATGACCGAGCACGGCTGGGAGCGCGACGAGT
The DNA here is from genome assembly GCA_036379915.1 of Conexibacter sp. Lineage (GTDB taxonomy): Bacteria > Actinomycetota > Thermoleophilia > Solirubrobacterales > Solirubrobacteraceae > Conexibacter. The sequence continues at coordinate 747 of DASVFS010000007.1, read as the reverse complement.
GGCCGCAGCTGTTCGAGCGCGTGCTGGCGGCCGACATCCTCGTGCTGCTCACGCCGATCTGGCTGGGCGAGAAGTCGTCTGTCTGCACGCAGGTGATCGAGCGCCTCTACGGCAACAGCCACCTGCTCAACGACGCCGGCCAGTACGCCTACTACGGGCGCGTCGGCGGCTGCCTCGTGACCGGCAACGAGGACGGCGGCAAGCACTGCGCGATGAACGTCCTCTACTCGCTCCAGCACCTCGGCTACGCGATCCCGCCGCAGGCCGACGCGGCGTGGATGGGGGAGGCCGGCCCCGGCCCGAGCTACCTCGATCCCGGCTCGGGCGGCCCGGAGAACGACTTCACGAACCGCAACACGACGTTCATGACGTGGAACCTGCTGCACCTCGCGCGGATGCTCAAGGACGCCGGCGGGATCCCCGCGCACGGCAACCAGCGCACCGAGTGGGACGCCGGCTGCCGCTTCGACTTCCCGAATCCGGAGCATCGGTGATTCCGGCCGACGCGCGATCGGGCATGATCGACGCATGAGCGCGCCCGACACCGTCCACCACCCGCTGTTCGCCCGCTTCTACACGCATGTGCTCGCGCGCAACGAGCCGCAGGAGCTGCGCGACTACCGCGACGAGCTGCTGGCCGGGCTGAGCGGACGCGTGGTCGAGGTCGGCGCCGGCTCGGGCGCCAACTTCCCGCACTACCCGACGACCGTGACCGAGGTCGTCGCCGTCGAGCCGGAGGCCTACCTG
>DASVFS010000006.1:0-16598 GCA_036379915.1 Conexibacter sp. | reverse complement strand
AAGACATCATCGGCGCGGAAAGGTTTCGCCGCAAGGCCCCGAGTCGGCGTGTTGGACGCGCCGGAGTCCCGTGACCAGCCGCTTCTTCCCACGCGACGAGTACTTCATGCGCCTCGCGCTGCGCGAGGCCGAGCGCGCGACCGAGCACGACGACGTGCCGATCGGCGCGGTCGTGGTGCACGACGGCGAGGTGCTCGCGACCGGGCGCAACGAGCGCGAGCTGCGCCGGGACCCGACCGCGCACGCCGAGGTGCTCGCGCTGCGCGAGGCGGCCGAGCGGCTCGGCAGCTGGCGCGTGCTGGAGAGCGTGCTGTACGTGACGCTCGAGCCGTGCGCGATGTGCGCCGGCGCGATCGTGCTCGCGCGCGTGCCGCGCGTCGTGTTCGGCGCGTGGGACCCGAAGGCGGGCGCCGCCGGAAGCGTGCTCGACGTGCTCGCGCAGCCGCAGCTCAACCACCGCCCCGAGGTCGCCGGCGGCCTGCTGGCGCCGGAGTGCGGCGCGCTGCTGTCGAGCTTCTTCGCGGGCCGGCGCTGAGCGGCGAGCCGCTACCCTTTGCCCGGCCGTACCACCTGGAGGGGTGGCAGAGCGGTTGAATGCGGCGGTCTCGAAAACCGTTATGGGCGGGTTCCGTCCATCGAGGGTTCGAATCCCTCCCCCTCCGTCCGGCCGTACTGGTCCGGGATCCAGCCCCAGCCGAACGCGATCGCGGGCCGAGCCGGCCGCTCGCCGAAGAGGCTGAGCGGGTCGACCGTCTGCTCCAGCACGCGGCAGTCGTGGCGCCACCCGGCGGTCAGGTCGAACGTGTAGGCGAAGCGGTCGCCCGGCCCGACCGCCCCGAGCACCTCGAGCGCGCGGCAGTCGAGCCAGCGCGGGCCGCCGCCCAGCGGCGGTCCGCCGTCGGGGAGCCCCGCGACGCGCCCGTCCGGCAGCTCGAACGCGTGCAGGTGCGCGAGGTCCCAGCGCGCGAACGCGTCGTCGATCGTCTGCGCCAGCTGCAGGAATGTGTGGCCCGGCCCGACGAGCACGATCCGCCCCGGCGGGGGCTTGCACGTGACCTGCGCGCTCCCCTGCAGCTCGACCTGGACGTGCAGCCATGGGAGCGGAGCGGGGCTCACAGGGTCACGCTAACCCCGCTCGGCCGGGGGCTCAACACACGATGTGTGGGAATTCAGGCCGCGCCGACAGGGGTGCGGTAGCGGCCGGCCAGCTCGGGCTCCAGCCCGTCCATCCAGCGCGCGAACGCCGCCAGCCCGGCTTCGAGCGAGGTGCGGGCGCGCCAGCCGAGCTCCTGCTCCGCGCGGCGCGCGTCGGCGACCCACACGTCGGTGTCCCAGTCGCGCGCGGGGAACGCCGCCCACGCCGGCTCCTCCTCGATCGAGTACGTGCGGCGCGCGACCTCCGCCAGCTCGCGCAGCGTCGTCTGCGCGCCGCTGCCGACGTTGTAGACGGCGCCCGCGCCGGGCTGCGCCCGCTGCGCGGCGAGCAGGAAGGCGTCGCAGACGTCCTCGACGTAGACGAAGTCGCGTGCGATCGCCGGGTCGGCGAGCGGCGGCAGCCGGCGCTCGAGCCCCGCCGCGACGAGCGCCGGCATCAGCCGTCTCGGCTCCTCCCACGGGCCGTAGGCGGAGTACAGCCGCAGCGTCGTGATCGCGGCGCCGCGCGAGCGCGCGAGCCAGCCGCCGAGCAGCGTCGCGGACGCCTTCGTGACGGCGTAGGCGCTGTTGGGCTCGGGCAGCTCGTGCTCGGGCGGCGCGTGGTCCTTGAGGCCGTACTCCGACGAGGAGCCGGCGTTGACGATCGCGCGCGCGCCCGCCACGAGGGCAGCCTCGGCGACGTGCGCCGCGCCGGCGACGTTCGTCTCGATCATCCGCGGCAGCGAGCGCTGCCACGAGTAGGCGCCGTGCGCGGCGAGGTGGAAGACCTCCTCCGGCTGCGCGGCGCCGACCACGCGCGCGACCGCGTCCGGGTCGCGCAGGTCGACTTCCAGCACGTCGGCGTCGGCACGCAGGCCCTCCAGCCGCCACGGGTCCGAGCCCGGGCCGGCGACCGCCGTGACGCGGTCCCCGCGCGTGACGAGGCGCCGCGCGAGCGCCGCGCCGATGAAGCCCGCCGCGCCCGTTACGAGCGAGCGGGCGGGCACGCGGCCTCCAGCTCGGCGACCGCCTGGCGGTGCGTCTCCGCTTCGAGCGGCAGGTAGTGCCACTCGATCCTGCTCTCCATGAACGACACGCCGCGCCCGAACACGGTCCTCGCGAGCAGCACGTGCGGCGGGGTGGGTGGGGACCCGGTCATGTCCAAGCCGTCGATCGTCGCCGCGATCGCGTCGGGGTCGGTCCCGTCGACCTCGTGCACGTCCCACCCGAAGGCGGCCCAGCGATCGCGCGCCGGCGGGCCCGGGTCCATCACATCGCGCGTGTAGCCGAGCGCCTGCTGGCCGTTGACGTCGATCAGCGCGACGAGGTTGGCGAGCCTGTGGTGGCCGGCGAACATCGCCGCCTCCCATATCGAGCCCTCGTTCGTCTCGGCGTCGCTCAGCAGCGCGAACACGCGCCGCTGCGAGCCCTGGCGCAGCGCGGCGAGCGCGGCGCCGGCGGCGATCGAGAGCCCTTGCCCGAGCGAGCCGGTCGAGAAGTCGACGCCCGGCAGCACGTGCTCGGGATGGGCGCCGAGCATCGAGCCCTCGCCGCAGTAGGTCGACAGCAGCTCGCGGTCGATGCGACCGGTCGCGGCAAGCGCCGCGTACAACCCGAGCGCGGCGTGGCCCTTCGACAGCACGAAGCGGTCGCGCTCGGCTTCGCGCGGTTCGCCGATCCGCAGCACGCGGCCGTACAGCGCGGCGAGCAGGTCGGCGATCGACAGCGCCGAGCCGATGTGTCCGACCCCCGCGCGCATCGACTCGTCGATCACGGCACGGCGGATCTCGTATGCGAGCCGCTCCCCCTCCATCGATCCCCCTTCGACTTTCGAGCGACTCTACCAGCGGGGGCGCGGCGGAATGGTAGGCTCGTCCCGCACCACGTTGGGGGAAAAGGGGGATCGGTGCGCATTGCGTTCATCGCCAACCCGGAGCTGCCCGGGGGCTGGTATCGCGGGATAGGGCCGATGGTGGCGCTGCACCAGCGCGGCCACGACGTCGTGCAGGTATGGCGTCCGAGGCAGGGGATCCTCGGCGAGCTGGTGACCGACTGCGACCTGCTCCACATCCACCGCGCGCACGAGCCGGAAGTGCTCGAGATCGCCCGGCACGCGAAGCGCCGTGGCATCGCCGTCGTCTACGACAACGACGACGACATGCGCGCGATCCCGAGAGGGGACTCCGCGCACAGGGACTACGGCGGCTTCGCCGGCGACGTCGCGCTGCGCGAGATACGCAGGCTGCTGCAGCAGACCGACCTCGCGATCGCCGCCAGCGTCCCGATCGCCGAGCGCTTCAGCGAGTACGGCGCCGCGCACGTCGTGCAGATCGAGAACTACGTGCCGGACCCCGTGCTGCACGTGTCCGCGCCGCCCAACGGCGACAGGATCGTCGCCGGCTGGCTGGCCGGCAACGAGCACCACCTCGACCTCGAGCGGATGCCGCTGCGCGACGAAGTCGGGCGCGCGCTCGACGCGCACCCGCAGCTGATCGTCGAGACGATCGGCTGCTCGCTGAGACTGCGCCACGAGCGCTACCGCCACGTGCGGCGGCTCGACTTCTTCGACCTCGCGCCGCAGCTGGCGACGTACGACGTCGGGCTCGCGCCGATCGCCGACATCCCCTTCAACCGCGCGCGCTCGAACATCAAGGTCAAGGAATACGCCGCGCTCGGGAGACCGTGGCTGGCGTCGCCCATAGGCCCGTACGCGCAGTTGGGCGAGAAGCAGGGCGGGCGGCTCGTGCCCGACGGCGGCTGGGCGGAGGCGCTCGGGCGGATGGTCGAGAAGCCGCGCGAGCGCCGCAGGCTCGCCAAGCGCGCGCGCAAGTGGGGGCGCGCGCAGACGATCTCCGCGCACGCGGAGCGCTGGGAGCAGGTGCTCACCGACGCGGTCGTGCGCGCCGGCGGCACGCCGCGGCCGGCGGGTCCGCCGCGGCCGACGCCGTCGATCGCGCGGGCCGCAGTGTGACGCAGGAACGTCAAGCCAAGCCGACTATGGGAGATTGAGCGAGAAATGGATCAGGTCGAGGTACAAGCGATGCTCAAGCAGGAGGACCGCCACTGGTGGTACCGGGGGCGGCGCAGGATCGTGTGCGAGGAGCTCGCGCAGCTGCCGACCGGTCCGACCGTGCGGGTCCTCGACGCGGGCTGCGGCTCCGGGCGCCTGCTCGACGAGCTGCGCGACTACGGGCACGTCACGGGGCTCGATCTCAATCCCGACTCGGTCGAGATCGCGCGCAGCCGCGGCCACGAGGACGTCGTCCAAGGTCCCGTCGAGCAGCTGCCGTGGCCGGACGAGACGTTCGACCTCGTGATCTCGCTCGACATGGTCGAGCACACTCCCGACGACCGCGTGACGCTGCGCGAGCTGCGGCGCGTGACGAAGCAGGGCGGCACCTTCCTGATGACCGTGCCGGCGCTGAGAGCGCTGTGGTCCAGCCACGACGTCTTCAACAACCACTTCCGCCGCTACGACCGCAAGATGATGCGCGCGCTCGCGGCCGAGACCGGCTGGAGCATCGAGCGCATGACGTACTTCAACTCGCTGCTGCTGCCGCCCGCCGCCGCCGTGCGCCTGCTGCAGCGCGTGCGCCACAGGGACGTGATGAACGGTGAGGACATCTCGAACACGTCCCAGCACGGCCGCCACGGCTCCGACGTCGAGATGACGCCGCCGTGGATGTCGCCGGTGCTCGAGCTGCCGATGAAGCTCGAGGCGCGCTGGCTCGACCGCGGGCGCCGCTCGCTCCCCGCCGGCCTCTCGCTGCTGGCCGTGCTGCGGCGCGTCTGACCGCGCGTCGCTACGGCGCGTTCCCGACTTCGCCGCCGGCGGCGGACGGGGGCGCGCCGTCGACCCACAGCTCGTCGCCCTGGCCGTCGTCGGCGACTCTGCCGAAGCCCGCGGCGGCGAGCGCGGGCCGCACGTCGGGGACGGCGGAGGGCGTCGTCGGCACGAACACCTTCGTGCCGCCTTCCCTGCGCAGCGCACGCACGACGTCGTGCAGCTGCGTGACGGCCGGCGTCGCGAACGCGCCCGTGTAGGGCGAGACGTTCGTCACGCCGACGTTCTCGGCGATGCGGTGCCCGAGCAGCTGCAGGATCGCGACGCGCTCGCCGCGTCTGACGTGCGCGGCGACGAACGGCTGCACGGCCGGCGCGCGCAGCGGCGCTTCGCCGGTCGCCCGCAGGCGCTGCAGCTGCGACCACGGCGCGGGGGTCTGGGCGAGCGAGCAGCCGGCGACGCAGAAGGCGACCAGGCACAGTGCCGCCGCCGGCTGCGGCGCGCGACGCGGGCGCCGGGCGAGCTCGCGCACGACGAGCAGCGTGAGGAGCGCGAGCGCCAGCGACCAGGCGGCGAACGAGGTGACGAGCACCTCCGGATGCGAGCGGCCGGCGTAGTAGGCGCCGCTGCCGAGCCCGAAGACCGCGACGAACGCGAGCGCGCCGGTGAGGGCGCGCTCGTCGTCCCGCCGGACCCCCGCGCGCAGCGCGCGCACGGTCGCGACCGCGAGCGCGGCGGCGAACGTCGCATAGATCAGCGTGTGGACCCCGAGCGCCGGCATCGGCAGCATCGCGAAGCCGGCGGCGGCGTACACGCGCGCGAAGCGCAGCAGCAGCGTGAGGTCCGGCAGCGCCCCGGCGCGCACCAGCGTCAGCAGCGCCACGAGCGCGAACGCCGCGCCCAGGCCGATCGCCGCGTCGCGCGCGAGGCGGCCGAGTCCCCGGCGCGTCAGCGGCGCCGTCCACAGCAGCGCGGCGACGAGTCCTCCGAGCGCCGGCAGCCCGTGGTCGACGTTGTTCATCGCGACGAGGCCGGCGACGAGGAACAGCGGCCGCGTGCGCGTGCGCTCGCCGCGGCTCGCGCGATCGAGCTGCCGCACCGTCAGCCACGCGAGCAGCCACGGGCCGGCGAAGCGGATCGGATAGTCGGCGAAGATCGTCGCGAGCGTGTAGCGGTTCTCGAGCGGGCCGCGCAGCAGGAACCAGCTTGTCGCGAGGAACGGCCCGAACAGCAGCAGGGCGGCGAGCGGGCTGCGCGCGACGCGTCGCAGCAGGTCGTAGATCGCGAGCAGCGAGAGCGCGCTGATCAGGCACATGACGCCCGTGAAGACGCCGACCGAGGTCCCGACCAGCGCCATCATCGCGGCGACCGGATACGGCAGCAGCGAGCCGTACTGCGCCGTGAAGTCGACGAGCGGCGTGCGGCCGTTCAGCACCGCGAACGTTTCGTCGAGCGTGAACTGCAGGTGGTAGGCGGCCGGCGGGTTCTCGTTGAAGACGGTCCCTTCGGTGTTGAACGCGTGCAGCTGCCAGACGGCGATCAGCAACGCCGCGGCGAGCGTCCAGCCGAGGCGCCGCGCCGGCGTCTCCGGCAGCAGGCGCGCGGCGAGCGCACGCACGCGCGCGCTGCGCGTCGCGGCCACGACGCCCGCCGCTCCGAGCGCGGCCGCCAGCAGCGTCGCGTCGGTGAAGTACCGCTGCCTGAACGGTTCGGCGTTCGGGAAGGAGAAGAGGTGGTCGCGCTGCACGACGACGCAGACGACCGCGAACGCGACGAGGGCGGCCTGCGCGCTCCACGCGAGCGGCCGCACGACGCTCGCGCGCAGGCCGACGTCGCGGCGCGCGAGCAGCGCGGTCGCGCCGGCGAGCAGCAGCGGCCCGAGCAGCGCCACGACGAAGCGGCCCTGCTCGTGCGGCTCCGGCGCCAGCTCCTGGACGGCGGGCGCGAGGAACGCGAGCGTCGAGCGCGGCAGCAGCGTGTCGCCGACGAGCGGACCGAGCGCGACGATCAGCAGCAGCGTCAGCGCCGCGCAGGGCAGCGCGAGCAGCCACGCCAGCTCGTCCGCGCGCAGCGGCCGCCGCGCCGCGGCGCTCACGGCCGCCGGGGCCGCGGGCGGGCCGGCCGGCGCGCCGTGCGGCGCGCTCGTGCGGCCGGCGGCCGTCATGCGTCAGCCGGCGACCCGGCCCAGCTCGCCTGCCGGGAGGCGCTCCTCCGCGCCCGCGTCGGCGGGAGCCGGCAGCACGCCGCCGGGCGGCGCGCTGTGGAACGATCCGCGCATGCGGTATGCGCCGAGCAGCATCCGCATCGCCGACTTGTAGCTCGTCGTCGATCTGCCGCCGAAGCGCTCCGTCGGGTAGATCGGGATCTCGATCACCGGGTAGCCGGCGTAGCGGCAGGCGCGCATCCACTCGAGGTCGTAGAGCTCGGCGTCGCTGCTGAGCTGCATCAGGTGGTGGTAGCGGCGCGGGAAGAACTTCGGCGTGCCGTCGATGTCCCACGTCGCGAGGTCGAACAGGCGCCGGCACTCGAAGTTGTAGAGCACCGATCCGGCGCGCCGCAGGGCGCTCTCGCGGATGCGCCGCTGCGCCTTCAGCGCGGCGTCCGGATACGCCATCGCGTAGGCGAGCATGAGCGTCGCCGTCTCCGGCGTCGTGCGCGCGGAGTTGGTGTAGCCGAGCACCTCGCCGCGGCACGCCTCCAGGCCCGTGTTGATCGCTCCGCCCCAGCCGCCGCGCTTGAGCGGGCCGACCAGCTGCACGGTGTCGGGATGCTGCGCGGCGAGCTCGGCGCAGATCTCCGGCGAGGCGTCGTGGCAGCCGTTCGGCACGAGCACGAGCTCGACCGGTCGCGGCAGCTTCGCGAAGTCGGCGAGGAAGCCGCTCACGACCTTGCCTATGTGGTCGGCCTGGTTGTGGATCGGCAGGATCAGCGAGGCGTAGGGCGTGGCGGTGTCGATGTCGGTGCTCATCGTGGTTGCGTGGCTCCGGTCGTGACGGGTGCGGACGTCCCCTCGAGCGCGCGCAGGGCGCTCGCGGCGAGCTGGTCGGGCGCGAGCCCGTGACGCTCGTAGAGGTGCGGTCGGCTGCCGGTCGCGCCGATCGGCGTGGCGTGCACGCCGGCGCGCACGAGCCGGCAGTCGAGGCCCTGCTCGGCGATCGTCTCGGCGACGAGCGAGCCGAGCGCGCCGTTGACGTAGTGCGCCTCGGCGCTGAGCGCGACGGGCACGTCGGCGAGCGCCTCCGCGAGGTCGGCGGTCGGCGCCGGGTTGAGGCTCGAGACGACGAGCACCGACGCCTCGACGCCGTCGGCGGCGAGCCGCTCGGCCGCCTCGACGGCCGTCGAGGCCATGCCGCCGAGCGCGACGAGCGCGAGGTCGCGGCCCTCGCCGATCCGCTCGGCGCGCCCGAGCGCGAAGCGCCCGTCGAGCCCGGGGACCGGCTGCGACTCCTTGCCGAGACGCAGGTAGACGGGACCCGGCAGCTGCTGGAGCGCGGGCAGCGCGGCGCGCGTCTGCTCGGGGTCGGCGGGCGCGACGACGGCGATGCCCGGCTGCACGCGCATGATCCCGGCGTCCTCGAGCGCGTAGTGCGTGACGCCGTTGTGCCCGTAGTCCATGCCGCCGCCGACGCCGACGACGCGGACCGGCAGCTCGTGCAGGATCGGGCCGTTGCGCACGAACTCGTAGCCGCGCATCGAGGCGAAGGTCGCGATCGAGTAGACGTACGGCGTGTAGCCCGCCTCGGCGAGGCCGGTCGCGAGGCCGACCATGTTCTGCTCGGCGACGCCGGCGTTCCAGAAGCGGTCCGGGTAGCGCTCGGCGAACGGCTCCAGCACGGCGAAGCCGAGGTCGCCGGTGAGCAGCACGATGCGCTCGTCCGTCTCGGCGAGCTCGAGCAGGGTGTGAGCGAAGGCAGAGCGCATGGCTGGTCCGGTCCCCCAACAGGCCGTGTTGACTGCAGCGGCCGTCGGGCGCCGTCCACGGCGCCTGACAGACCGTTGCTCCGGTTGCGTCCGCCGCTCCCCCACGAAGCTCTGGATGCGGACGATCCCCAGCAATTATATGGCGCGGTGTCAACCGGCGTGACGGTTCAACGCCGTAATCGAGAAGCCGATGATCGATCTTCGTGAAAGCGAAGAGCGAGCTTCGATTGAGGGCTGATTGAGCCGCACCCGCGGTGGCCGACTTGTGCGAGTATCGCGCGATGGCCCGGGGGAGCCAAGCGACGCAGCCGGCGCGGTCGCGCGGCCGGCGCGCTCCATGGGGACGCCGCGGCCGTGGCGCCGCGCTCGCGCAGCGGATCGGCTCGAGCGCGGCCTCGCGGTACCTGCTCGCGCACCCGGCGGTCGCGGCCGGGCTGCTGCTCGGCCTGCTCGTGCTCGTGTACCTGTGGCCGGCGCTCGTGCAGGGGGAGCTGCTGTCGCCGATCTCGGTGCTCTACGGCAGCACGCCGTGGACGTCGTTCGCCCCCGACGACCTCGGCGGGTACCTCAACCCGCTGCTGTCCGACGTGCCGACCGCCGACTACCCGTGGCGCTTCCTGGTCCGCAGCATGCTGCACGACGGGGCGTTCCCGTCGTGGAACCCCTACGTCTTCGGCGGGATCCCGCTGTGGTCGAACCCGCAGACGGGGCTGTTCTCGCTCTTCAGCCTGCCGTTGTGGATCCTGCCGCTCAACTACGGGATCGGCGTCGGCGCGGCGCTGAAGCTGTGGGCGGCGGGCTTCGGCACGTGGCTGCTCGTGCGCGAGCTGCGGCTCGGCTTCCTGCCGGCGCTGCTGGCCGGCGTCTGCTTCTCGTTCAGCGCGATACAGATCGTGTGGCTCACGCACGACACGCTGCCGGCGGTCGCCGCGCTGCTGCCGTGGATGCTGTGGCTCGTCGAGCGGATCTTCCGCGGCGGGCGGCTCGGCGCGCTGATCGGGCTGGCGGTCGCGACGGCGGTCGGGCTCGGCGGCGGCCACCCGGGCATGCAGGTGCACCTGCTCGCCGCGGTCGCGGCGTACGCGCTCCTGCGCGCGGCGTTCATGCCCCGCGACGCCGCGCTCGGCGAGCGGCTGCGGCCGCTCGCCGTGGCCGCCGGCGGGCTCGCGCTCGGCGTGCTGCTGGTGGGCGTCATGCTGCTGCCGGAGGCGCTGTCGAGTCGCGGCACGGTCGGGACCGCGTCGCGCGCGCACGGCCGCGGGACGCTGCCGGGCACGCAGATGCCGCTCACGACGATCCGCACGGTGCTGTTCCCCGACTGGTGGGGCCGTCCGAGCGGCTTCGAGGGGAGGGAGCCGATCACCGTGCTCGCGCCCGGCCTGGCGGTGCCGGTGAACTACAACGAGCGCGCGTTCTACGCGGGCGCCGTCGGGCTGCTGCTCGCGCTCGTCGGGACGTGCGCGCGCGGCGGCTGGCGGCGCAAGGGGCCGTTCGTCGCGCTGGCCTTCCTGGGGCTGGCGATCCCGCTGCACTTCCCCGGCCTGTGGCAGCTGATCACGCACCTGCCGGCGTTCGACCAGGTGCAGAACCAGCGCCTGCACTTCGTGTGGGCGCTGGGTCTGGCGGTGCTCGCCGCGTTCGGCCTGCAGGCCATGCTCGAGCGCCCCGCCGGTGACCGCTGGCGGCTCGGGATCGGCGTGGGGGCGGTCGCGCTCGGCGTCGTCGCGCTCGTGGCGGCCGGTCCGAGCGCGGCCGCGCTCGGCGACACGCTCACGCACTTCGCGACCGGCAGAGAGTTCCACTCGGATGCGGTCCTCGCGCTCACGAGCGTGGCGTGGTACCTGCTGTTCGCGGTCGGCGTGGGCGTCGCGTTGCTGGCGGCGCACCGCCGGCCGGCGCGGCGGACGTGGATCGCCGCCGGCGTCGTCCTGCTCGCCGCCGCCGACATGCTGCACTTCGCGATCGACTACCAGCCGATCGCGCCGGCGTCGAAGGCGATCCCCCCGCGCACGGACGCGATCGCGTTCCTGCAGCGCCACCGCGACGAGGGGCGGATATTCGGGATCGAAACGGCCCTGCCGAACGACTGGTCGCTCACCTACGGGCTGCGCGACGTGCGCGGCTACGACCCGCCGCAGCCGTCGCAGCGCTTCGCGCGCCTGTGGAGGACGGTAGAAGGGCAGTACCCCGACTGGGTCTCGTTCCGCTTCGACGGACTGTCGCCCGAGGCGCTCCGGCTGCTGAGCGTGCTCGGCGCGCGCTACGTGGTCGCGCAGCCCGGCTCGCAGCTGCCCGGCGAAGCGGACGCGGGTCCGGAAGAAGCCCCCGTGGGCGAAGACGCAGAGGCGTTCCGCGCGCTGCGCAAGGCGTACGACGGGATAGACGCGCGCGTGTTCGCGAATGCGCGCGCCGCGCCCCGCGCGCTCGTGCCCGCGCGCGTGCAGGTGGTGAGCGGGGAGGCGGAGGCGCGCGGCGTGCTGCTCGAAGGCGGCTTCGACCCGCGCCGCGACGCCCTCGTCGAGCGCGGCGCCGAGGGGACGGCCGCGCTCGCCGCGCTCGGCCCGCTCGAGCGCGTGTCGGCCGGCGCGTCGGGGCGCGTGTCGGTGCAGGACCGCTCGGCCGCCTCGGTGGCGATCCGGGCGCGCCTGTCGCGGCCCGGCCTGGTGGTGCTGAACGACAGCTTCGCGCCCGGCTGGAGCGTGCGGGTCGACGGGAGGGACGCCCCGCCCGTGCGCGTGAACGAGGTGATGCGCGGCGTGGCCGTCGGCGCCGGCACGCACGAGATCGCGTGGACCTATCGCGTCCCGGGCCTGCGCGCCGGCGCGGCGCTGTCGGCCGCCGGCCTGCTGCTGCTCGCCGGGCTCGCCGGCGCGCTCCTCGCACGCCGCCGCCGCGTCTCCGCCGCGAACCCATAGAATCCGTCGTCGCAGGGCGCGTAGCTCAGTGGGAGAGCGCTCGCTTCACACGCGAGAGGTCGGTGGTTCGAAACCACCCGCGCCCATGAGATTCCAGCGTCGGAGCAGCGCGACGCCGAGACGCAGCGGGCGGCGTTCAGGCGTCGGGGCCGATGAGCCGCTCGGGAGTGCCGATGCGGCGCAAGAACGCGGCCTCGGTTGGATGACGCGGTCTGTCGCGTCTGATCGGCCCGAGGCGCGCGAGGATCTCCTCCGTCTGCGCACGGCGTCGCGTCGCGTCGCGTCGCCACTCCTCGTAGTTGATGGTCTGCGGCTTCATGATTCTCTCGGAGAGTACTCGGCACGCAATGCTGCGCGGGCAATCTCGTGCAGCTCATCGCTGGCCGGCGGGTCGCTGCGCGAGGGAAGCTCGCGCCCAAGTCTGCGCATGGCATCGACGATGGTGGTGAGTCGGCGCTGGCCGGCGCGCGTCGAGGTCGGCGTGCTCGGCTTCGGTCAGCTCGGCGAGCAGGACGAGCGCCTGCTGAGCGACGAGCTGATGTCCCGTCGCCTGGAACTCGTCGAGGCGGTCGAGCAGGATGTCGACGCGGGAGAGCACGCGTACGGTGCGGCCGGACGGCAGTTCCACCACGGTGACCTGCACGCCGGAGTTCAGGTCGGCGCTCGGCGCTTCCAACAGCACCTCCGTGCCTGGCAGCGCCCAATGTCGGCCGTCTTTGCTCCGCACGAAGCCCAGTTGGGCGAGGATCTCGGCGAGTTGCTCCGAGACGGGCATGACCACGTCGATGTCGTACGTCGCGAAGGCATCGCCCTCCGTCCAGAAGTAGACGGCCATCCCGCCGACAACCGTGGGACGGATGCCGAGCGGCGCGGCTGCCTCCTCGATGACCGCCACGACCTCGAGCGTGCGCTGGGTCACATCAGCGATTTGCGCTGCGCGATGGAGGTCCGCACGGAGAAGCGGCAGCGACGGACTGTTCTCGCTCACGTGACGAACCTACTGGCGTCCTCGGCGGGCAGCTCTCCGGCTCCGATCCCAAGGGGCATACCGCCCGAGTCGAGGCGGATCCGACCCGATCCGACCGCTCGCCGACCGTTCGGTCCGTCGTTACCCGACCGTATTCTGGTGATATGAGCCAGGCCGTCGGCTCCGCGCGTCTCGACTACCTGTATCAGCAGTACACCCGGCTCTCGACCAACACCGACGCCTTCATTCGCGGCTCCTTCGACGACTTCAGGATGCTCGCGGCGATCGGCGCGCTGCTCGCCTGGCCGCCGCTCGCGGACTCGAAGCTGTTCGAGGGCGATTCGTCGGACTTCGTCCTCTTCGCCGGGTTGCTCGCGATCCTCTTCGTCGTTGCGGCGCTCCTCACGCGCGACCTGCTCAAGCAGTCGATCATCCGCTTCTGGATCCATGAGCTCCGGCACATCGAGCAGGAGATCCGCCGCGAGTTCGGCGACGTGGAGGCCCACGTCTTCCGGCACGGCGACCACTGGGTCAGTTGGGAGGCGCGCTGGTACCGGCCGCTGCTGGCCCATTCCGCGCTCGTGTTCGGGCTGATCCTGCTCGGCTTTCCGGTGGTCGTGCTGGCGCTGAAGGGCCAGCCGTGGCAGGTGCCCGCGTACGTCGGGACGTTCTCGGTCATCGCGCTGGTGGTGGCCGACGCCGAGTCGCGTCTGCGGCGGTCGGCGCAGGCGGAAGCGAGTCCGACTGCGGGGGCGTAGGCCCGCGCAACCCCGCGCAACCCCCGTGCAACCCCTGCGCCTCGTACGCCGGCTGACTACCATCGGCGCGAGCCGCGATGCGGGACACGACAGACCGAGAGCGATCGCAGCCGGCCTTCAGTCCCTGGATCGGGATCCAGCCGGGCGTCGACCCGGTGCGCTGGGCGCGGGTGCTGCGCCGCGCGCACGATCGCGCGGCCGGTGACGGCACGCCGCCGCCGATTCTGCGCGACGTGATCGCGCGCTCGTGGCGTCGCGCCGCCGCCGCCGGCATCGACCCCGACCGCCCGGCGCCGCGGCTGCTCGACGAGGGCGAGACGGCGCGGCGGCTCGGGGGCCATCGACTGGCCGGCGCGCTGCCGCTGATCACCGGCGTGCTCGAAGTGACGCTGCGCGACTCGGCGTGCCTCGCGGCGCTGAGCGACGCGGACGGGCTGCTGCTGTGGGCCGACGGGCATCCGCGCGCGCTGCACGGGGCGGCCGGGCCGCAGTTCTTGCCGGGCTCGTTGTGCAGCGAGCAGGCGATCGGGACGAACGCCGTCGGGACCGCGCTCGCGATCGACCACGCCGTGCAGGTCTTCTCCGCCGAGCACTTCAGCCGGCTGCTGCACGGGTGGACGTGCGCGGCGGCGCCGATCCACGATCCGGAGACCGGCGCGCTGCTCGGCGCGATCGACGTCTCGGGCAGCTTCCGCGCCGGTCACGCGCACAGCCTGGCGCTGGTGTCGGCCGTCGCGAGCGCGGTCGAGAGCGAGCTGCGGCGCGAGGTCGCGCTGCGCGACGAGCGCCTGAAGGCGCTCTACCTGCGGCGCGTCAGCCACCGCTCGGGACAGCGCAGCGCGCTGCTGAGCCGGTCCGGACGCGTCGTCGCCGCGTCGCCGCGCGGCTGGCTGGACGGGCAGGCGACGGTGCCGGTCGCCGACGGCGTCGCGACGCTCGCCAACGGGATCGAGGTGCTGATCGAGCCGCTCGGACGGCGCGAGGGCTACGTCGCTTGGCCGACGCCGCGCGCCCGGCGCGGGCGCGTCCCGGCCGTGCTGCGGCTCGAGCCGCTCGGCGACACGCGCGTGCGCGTGACGGGCGACGACGGGCTCGAGCTGGAGCTGGGCGGCCGGCAGGGCGAGATCCTGCTGCTGCTGGGCCTGCATCCCGGCGGGTTGACGAGCGACGAGCTCGGCCTGCGGCTCTACGGCGCCGCGCGCAACCGCGTCACCGTCCGCGCCGAGGTCTCGCGCCTGCGAGCGCGCCTCGGCTCGCTGCTGCGCTCCAACCCGTACCGGCTCGCGGCCGAGGTCCGCCTCGACGCGTCCGCCGTGGATCCGGCGGTGCGGGCGAGCTGGCGGGCGCGCGCCGGGCGCTGAGCTCGCAACCCCCGCGCAACGGGGCTCCGCGCGGAACGGGGCGCGCCGCCGCTGGAACACTCGGCGCTCATCCAGTTCGCATCGACGGAGGAATCCCTGATGTCCCAGACGATCACGTTGGAGGCGGCGCAGGCCGTCGTGGACGCCGCGCGCGCGAAGGCCGCCGAGATCGGCGTGCCGATGAACGTCGCCGTCGTCGACGCCGGCAACAACCTGACCGCGTTCGCGCGCATGGACGGCGCCTGGCTCGGCTCGATCGACAT
Source organism: Conexibacter sp. (assembly GCA_036379915.1). Lineage (GTDB taxonomy): Bacteria > Actinomycetota > Thermoleophilia > Solirubrobacterales > Solirubrobacteraceae > Conexibacter. Next base: position 1,495 of record DASVFS010000006.1, on the reverse strand, counting down.
CGCGCAGAGCAAGGCCTACACGGCGCGCGCGTTCGACATGTCGACGCAGGACCTGGCGCCGCTGTGTCAGCCGAACCAGCCGCTGTTCGGGATCCAGGCCGGCAACCAGGGTCGCCTGATCGTGTTCGCCGGCGGCATCCCGCTCGTCGCGGACGGCGAGGTGATCGGCGCGATCGGCGTCAGCGGCGGCTCGGTCGAGCAGGACCACGCGGTCGCCGAAGCCGGCGTCGCGGCGCTCTAGCGAAGGCGCGGGCGATCATGGCGGAGAACAAGGGCGTCGCGTACGTCGCGCCGGGGAAGGTCGAGGTCCGCGAGATCGACTTCCCGGCGCTCGAGCTGCGCGACGGACCGGGCGTGCACCCGGCCAACGTGGGCCGCAAGCTGCCGCACGGGGCGATCCTGCGGATCGTCTCGACGAACATCTGCGGCTCGGACCAGCACATGGTGCGCGGGCGCACGACCGCGCCCGCGGGCCTGATCCTCGGGCACGAGATCACCGGCGAGGTGATCGAGGTCGGGCCCGGCGTCGAGTTCGTCAGAGTCGGCGACCTCTGCTCGGTGCCCTTCAACATCGCGTGCGGTCGCTGCCGCACGTGCAAGGAGGGCGACACGGGCGTCTGCCTGACGACGAACCCCGACCGCCCCGGCGCCGCCTACGGCTACGTCGACATGGGCGGCTGGGTCGGCGGGCAGGCGCAGTTCGTGACGGTGCCCTACGCGGACTGGAACCTGCTGCGCTTCGCCGACCGCGAGCGCGCGCTGGAGAAGATCCTCGACCTCACGATGCTGTCGGACATCTTCCCGACGGGCTACCACGGCTGCGTGACGGCGGGTGTGAGACCCGGCAGCACGGTGTACGTCGCGGGCGCCGGCCCGGTCGGCCTCGCGGCCGCGGCGTCGGCGCAGCTGCTCGGCGCCGCCGTCGTGATCGTGGGCGACCTGATCCCCGAGCGGCTCGCGCAGGCGCGCTCGTTCGGCTGCGAGGCGATCGACGTCTCGCAGGGCGAGCCGAAGGACCAGATCGAGCAGCTGCTCGGCGTGCCCGAGGTCGACTGCGCGGTCGACGCCGTCGGCTTCGAGGCGCACGGCCACGGCGGCGCGGCCGGCCGCGAGGCGCCGGCGACGGTCCTCAACAGCCTGATGGACCTGACGCGCGCGGCCGGCAAGGTCGGCATCCCCGGCCTCTACGTGACCGGCGACCCCGGCGCCGTGGACGAGGCCGCCAAGGTCGGCTCGCTGTCGCTGCGAATCGGCCTCGGCTGGGCCAAGTCGCTGTCGTTCGCGACCGGCCAGTGCCCGGTGATGCGCTACCACCGCGGCCTGGCGGAGGCGATCCTCAACGATCGCGTGCAGATCGCGAAGGCGGTCAACGCCACCGTGATCTCGCTCGACGACGCGCCGCGCGGCTACGGCGAGTTCGACTCGGGCGCCGCGCGCAAGTTCGTGATCGACCCGAACGGGCTGATCCCCCGCTGAGCCCCCCGGGGGCGGGGGG
>DASVFS010000005.1:0-5587 GCA_036379915.1 Conexibacter sp. | reverse complement strand
CGGAGCGGGCGGAGCAGCTCGCCCAGGGACTTGCCCTCGGTGGAGAGCAGCTCCAGGATCAGGAGCGCCGGAAGCGAGCCGGAGTCGGCGTTGTAGAACTCGCGGAAGTAGTAGTGGCCGGACACCTCGCCGCCGAAGGTCGCGCCCGTCTCGCGCATGCGCTTCTTGAAGAAGGCGTGGCCGACGCGGTTCACGAGCGCGGTGCCGCCCGCCGCCTCGACGCGGTCGCGCACGGCGCGGCTCGCGCGCACGTCGTAGAGGATCGTCGCGCGCGGCTGCTTCGCGAGCAGGCTCTCGGCGAGCAGGGCGGTGAGGAAGTCGCCGTCGACGAACGCGCCCGTGTCGTCGATGAAGAAGCAGCGGTCGGCGTCGCCGTCCCAGGCGATCCCGAGGTCCGCGCCCGTCTCGACGACCTTGTCCATGATGAACGCGCGGTTTTCCGGCAGCAGCGGGTTCGGCTCGTGGTCGGGGAACTCGCCGTCCGGCGTCCAGTAGGCGGTGACGAGGTCGAGTCCGAGCCGCTCCAGCAGCGGGCCGACCATCGGCCCGGCCATGCCGTTGCCGCCGTCGACGACGACCTTCAGCGGCTTGATCGCGCTCGTGTCGATCAGCGCGAGCGCGATCTCCTGGAACGGCGCGTACAGGTCGACCTGCTCGACCGAGCCGCCGCCCGCGGCCGGCGAGGTGGGGATGCCGTCCTCGATCAGCCGGCGGATGTCTTGGATGCCCTCGTCGCCCGACAGCGCGAGCGCGCCCTCGCGCACGAGCTTCGCGCCCGTGTACGCCTTCGGGTTGTGCGAGGCGGTGCACATCAGGCCGCCGTCCAGCTCGCGCGAGCCGACGAGCCAGTAGAGCATCTCCGTCCCGACCATCCCGGCGTCGAGCACGTGCACGCCCTCGGCGACGAGCCCGTCGCGATAGCGACCCGCCAGCTCCGGCGCGGTCAGGCGCATGTCGCGCCCGACGCCGACGCGCAGCTCGCCGATCGGCTTCCCGGACAGCTGCGCGAGCACGTGCGCGAACGCGCGCCCGATCAGCTCGGCGACGTCGCCGTCGATGTCCTCGCCCGCGATGCCGCGGATGTCGTACGCCTTGAAGATGGCGGGGGAGACCTGGGGCATTGGACGGCGGATCCTACGTAACATCGCCGGCCCATGGATCCCGGCGCGACACCGGTCGTCATCCTCTGCGGCGGGCGCGGGACGCGGCTGCAGGAGCGCACGCAGTCGATCCCCAAGCCGCTCGTCGAGATCGGCGGGCGGCCGATCGTCTGGCACGTGATCCAGCTCTACCTCGCGCAGGGCTTCCGCCGCTTCGTGCTGTGCACCGGCTACAAGGGCGAGCTGATCGCGCGCTTCGCGGCCGACGCGGGCTGGCCGGCGGGCGTCGAGGTGACGTGCCTCGACACCGGCCTCGACACGCCCACCGGCGGCCGCGCGCTCGCGGCCGCCCGACACGTCGGCGCGCAGCCGTTCTGCCTGACGTACGCGGACGGCGTCGCGGACATCGACCTGCACGCGCTGCTGGCGGCGCACCGCGCGCACGGCGGCCTGGCGACCGTCACGGTCGTGCGGCCGGAGCTGCAGTTCGGCGTCGCCGAGATCGCCGCCGACGGCCGCGTCGAGGGCTTCCGCGAGAAGCCGCGCGCCGAGCAGTGGGTCAACGGCGGCTTCCTCGTGCTCGAGCCCGGCGTCGCGGACTACCTGGCGCAGGACAGCGTGCTGGAGCGCGAGCCGCTCGAGCGGCTCGCGGCCGCTGGGCAGCTGCACGCCTTCCGCCACGACGGCTTCTGGGACTGCATGGACACGTACAAGGACGCGATCCTGCTGAACGACCTGTGGGAACAGGGCCTCGCGCCGTGGAAGGCGCGCATCCCCGCATGAGCCGCTCGGTCTTCGTGACGGGCGCGTACGGGCTGCTCGGCTCCTGGCTCGTGCGCGCGTTGGTCGCGCGCGGCGACCGCGTCAGCGTGCTGCAGCGCGACCGCGCGCCGCGCTCGGCGCTGCTGCTGGAGGGGGTCGAGGACGCGGTCGATGTCGTCCATGGCGACCTCGTGGACGACGGGCTCGTCGCGCGGGCGCTCGGCGAGCAGGAGATCGACACGGTCTTCCATCTCGCGGCGCAGACGATCGTCGGCACGGCCAACCGCTCGCCGCTGAGCACGTTCGAGTCGAACATGCGCGGCACGTGGACGCTGCTGGAGGCGTGCCGGCTGCACGGGGCGCAGCGCGTCGTCGTGGCGGCGTCGGACAAGGCGTACGGGGCGAGCGCGAGGCTGCCGTACACGGAGGAGACGCCGCTCGACCCGCGCTTCCCGTACGACGTCTCGAAGGCCGCGACGGACATGATCGCGCGCTCCTACTGGCACACGTTCGGGCTGCCGGTCGCGGTCACGCGCTTCGCGAACCTCTACGGCGGCGGCGACCTCAACCGGTCGCGCCTGATCCCGGAGGCGGTCGGCGCCGTGCTCGCCGGTCGCGCCCCGGTGATCCGCTCCGACGGCTCGCCCGAGCGCGACTTCCTCTACGTCGAGGACGCGGTCGCGGCGTATCTGCTGCTGGCCGACGCGCTCGACCGCGACGGCGCGAGAGGCGAGGCGTTCAACGCCGGCGGCGGCCGCCCGTTCGCCGTGCGCGACGTGGTGGCGCGGATCTGCGCGCTCGCGGGCGCCGACGTCGAGCCCGACGTGCGCGGGACCGGCACCCCGGACGGCGAGATCGACCGCCAGTGGGTCGACCCCGCGAAGCTGCGCGCGCTGACCGGCTGGGAGCCGCGCGTCGACCTCGACGAGGGTCTGCGTCGCACGCTCGCCTGGTATCGCGAGCATCCGCAGGCGCTCGCCTGAAGCGACGGCCGCGGCGCTCGCCTATCTGGTGACGACGATCGTGCCGTCCATGCCGGGATGGATCGTGCAGACGTAGTCGATCGTCCCGGCTCTGGTGGGGGTGTACGAGAACGTGCCGCCCTGTCCGAAGGTGTTCGATCTGAAGCTGGCGCCGGAGGTCGCGATCACGTTGTGGTCGACGCTGTCATCGTTGGTCCACTCGACCTTCTGCCCGACCTTCACGGACACGCTTCTCGGCGTGAAGGCGATGTTCTTCATCGTCACCGCGACGGCGCCGCCGGAACCGCCGCTCGTCGTCGGGGTCGCCGCCGGAGCCGGCGTGCTGCTTCCGCCGGTGGTCGACCCGCCGCCTCCGCCTCCGCCGCAGCCGGCGAGCGCCACGATCGCGAGCAGCACGGGAAGGACGAATCCACGTCGCATGGGTCACCTGCCTTCGTCGAGGGTCGTCATGGAGCCTGCCCATTTAGACTCCGCGTCATGGCAGGACATTCCAAGTGGGCGGGGATCAAGCACAAGAAGGCGATCGTCGACGCCAGACGCGGCGCGGCCTTCACGAAGCTGGCGCGCGCGATCACCGTCGCCGCGCGTGAGGGCGGCGGCGACCCGGACTCGAACGCGGCGCTTGCGAACGCAGTCCAGAAGGCGAAGGACGCCTCGATGCCGAAGGACAACATCGAGCGCGCGATCGCCAAGGGCACCGGCGAGGGCGCCGACGCCGACGCGATCGAGACGGTCCTCTACGAGGGCTATGGCCCCGGAGGCGTCGCGCTGCTGATCGAGGCGCTGACCGACAACCGCAACCGCACCGGCTCGGACGTCCGTCACCTCCTCTCCAAGCACGGCGGCAGCCTCGGCGAGCCCGGCTCCGTCGCGTACCTGTTCGACAAGACCGGCGTGGTCACCGTCGACGCGGAGCGCTGGAGCGAGGACGACCTGATCGTCGCGATCGACGCCGGCGCGGAGGACATCGCGCAGGACGAGGACGTCTTCGAGGTGCTCGCGCAGCCGGCCGACCTCGCGGCCGTGCGCGCCGCGATCGAGCAGGCGGGCATCGAGATCGGCACGGCCGAGGTGACGCAGCGCCCGAAGACGCGCGTGTCGCTCGACGAGCAGCACGCCGGCAGCCTGCTGCGCCTGCTCGACGCGCTCGAGGACAACGACGACGTCAGCGCGGTCCACGCCAACTTCGACGTCGACGCCGAGCTGCTCGAGAAGCTCGCCGGCTGAGCGCGCGATGGCGGGCGCGTGGGCGATCCGCCGCCGGCTCGCGCCGGCGCCGCTCGCGGCCGCGGCGCTCGTCGCCGTCTGCCTCGCGCTGGCGGCGCTGACGCTGCTGGCGCCGTCGAGCCCCAGCTACGACCCATTCGCGTGGATCGTGTGGGGGCGGGAGCTGATGCCGGGCGCCGGCGGCGAGCCGTTCGGACTCGCGGGCGGGCCGTCGTGGAAGCCGCTGCCGGTGCTGTTCACGACGCCGTTCGCGCTCGCGGGAGATGCGGCGCCGGCGCTGTGGCTGCTCGTCGCGCGCGCCGGGCTGCTGCTGGCGCTCGCCGGCGCGTTCGCGGCGGCGCGCCGCCTCGGCGGTCTGCTCGCCGGCGTGGTCGCGGCGCTTGCGCTGCTGCTGCTCGCCGACCTCGTCTCGCTCACGTGGCGCGGCGGGTCGGAGCCGCTGCTGCTCGCCGCGCTGCTGTGGGCGTTCGAGCGGCACCTCGCCGGTCGCCGCCTGGTCGCGTTCGCGCTCGGCGTCGCCGCGGCGCTGATCCGACCGGAGCTGCTGCTGTTCCTGACGCTGTACGCGGCGTGGCAGTGGCGCGGGGCGGACGTTCGCCATCGCATGGCCTTGGCTGCGGGACTGGGGCTCGTCGTCTTGCTGTGGATCGGCGTGCCGGCGCTCGCCGGCGATCCGCTGGCCGCGAGCACCACCGCGCGCAATCCGAGCACGCGCACGACCGCCTGGAGTGCGCTGCGCGGCGACCTCGGGCTCGTGCTCGCGCCGGCGTGGGCGCTCGCGGTCGCCGCCGTCGCGCTGGACCGGCGTGCGGCCGCCGTGCGGGCGCTTGCGCTCGGCGCCGTCGCATGGCTCGCGCTGCTCGCGGCGATGGCGGCGGCCGGGTACGCGAGCCCCGCGCGGTACGCGATGCCGGCGGCCGCGTGCGCCTGCGTGCTCGCCGGCGTCGGCGCCGCCGCGCTCGCCGCCCGCGTGCGCGCGCGCGCGGCGCCGTCCGGCGGTGACAGCGCGGTCGTCGTCGGCGTGTCGTCGCCCGGCGCCGCCAGCCGTCGGCGCGTCGCCTGGAGCGCGCTCGCGCTGCTCGCCGGTGTCGCGCTCGCCATCCCGGCCGCCGTCCGGATCGCGGAGCTCGACGACCAAGTCCGCGAAGGAACCGCCGTCGCGCGCTCGCACGAGCAGCTGCGCGCCGTCGTCACCGCCGCCGGCGGCGCCGACGCGCTGCGCCGCTGCGCGCTCGGCGGCTGGGTCGCGGTGAACCACACGTCGCAGTCGGCGCTCGCGTGGGAGCTGCGCTCGGGCCTCGGCCACCTGGCGCTGACGATGCGCCGCCCCGGCCTGCTCGTGCGCGCGCCGCGCAGCGCCGCGACCGGGGCGCCGCCCGTGGTCACCCTCCGACCGGCGCCGCAGCAACGGGAGCTCGTGCGCGCGGGGGAGTGGAGCGTGGTCGCCGTCAGCGCCCCCGGTGCGCCGCTGCCGCCGGCCTGCAACGGGCGGAAGGCGTCCGGGGCTCCGCGCAG
>DASVFS010000004.1:0-2912 GCA_036379915.1 Conexibacter sp. | reverse complement strand
GGCCTGGAAAAGATCGCTCGACCCCGACAACCGGGACGCGAGCTCGCCGATGACCCCTCCGTCGCCCTTCCAGTAAGAGCGGACGGCGTCGCGATATTTGCCGTTCCATTCCGACCAGCCCGGCGGGAAGGCGCCGAGCTGGTAGCCGCCCTCCCCGAGGTCCCAGGGCTCGGCGATGAGCTTCACCTGCGCGAGCACCGGGTCCTGCTGCACCGCCGTGAGGAAGGAGCCCGACGGATCGAACGGCCCGTGCGGCGAGCGCCCGAGGACGCCCGCGAGGTCGAAGCGGAAGCCGTCGACGTGCATTTCCGTCACCCAGTAGCGCAGGCTGTCGAGCACGAGGCGCACCACCGCGGGATGCGCGACGTTGAGCGTGTTGCCGGTGCCGGTCCAGTCGACGCACGAGCCGTCGCCGTTCAGCCGGTAGTAGGCGGCGTTGTCGATGCCGCGGAAGGAAAGCGTCGGCCCCTTCTCGTCGCCCTCTCCGGTGTGGTTGTAAACGACGTCGAGGATCACTTCGAGGCCCGCGGCGTGGAGCGTCTTCACCATCGTCTTGAACTCGCCCAGCGTGCCGGTCGCGCTGTAGCGCAGGTCGGGCGCAAAGTAGCCGATGCTGCTGTAGCCCCAGTAGTTGCGCAGGCCGTGATGCAGCAGCCGGCGCTCGTCGACGAACGTATGGATCGGCAGCAACTCGATCGCCGTCACCCCGAGCCGCCGGTAGTGCTCGATCATCGGCTGCGTCGCGAGGCCGGCGTAGGTGCCGCGCAGGCTCGGCGGCACTTCCGGATGCAGGCGCGTGAGCCCCTTGACGTGCGCCTCGTAGAGGATCGAGTCCTCCCACGGCGTGCGCGGCGCGCGATCGTCGTCCCAGCTGAACGCGGAGTCGACCACCTGGCAACGCGCGGCGCCGGCGGACACCGAGCCGACGATCAGGCGCGCATACGGATCGAGCAGCGCGCGCTGCGGCTGGAAGCGGTGCAGCGGGCCGTCCGGGCCGTGCACCCTATAGGCATAGAGCTGGCCCGGGCGTGCCTCCGGCAGGTAGCAATGCCACACGAGGTCGCACCGCTCCGCGAGCGGAATCCGCTCCAGCTCGCGCCGGCCCTTCTGCTCGAACAGGCACAGCTCGACGCGCTCGGCGCTCGAGGAGTACAGGGCGAAGTTGACGCCGGAGCCGTCCCACGTCGCGCCCAGCGGATAAGGCCGGCCGCGACGCACGGCATGCGGCGCCACGGGCGGGCGCGCGGGAGCTTCCACCCGGCGAGCTTACGCGGGAAAGGTCCGGACCGGCGAGGCGAGATAGCAGCCGCTCGCGCGCCAGCTGCCGTCGCGCTGGCGCTGCATCGCATAGTAGGCGACCCAGACCCGGCCCGACGCGTCGGTGACGCGCAGCGGCTGCACGACCTCGTCGTCGACGACGCGCATGGGGAGGAAAGCGACGGCCGCCGGCCGGTACACCGCCCGGTAGGCGGCGCGGATCGCGTCGAGGAATTTCTCCGGCGTGCCGAAGGTCCGCTGCACCGAAGGCGCGGCGAGCGCGAAGGCGCCCTTGGCGTCGTCGCGCATGAACGCCTCGATCTGGCGGTGGATCACGGCCCGGATCTCCGCCGCATCCTGGCCGGTGACGCCGTTCTGCGCCAGGACGAGCGAGGGCAGCAGGAAGAGCGCCAGGATCACGAGAAGCCTGCGCACGCTAGCCCCCGGCCGTTTCCGCCGACGCGACGATGCGCTTCGGCAGCGCATCGCGCAGCACACGGGCGAGCCGGGCGCGCTCGGCGAGGACCTTGCGCGAATAGGCGGCCGACTCGTCCCAGGAGGCGCCGTTGTAGAACTGCAGGCCGGCGACCAGCGTGCCGGTGCGGCGCACGTATTCCTGGAGGATCCGGGCGCCGACCAAAATGTTGCTTTCCGGGTCGAACACCGCTTCCTCGCCGCCGTATTCGTCGAGCCTCGCGCGGTGGAACTTGGGGATGATCTGCATCAGGCCCTTCGCGCCGACGACGCTCTGCGCGGTCGGGTTGAAGCTCGATTCCACCGCCACGACGGCGAGCAGCAGGAGCGGATCGAGTCCCACCTGGCGCGCCGCGTCGTGCGCCGCGCGCACCATCGGCGCGACGGCGTCGCGCGGGACCATGTAGCGGCGCGACAGGTGCGCGACCAGCGCCCGCTGCGCCGGCGTGAGCGGCTCGGGCGCGACTTCGTCGACCGCGAGGCGGATCTCGGGGGCGCACGAGCCGATCGGCTCGTAGGCCGGCGCCTGGCCGCTCGCGATGACGCAGCCGAGCGTGCCGATCGCCGCCAGCAGCGCGACGAGGAGCTTCTTCGCTTCCGGTTTCTTCGCTACGAATCGAGAAGCCACGCCGAACCTCCCGTGGGGACGCGGCTCATCTTAGGTACCGCGGCGCAGCAGGGATATCGCCGCGACTTGAATTTCCTGTCGCGCGCCGACTACTCGCGGTCAGGTTGCTGCTACGCGCGGAATCCAGTCTCGCCGATAGTGAGAACTGCTACCGCTCTCTATCCTTGCGGCGGAATCCCACGACAAGAAAGGCACCCATGAAGATCGTCGCTCTAGTACTCGCCGGTGGCGAAGGCTCGCGTCTCTTCCCGCTCACCGCCGAGCACGCGAAGCCGGCGCTCCATTTCGCCAACGGCTTCCGCATCATCGATTTTGTGCTGAGCAACCTGGCGAACTCGAAAATCTCGACCATCTACGTGCTGGCGCAGTACAAGCCGGCTTCCCTCATCGCCCATGTCAACGCCGTGTGGAAGCCCTGCATCCCCGGCTCCATCAAGGTGCTCCTGCCGCGCTCCAACACGCTCGCCGGGCAGTACAAGGGCACCGCCGACGCGGTCTACCAGCATCTCGACCTCATCCAGGCGCACGACCCCGACCTGGTCGCGGTGTTCGC
>DASVFS010000003.1:0-3427 GCA_036379915.1 Conexibacter sp. | reverse complement strand
CCATCCCGCGGTCGTGGCGGAAGTCGTGCCGGCCGAACGGGCCGGGCGCTCTGCCGTTCACGAGCTCGTCCACGTGCTCCTGGACGTCTCTGAGGATGCGGTCGCGCTGCTGGTCGGTCAGCCGTCTGTCGGCGACCGCTCTGTCGAGCCGGCTCTCGGCCGCGTCGACGAGCGCCCGCTCGAGCCCGTCGACCGACTTGCCCTCGGCTCCGGCGACCTGGGCGAGCGTTCTGCCGTTGCGCAGCTGTCTGAACAGCTGCGTCTCCGTGAGGCCGAGGTAGTCGGCGGCGGCGTCGAGCCCGACGCCGAACGGCCCGCCCCGCCCGCCCGGTCCAAAGCCAGGGCCGTGGTCGCCGGGGCCACCGGGCCCGCCGAGCGGCACGCCATATCTGGCGATCCGCTGCTTGATCGCGTCGGCCTGCTCCTGCGTGAGCCTGCCGGCTCTGACGGCGTCGTCGAGCTGGTCGCCGAACGCGCCCTCGAGCGCCGATCTCAGCTCGCCGGGGGTCACGTTCAGTCGCTGCGCGGCGTCTCTCAGCAGCGCGTCGCGCGGGTTGTCGTCGCTCGAGGCGGCGTAGGCGGCGCCGCCGCCCGCGACGGCCAGCGCCACGGCGGCCCCGATCGCGATCGTTCGCCTGCGTCTGCTCTCCACGGTCTCGTGCTCCTCGGGTCGGGTGACTCGGAAACGACGCGGCCCATGGCACCACGCTCGTCTGAGAGCGGGCTGGGAATCGGCTCAGCGTTCGGCGCCGGCTCCGAGCCGCCACGCGAACAGCACGGCGGACACGGCGGTCGCGAGGTTGAGGCTCGAGACGCCCGGTCGCATCGGCAGCCGCAGGCGCGCGTCCGCGCGCGTGAGCAGTTCCGACGACAGGCCGTGGCGCTCGGTCCCGAACGCGAGCACCGCGTCCGACGGCAGCCGCCGCGGGTCGAGCGGCTCGCCGTCGGGGTCGAGCGCGAGCAGTGGCCGGTCGGCGAGCACGTCCGCGAAGCCGTCGTCGCGCGCGACCGGCAGCGCGAAGTGCAGGCCGGCGGAGCCGCGCAGCGCGGCCGGGTCCCACGGGTCGTGGAGCCCGGTCGTGACGACGCCGGCGGCGCCCGCGCCGGCCGCCACGCGCACGACCGCGCCGACGTTGCCGAGGTCGCGCGGGTCCTCCAGCAGCACGATCGGCGCGTCCCGCGCCGCCAGCAGCGATGCGCGCGCGAACGGCGGCCGGCGCGCGATCGCGACCGCTCGCGTGTACGGGACGTGCGGCACGAGCGTCGCCAGCAGCTCCGGCGCGACCGGCTCGCCGGCGAGCGCGCGGAAGCGCCCCGCGAGGTCCGGCGCCAGCTCGGCCGCGAGCCGCTCGAGCGCCTCCGGGTCCGCGGCGGCGACCAGCTCGATCTCGGCCCCGAAGCGCAGCGCGTGCTTGATCGCGTGGAAGCCCTCCAGGAGCGCCAAGCGCTCGTCCGTGCGCGCCTGCTGGAAGCGCCGCGCCAGCTCGCTCACGTGACGGGCGCCCGCTCGGCACCGACGTCGGTGCGCGGCAGCGCAGCGACCGTCGCGTCCCGGCTGACGGCGTGGATCTCCTCGGGCACGTCCTCCAGCCGCACCTTGCGAATGAACCCGAGCCGCGCGCCGAGCGGCTTGAAGAAGTCGTCGTAGTGCGTCGGCACGACGACGCGCGGATCCAGGCGCGGCAGCACGCGCGCCCAGTAGCGGGGCGTGACGGCGCGCCCGGCGACGCCCGCGAGGAACACGTCGACCGGCTCGTCGCGCAGCGCCGCGTCGACCAGGTTCGCGCTGCCCTGGTGGTAGAGGCTGATGCCCGCGACCTCGATGCGGATCCCCCACACCTGCCCGCAGCGGTAGGCGCCGGGCGAGAGGCCGTGCAGGTGGTCGCAGCACAGCTCTCCGTCGAACGGCACGCGCCGGCCGAGGATCAGCTTCGAGTGCGCCGACGGGGTGAAGGAGACGACGAACGGGCCGAGCTCGTAGCGGCGGTACGGCTCGACCGCGACGGCGAGCCCGCCGAGCCCGTGCAGCTGCATCAACGTCACCAACGAGGAGGAGCCGTAGGCGGGCGCGCGGAAGCGCTGCGCGATCGCCGGCGCGTCGACCGCGTGGTCGAAGTGCGTGTGCCCGACGAGCACGCCGGCGACGTCGTCGCCGCCGGCCCCTGCCCAGCGGTCGAGCTGCGCGGGATCCGGCAGCGCCGTGCGCCGCAGCAGCAGGCTGCGCAGCGGGACGCGCGAGACGTACGGGTCGACGAACAGCGCGACGCCTTCGTAGGCGATCCGGTAGCCGGAGACGCCGAGCCACTCCAGCTCCAGTCCGCGCGGCAGGCCGAGCGGGACGGCCTCGAGGCCGCGCAGCGCGTCGGCGTCGTCGCGGGTGCTGGACATTTGGCCGACCGTACCGGAGCGCTCGTGCGCGGCGGCGCAGCGCCCGAGCGCGAAAGCTGTGCAAAAGCGCATGATCGCCGCGATCCGGCGAGCGCGCCGCGGTGCTACCGGGGATGTGCTCCCGGCACACCCAGACAGACGACGCCGAGACCGCGGGAGGTTGCCATGCGACGTCACCCATGCAGGACCCTCACGGCGGCGCTGGCATGCGCCGCGCTCGCCGCGCCCGTGGCGCACGCCGAGCAGGCGAACGCCGCCGCGACGCCACCGGAGACGCTGGGCGCCGCGCTCGCCGGTCTGCCCGGCGCCGACCTCGACGGCGACGGCACGCCCGACGCGCTGCCGGTCGACGCGCTCGCGCTGCCGCAGGGCCTGATCGACCGGCTCGACGCGCTGCTGCACCAGCTCGAGGCCGGCGGGCAGCCGACCGGCGCCGCGCTCGCGCCGGTGAGCGATCTGCTCGACTCGGCCGCCGCGACGGACGGGCTGCCCGACACGGTCTCCGGTGCGCTGAGCGGGCTCGCCGACTCGCTGCGCGGGACGAGTGGCGCGCTCGACCCGCTGACCGCCGAGCAGGCGCGCTTCGCGCTCGACACGATCGCCTCGACGCCGGGCCTCTCGGCCGGCGAGCGCACGACGATCCAGCGGATCGGGACGTTCGTCGCACCGGCGGGCAGCGGCGGCGCGACGACCACGGCCGGCACACGCAGAGCGACCAAGCGCGACCGCGCGGTCGTCAAGCGGATCCGCGTCAACCGCGCCCGCACGCGCGTCGGCATCCGCATCGCCTGCCCGCGCAGCGCCCCGGTGACCTGCGCGACGACGGTCACCGCCAAGCTGGCCGGCCGCAAGGCGGCGAACGGCAAGCGCGTCCGCATCGCCCCCGGTCGCTCGAAGGTCGTCCGGCTGCGGATGCTGCGCGCCGCACGCTCCGCGAGCGCCGACCACGGCGGCCGCCTGCGCGTGCGCGTCGTGACCGCGTTCGGCACGCAGCGCTTCACCGCCACGAAGGCGGCGAAGCTCGAGCCGCGCCACCACT
>DASVFS010000002.1:0-12579 GCA_036379915.1 Conexibacter sp. | reverse complement strand
CGCCGGCGTGGGCCGAGGGCGGCGCTGGGCCGATCGATCTCGACGGGATGCGGCGGCTGATCGCGGTCGCGCGCGAGCTGATGCACGACGTCGGCGTGCAGGTGCCGCCGAACCTCGCCGACTGGTGGCCGGAGCTGGTCGCGGCCGGCGCGACGGACCTCGGCGGCCTGTCGCAGAACGGCGACCACATCTCGCCCGAGCACCCGTTTCCGAGCCCGCATCAGGTGCGCAAGCGGCTCGCGCGGGACGGCGTCGCGCTGACGGAGCGGCTGTGCGTTTATCCGCACCACATCGACGACGAGTGGATGGCCCAGGGCGTGCTCGACGTCGTCAAGGCGCGCTATTGGAGCTTCATCCCGCGCCGCGGCAGCGGGCGTCAGGAGCCGCCGTTCGCGATCCGCTCCGAACTGGTCGGTCCGGCGCTGGAGAAGGCGCGCGGCGGCGGCCGGCTGTCGCAGGAGGAGCTGACCGCCCTGTTCGCCGAGACCCGCCCGGAGGCGGTCGAGCAGATCCGCGCTGCGGCTGACGAGCTGCGCGCCGAGCTGGCGGGGGAGACGGTCACGTTCGTCGTCAACCGCAACATCAACGTCAGCAACGTCTGCACGGTCGGCTGCGCCTTCTGCGGCTTCGGGCAGGGCAAGCGCTCGCCCGACGCCTACGAGCACGACGAGGCGGAGTTCACGCGGCGTGTGCAGGAGGCGGTCGCGTACGGGGCGACGGAGCTGTGCATCCAGTCGGGGATCCATCCCGACTGGACGTTCGAGGACTACCTCGGTTGGCTGCGGCTCGCGAAGCGGGTCGCGCCGCAGCTGCACCTGCACGCCTACTCGCCGATGGAGATCGCGCACATGCAGGACGTCAGCGGCCTGCCGTTGAGCGAGGTGTTCGCGCGCCTGGTCGACGCCGGCCTGGGCTCGACGCCGGGCACCGCCGCCGAGGTCCTGCACGACGGCGTGCGCGAGCGGATCAGCCCGAACAAGCTGCCGGTCGCGCGCTGGGTCGAGGTGATCGAGGCCTCGCACGCCGCCGGGCTGCGCTCGACGAGCACGGTGATGTTCGGCCACGTCGAGGAGCCGTGGGAGCTGGCCGAGCACATGCGCGTGATCCGCACGCTGCAGGAGCGCACGGGCGGCATCACCGAGTTCGTGCCGCTGTCCTTCATCCCGTTCCACACGCTGCTCGGACGCACGCACGGGGTCGAGGAGATCAGCCGCGAGGAGAGCCTCAAGCACACCGCCGTCTTCCGCCTCGCGCTCGGCCGCGCGATCCGCAACGTGCAGGCGAGCTGGGTCAAGCTGGGGCTCGAGACCGCCACGGAGTCGCTGCGCTGGGGCGTCAACGACCTCGGCGGCACGCTCATGGAGGAGTCGATCAGCCGCCTCGCCGGCAGCTACCACGGCGTCAAGCTCGACCCGCCGCAGCTGATCGCCGCCGCCCACGCCGCCGGGCGATCGGCCGCGGAGCGCACGACGCTCTACGACGTTCGCGCCGAGCACCCGCTCACCGCGGCGGCGGCGTAGAAGCACCCCCCAACCGGGGGGTTGGGCGCGGTGCGCGTCCCGGCGCCGACGGCGATCGGGGCGTACGATCGGTGCTTGTGAGCACCGCGAAAACGGCGTCTCCGGCACGGGAGACGAGCCTGTTCGCGGGGGTCGAGCCGCTCGAGGTGTTCGTCGACCTCCTGTCGGAGATCGAGAGCGACACGACCTCCAGCGAGTTCTACCACCGCATCTGCGAGGCGATCTGCCGTCTCACGACGATGCGGCGGGCGGCGATCTTCCTCTACGACGTCGGCCGCCAGCGCGTGCGCGCGGTCGGCTCGCACGGCATCTCGTACACGCGCCTGGCGGCGCTGCGGCCGACGCTCGACCAGGCGCCGATCGCGCAGCGCGCGCTGATCGAGGACCGCGTGATCGTCGTGCACTCCGGCGAGATCGAGCAGCAGGTCCCGCGCGACTACGCGGCGCTGCTCGGGCTCACGTCGCTCGTCTGCACGCCGCTCGCGGCCGCCGGCCACCAGTACGGGATCATCGCCGCCGACCGCGGCGGCGGCGACTTCGATCTCGCCGACGGGGAGCGGCACCTGATGTGGACGCTCGGCAAGACCGCCGCGCTCGCCGCGACGGCTCGCCGCGCGACGCGCCAGCAGGAGCGCACGCGCCGCCTCGGCGAGCGGATCGACCTGGCGCGCGAGATCCACGAGCGCGTGATGCAGCGGCTGTTCGGCGTCTCGCTCGTGCTGAGCGCCCAGCAGCCGCTCACGAACGAGGCGCGCGAGCGCTGCCGCACCGAGATGCTGGAGGCGCTCGCCGACCTGCGCTCGGCGCTCGAGCGCCCGCTCGCGCCGGTCGCGCACGAGACCGGCACGACGCTGCGCGCCGAGATCGCGCGGCTCGCGCGGCAGACCGGCCTGCCGGTCGAGCTGGAGTGGCCGGACGGGGTGGAGGTGCCGCCGCGGCTGGAGGGCGTAGCGCAGTCTGTCCTCGGGGAGGCGCTGCGCAACGCCGCCAAGCATGCGGATCCGGTGCGGGTGGACGTGGTCGTGGGGCACGACGGCGACACCTTCTCGTTGGAGGTCCGCAACGACGGCGTGCGCGCCGAGCGCGACGCGGCGGTCGGGTCCGGCATGGGGCTGCGGCTGGCGGCGTTCGAGGCGCTCCAGCACGGCGGCTTCGTCGAGTTCGGCGTCGACAAGACGGGCGCGGCCGGTGGACCGGCGTGGCGTGTGCGGCTCGTCGTGCCCGTTGCGGGCGACGCCGGCGGGAAGGCGCTCGCATGAACGACGAGCGCCGCCTGCGCGTGCTCGTGGTCGACGACCACGACGTCGTCCACTGGGGCTTCCGTCAGCTGCTCGGCGAGCAGTCGTGGGTCGAGCGCTGCCTCGCGGCGCGCAACGTCAGAGAGGCGCTGGAGCTGACGAACCGCTACCGCCCGCACGTCGCGCTCGTCGACCTGTTCCTGGGCGCCGAGTCCGGCGCCGACCTGTGCGAGACGATCCGCGCGCAGTCGCCCGAGACGCGCGTGCTGCTGATCTCCGGTGCCGGCAGACTCTCGCCGCAGACGGCGAAGGCGGCCGGCGCGTCCGGCTTCGTCTCGAAGGACTGGGGCGCGCACGACGTCGCGATGGCGGTGCGGATGGTCGGGCTCGGGATGACGATGTTCCCGCCACAGTCCGACCAGCCGTCGACGCTGCTCTCGCAGCGCGAGCAGGAGGTGCTGGCGCTGATCGCCACCGGCTCGACGAACCGCGAGATCGCCGCCGAGCTCTACCTCTCGCCGCACACGGTCAAGGAGCACACGAGCGCGCTCTACCGCAAGCTCAAGGCGCGCAACCGCGCCGAGGCCGTGCAGCGGGCGCAGCGCATCGGGCTGCTGGGCTGAAGACGCCCCCCAAGCGGGGGGAGACCTCGTTTCCATAGGTAGTGGAGCTGCCGGCGGCGGCGAAAGATGGCCGCGGTGCCGGAATCCGCCACCGCACTCCTCTTCCCGGGCCAGGGAAGTCAGACCGCCGAGATGCGCGACGAGGTCGCGGCGGCGCGTCCGGACCTGCTCGCGCTCGCCTGCGAGGTCGTCGGCGACGACCCGTTCGCGCGCGTCGACGACGGCACGCGCTATGCGCAGCCGGCGATCTACTGCGCGAGCCTCGTCGGCTTCGAGCGGCTGCGCGACGCCGGCGTCACCGCCGTCGCGCACGCGGGCCACTCGCTCGGCGAGGTCGCCGCGCTCGTCGCGGCGGGTGCGCTGAGCGCGCAGGACGGGCTGCGGCTCGTCGCCGTGCGCGGCCGGCTGATGCAGGAGTCGGGCGAGCGCGCCGGCGACGGCTCGATGCTCGCGCTGCTCGGCAAGGGCGCGGCCGAGCACGCCGCCGCGGTCGCCGACGCCACCGGCCTCACGGTCGCGAACGACAACGCCCCCAACCAGGTCGTCCTGTCGGGTGCGAAGGCCGGCTTCGAGGCCGCGATCGAGGCGGCGCGCGAGCACGGCCTGCGCGCGGTGCCGCTGCCGGTCACGGGCGCGTTCCACTCGCCGGCGATGGCGGGCGCGCGACCCGCGCTGGAGGCCGCGCTCGCCGCGATCGACTTCGCGGAACCGCGCGTGACGGCGATCAGCTCGATCACGACGCGGCCCTTCGACGACGTGCGCGCACGCCTGGCCGACGCGCTGACGATGCCGGTGCGCTGGCGCGAGACGCTGATCGCGCTGCGGTCGCAGGGGGTCGAGCGCTTCGTCGAGACCGGCCCGGGCAGCGTCCTCACCGGCCTCGTGAAGCGCACGCTGCCGAGCGCCGAGGCGCTCGCCGCCGAGCAGCTGCTGGAGGAAGCGCGTGCTTGACGAGGCGCCGGCGGTCGAGCGGCCCGGCGGCCCCGCGACGCGGGCCGTGCGGGGCGCCGCCGTCCTGTCGGTCGGCGCGAGCCTGCCGCGGCGCCCCGTCTCCAACGACGAGGTCGCCGCGCGGATCGGCAAGACGGACGAGTGGATCTACACGCGCACCGGCATCCGCGAGCGCCGCGTCGCCGAGGCGGACGAGTCGCTGACGGCCGTCTCCGCCGCGGCGAGCCGCGACGCGCTGGCGCGCGCGGGCGTCGACGCCGCCGAGCTGGACCTCGTCGTCGTCGGCACGCTCACGGGCGACGACCGCATGCCGAACGCGGCCGCGGCGCTCGCGCACGAGCTGGGCGCGCGCGGCGCGGGGACGATCGAGGTCAACGCCGCCTGCACCGGCTTCCTGACCGCGCTGTCGGTCGGGGCCGCGCAGGTCGAGGCCGGTCGCGCGCAGCGCGTGCTCGTCGTCGGCGCCGACTTCGTCAGCCGCATCAACGACCCCGACTCGAAGCAGACGGCGATGCTGTTCGCCGACGGCGCGGGCGCGGTCGTGCTGGCGCCGACGGCCGGCGCGGGGCGGATCGGCCCCGTCCTGTTGCGCCACGACGCCGAGTCGCCCGAGTTCCTCTACCTGGCGCGCACCGACGGCGCGCGCATCGAGATGGACGGGCACGCGACCTTCAAGCACGCCGTCAACCGCATGGCCGAGGTCACGCAGGAGGTCGTCGCGGCCGCCGGGCTGGCGCTCGCCGACGTCGACCTGTTCGTCTACCACCAGGCGAACGCGCGGATCGTCAGATCCGTCGGCGAGCGGCTCGAGCTCGACGAGGCGCGCGTCGTCGACTGCATCGAGCGGATCGGCAACATGTCGGCCGCCTCGGTGCCGTACGCGCTCGACGCGGCGCGCGCCGAGGGGCGCCTGCACGAGGGCGCGCGCGTGCTGCTGGCCGCCTTCGGCGGGGGCTTCACGTGGGGCGGCGCGCTGATCGAATGGGGACGAGGAGATGGGTGAGGACATCGCGCAGCGCGAAGGCTGCGCGTTCGTGACGGGCGCGTCGCGCGGCATCGGCGCCGCGATCGCGCGCGGGCTGGCGCGCGACGGCTGGGCCGTCGGCGTCGGCTACAACAGCTCCGCCGACGCCGCCAAGGTCGTCGTCGCGGAGATCGAGGCGGCCGGCGGGCGCGCGCTCGCGCTCGGCGGCGACGTGATCGACCGCGAGCGGATCGACGCGCACTTCAGCGCGCTCGAGGAGGCGTTCGGGCCGGTGCTCGTGCTCGTCAACAACGCCGGCGTGCGCGCGGACGGACTCGCGCCGCAGATCTGCGACAGCGACTGGGACATCGTGCTCGACACGAACCTGACCGCCGCGTTCCGCGCCACGCGCCGCGCCATCCGGCCGATGCTCACGACCCGCTTCGGGCGGATCGTCAACATCGCCTCGGTCGTCGGCCTGCGCGCGAACCCGGGCCAGTCCAACTACGCCGCTTCGAAGGCCGGCCTGATCGCGATGACGAAGACCGTCGCGGCTGAGGTCGCGCGCCGCGGCGTGACCGTCAACGCGGTCGCGCCCGGGCTGATCGAGACCGACATGACCGCCGACCTGAACGGCGACCTGCTCTCGCACGTGCCGGCGCGGCGCGCGGGCACGCCGGACGAGGTGGCCGCCTGCGTGCGCTTCCTCGCCTCCGACTCCGCGTCCTACGTGACCGGAGCCGTCCTGACCGTCGACGGCGGCATGGCCGCCTAGAACCGCCAAACCCCACCAAGGAGCCCAACCCCATGGCATCCACCGCAACCCCTGAGGCCGTCGAGGCGCGCATCGTCGAGGCGCTCGCATCGTTCGGCCCCGACATCGAGCAGGTCACCCGCGAGGCGACGTTCGAGGAGCTCGACATCGACTCGCTCGACCTCGTCGAGCTGGCGCAGATCGTCGAGGACGACTACGGCGTCGAGCTCAAGGGCGACGACATGAAGAACCTCAAGACGGTCGGCGACGCGATCGAGCTCGTGGTGGCGCGGGCCGCCTGATGACGCGCAGACGCGTGGTCATCACGGGCGTCGGCGCCGTCACCCCGCTGGGGGTCGGCGCCGACGTGCTGCTGCGCCGCTGGATCGCGGGCGAGAGCGGCATCGCCGACGGCGAGGGCGCCTGCCGCGACTTCGTCGCCACCGACCACCTGTCGAAGAAGGAGATCCGCCGCGCCGACCGCTTCGCGCACTTCGCGATGACGGCCGGCGACGAGGCGCTCGCCGCGGCCGGCTGGAGCGACGAGCTGCCATACGCGGCCGAGCGCATCTCGTGCGTGCTGGCGACCGGGATCGGCGGCCTCGGCTCGCTCGAGGCGCAGCACGACCTGCTGCGCGACGAGGGGCCGAGAGCCGTCTCGCCGCTGTCGGTCCCGCTGTTCATGCCGAACGCGGGCGCCGGCACGCTGTCGATGCGCTACGGCCTGCGCGGCCAGTCGTTCAGCGTCGCGTCGGCGTGCGCCGCCGGCTCGCACGCGATCGGCGTGGCGACGCGGATGATCCAGTACGGCGACGCCGACGCGGTCCTCACGGGCGGCGGCGAGGCGACGCTGACGCCGCTCGCTCGCGCGTCGTTCGTGGCGGCGGGCGCGCTCTCGCCGAGCGGGATCTCGCGGCCGTTCGACGTGCGCCGCGACGGCTTCGTGATGGGCGAGGGCGCCGGCATCGTGCTGCTGGAGGACGCCGAGAAGGCTGAGGCGCGCGGTGCGACCGTGCTGGGCGAGGTGCTCGGCTACGGCTCCACCTCCGACGCCTTCCACCTGACCGCGCCCGAGCCCGAGGGCAGACACGCCGCCGAGGCGATCCGCATCGCGCTGCGCGACGCGGACCGGACCGCCGAGCAGGTCGACTACGTCAACGCGCACGGCACCTCGACGCCGCTCAACGACGCCTCCGAGACGACCGCGATCAAGCTCGCGCTCGGCGAGGAGACGGCGCGCGCGACGCCGGTGTCGTCGCTGAAGTCGTCGATCGGCCACCTGCTCGGCGCGGCCGGCGCGGTCGAGGCGATCGCGACGCTGTTGGCGCTGCGCGAGCGCACGCTGCCGCCGACGCTCGGGCTCGAGCAGCAGGACCCGGAGCTCGACCTCGACTTCGTCCCGCTCACCGCCCGACCGTTCGAGCCGAAGGCGCAGCGGCCGATCGCGCTGTCGAACTCGTTCGGGTTCGGCGGACACAACGTCGTTCTCTGCCTGGAAGGGGTCTCCGCATGAGTGCAACAGCCGAGGTTGAAACCGCCCAGGAGCGCCTCACCCCGCACGAGCGGCTGGAGCTGCTGTGCGACCACGGGTCGTTCGAGCCGATCCGCTCCGGCGTGCTGTCGCCGAAGCTCGGCGCGCGCGCCCGGGCGGGCGACGGCGTCGTCGGCGGGATCGGCCGCGTCGACGGGCGCCCCGTCGCCTGCTACGCGCAGGACGCCTCCTACCTCGGCGGCTCGCTCGGCGCCGCGCACGCGGACACGATCAACCGCGTGCTGTCGCTCGCCGGCCGCTCGCGCGTGCCGGTCGTCGGCTTCATCGAGTCGGGCGGCGCGCGCATGCAGGAGGGGACGGCGGCGCTCGGCGGCTACGGGCGGATCTTCCGCCACAACGTCGCGCTGAGCGGGATCGTCCCGCAGATCTCGATCATCGGCGGCCTCTCCGCCGGCGGCGGCTGCTACTCGCCGGCGCTGACCGACTTCGTCGTGATGACGGAGCAGGCGGCGATGTTCCTGACCGGACCCGGCGTCGTGAAGGACGTGATGGGCGAGGACGTGAGCGCGGCCGAGCTGGGCGGCCACAAGGTGCACGAGCGCAACGGCGTCTGCGACCTCGTCGTCGAGGACGACCGCGGCGCCGCGCTGCTGTCGCGCCGCCTGCTGTCGTATCTCCCGCAGCACCGCGAGTCCGGGCTGCCGCGCACGCTCACGGTCGAGCCTTCCATGCCCGACCCGGGCGCGGCCGTGCCGGACGACCCGCGCAAGGTCTACGACGTGCGCGACGCGATC
This sequence comes from Conexibacter sp., assembly GCA_036379915.1. Taxonomy (GTDB): domain Bacteria; phylum Actinomycetota; class Thermoleophilia; order Solirubrobacterales; family Solirubrobacteraceae; genus Conexibacter. The sequence goes on along the minus strand of DASVFS010000002.1, from coordinate 4,243 downwards.
GCGGGGATCGTCGACGGCGGCTCGCTGCTGGAGATCCAGCCGCGCTGGGCGCGCTCGATCGTGACCGCGTTCGCGCGCATCGACGGGCGCTCGGTCGGGGTGATCGCGAACCAGCCGCGCTACCTCGGCGGCGTGCTCGACGCCGAGTCCTCGCAGAAGGGCGCGAGATTCGTGGAGACGTGCGACGCGTACGGGATTCCCTTGGTCGTGCTCGTGGACACGCCCGGCTTCATGCCGGGGACGCGGCAGGAGCAGGCCGGCGTGATCCGCTTCGGCGCCTGCCTCGTGCGCGCGTTCGCGGCGGCGACGGTGCCGCGCGTGACGGTCGTGCTGCGCAAGGCCTACGGCGGCGCCTTCATCACGATGAACTCGAAGGACCTCGGCGCGGACCTCGTGTTCGCCTGGCCGCAGGCGGAGATCGGCGTGATGGGCGCGCAGCCCGCCGTCGGGATCATCCACCGGCGCGAGCTGGCGGCGGCGGAGGACCCGGCGGCCGAGCGAGCGCGCCTGGCGGCCGCCTACGCCGAGGAGCACCTCGGCGCCGACGTGGCGGCGGCGGCCGGCTTCGTCGACGAGGTGATCGAGCCGGTGCAGACGCGTGCGCGGCTCGCGTCGGCGCTGACGACGATGGACGACCGGCGCGCGGGCGCCTTCATCGCGTGAGCGCGCTGGACCTCGCCGGCAAGCGCGTCCTCGTCACGGGCGTCATCACGAAGGACTCGATCGCGTTCGCGACGGCCGAGCAGCTGCAGCGCTGCGGCGCGGAGATCGTGCTGACCGGCTTCGGCCGCGCGAGACGGCTGACGGAGCGCGCGGCGGCGAAGCTGCCGAGAACGCCGGAGGTGCTCGAGCTCGACGTCAACGACCCCTCGCATTACGGCCCCTTGGTGGACCAGCTGCGGCAGTGGTGGGGCGGGGTCGACGGCGTGCTGCATGCGGTCGCGTTCGCGCCCGAGGACGCGCTGGGCGGGAACTTCCTCAACACGCCGCCCGAGAGCGCGCTGACGGCGTTCCAGACGAGTGCGGTGTCGCTCAAGCAGCTGGGCGCGGCGCTGCTGCCGCTGATGGACCGCGGCGGCTCGATCGTCGGGCTCGACTTCGACGCGACCGTCGCGTGGCCGATCTACGACTGGATGGGCGTCGCGAAGGCCGCGCTGGAGTCCACGTCGCGCTACCTCGCGCGCGACCTCGGCCCGCACGGGATCCGCGTGAACCTCGTCAGCGCCGGTCCGCTGCAGACGGTCGCCGCCGGCGGCATCCCCGGCTTCGAGCGACTCGCGGACGCCTGGGGCCGCCAGGCGCCGTTGGGGTGGGACGTCACGGACCCGCTCCCGGTCGCGCGGACGATCTGCTTCCTGCTGTCCGACTGGTCGCGCGCGATCAGCGGCGAGATCGTCCACGTCGACGGCGGCTTCCACGCGATGGGGACGGCGCTGGCGGAACAGTGAGCCGGCGCGTGCGGAGATCGCAGGCGTGCAGGGACATCGCGTCGAGCTGGAGTGGATGGGCGGGTGGGTCGTTCACCTACAAGGGCGGCTGCTTGGATCAGTTGCGCTCCGAAGAGCGCGCGTGACCTGACGCGCAAGTTGTGTACCTCGGAGGTACACAACTTGCACCTCACGGGTCCGAGAAGGGCTGGATCGGGATGCCGTGGTCGTGCTCGCGCATCCCGAGCTCGTAGGTGGCGCCGCCCCTGACGTGCAGGGTGAGCGGCTCGCGATCGGGGCGCAGGAGCGTGAGCGTCATGTCGGCGATCGCGCAGTGGGCGGTGTGGTGCTGCGGCCCGACCGGGTCGCTGTAGACCCAGCCGACGACGTCGGCGCGCGGGGCGGACACCTCGCCGCGCACGACGATCCCGTCGCCGGGCAGCGTGAAGGCCGCCCGCTCGGGCTGCTCCTCGACCCTCACCGCGCGCGTCTTGCCGATCCCGCCGAGGCGGTGGCGCACGCCGTCGAGCGACAGGCAGCCGTTCGCGACCCACGGCGTCGTCCAGCGGCCGATCGTGATGCGGCCGATCGTCGCGTCGAGCCACGCGGCGCCCTGCTCGGCGAAGCCCGTCCCGTGCAGCCAGATCCAGCGCTCGGCGTGCTCGGCGCCCCAGTTGTGGCCGATCATGCCGGGCCAGCCGTCGAGCTCCGCGGTGCGCCCTCTCACGGTGACGGTGCCGCTCACGCGGAGCGCCGGCCGCAGGCTCAGCGCCTTCGTGCGCGGCAGCTTCGCCGTGTACATCCAGGATCTCGGCAGGTAGGGGAACGGCTGCTCGCCGCCCTCGAAGCGCAGCTCCCAGGCGGCCAGGTCGGGGATCGAGCCCGAGCAGCCGTCCGGACCGATGCGCGCGTCCCCGATCCGCACCCAGTCGCCGCCGCCGCCGCGCAGCTGTTCGGGCGGCGGCGACAGCTTCGCCGCGTGCGGTCCCTGCTCGTCGAACAGCGTCGCCCACAGCGACCCGATCGGCGCCGCGCCCGGGGACTTGTGGACCGTGTAGCGCAGCCACAGCGCGCGCCGGCTCGCCGCGTCGCCGCACTTCAGGTAGAAGCTCTCGTAGTGCCCGGCGGCCTGGTCGACGGCGGGGAAGCGTGCGTCCTCGGGCTGCATCGGGGCGACCGTACCGGGCGCCGCCGTGCGTACGCGCCGGTCGTCAGCGGAACAGGTCCTCGGACGCCGGGCGCAGCAGCGCGGCGGCGCCGGGGCCGTCGTCGCCGGCCGGGAGGACGTGGCGGTCGAGGCCGGAGACGACCACGACCGGCTGGCGCGAGTCCTTGCCGCGCGAGAGATCGGCGACCGCCGCGAGCTGGTCGGCGACGGCGATCCACGTCGCGCGCAGCTCGCGGCCGACGGAGTCCGCACGGCCGCGCCAGTCCTCCAACGGGGCGATCCCGGCCGCGCCGATCGCCACGTCGGTCTGGCCGTGCCGCCACGCGCGCCCGAAGGAGTCGGTGATCACGACGGCCGGCGCCGCGCCCGTCAGCTCCCGCAGCCGCGCGCGCAGCGTGCGCGCCGAGGCGTCGGGGTCGACCGGCAGCAGGATCAGCGTGTCCGGATCCGCCGCGTTCGAGGCGTCGACGCCCGCGTTCGCGCAGACGAAGCCGTGGTGCGTGACGCACACCAGCACGCCCCGCTCGGCCCGCAGCAGCTCGGCCGTCTCGTCGAGCACGACCTGCACGTGGCGCGGGTCCTTGTCGTGCGCGGCCGCGAGCGCGCGGGCGCGCTCGCCCGGCTCGACCTCGGCGAGCCGGCGCACGCGCCCCTCCGCCTTCGAGATCGCCTTGTGCGCGACCACGACGACGTCGCCGTCGCGCAGCGGCGCGTCCGGTGCGAGCGCGGCCGCGATCAGCGCGCCGAGGTCGGCGCCGGCCGCGATCTCGGGCAGGCCGTCGAGTGCGCGGGCGATCAGCATCGCGGTGCGGGGCGGCGCGGCACGACGCTCAGCGGCCGGTGGTGCTCGTGCGCTGCAACTGGTGGAGCATCCCGCGCGTGTGCGCGGCGCCGCCGCGGCGCGCCGCCAGCCGCTCCTGGAGGGCGGTCAGATCGTCGGGGGTGTCGACGTCGAGCCCGATCGAGGCGATCTCCGCGATCTCGGCCGGCACGCCGCCGGCCTGTGCCAGCTCGAGATGGCGCGCGAAGCTGCCGGGGCCGTAGCGCGGCTCCAGCACGTCGGGCGGCGACAGCAGCAGGCCGTTCGTGCCGGTGCCGTGGCGGTCGGGGACGATCACGGCGAAGCGCTCCGCCGTGCGCGGCTTGCCCAGCAGCGTGTCGAGCTCGACCGGGTCGATCAGCGGGCAGTCGCCGGCGAGGCACAGCACCTGGGCGGCGCCGAGCTCGCGCGCGACGCCCGCGCCGCGCACGACCGCCTGGTCCTGTCCGCTCTCGGCGGGGTCGTCGAGCGCGCGCGCGCCGTAGCCCTCGGCGATCCGCTGCGCGCCCGGGTCGGCGCTCACGACGAGGACCTCGTCGATCGCGTCGACGCGCCGCAGGGCGGTCAGCACGTCGGCGAACATCGCCTCCGCGAGCGCGCGCCGGGCGCCGCTGGCGAGCGCGCCCTCGAGGCGCCGCTTCGCGCTCGCGAAGCGCTTCACCGGCAGGATGGCGACGGTCTGCATCGGCGCCGGAGGGTATCCGCTGCGGGTCGTCGGGCGCGCGGCCCCGTCGGACGTCGGCCCGACCTCGCCGCTCAGCCGGCGAGCGCGGTCGCAAACGCGAGCGTCTCGCGCGCGAGGCGCCGCGCCCCCGCGGTGTCGGCCAT
>DASVFS010000001.1:0-3942 GCA_036379915.1 Conexibacter sp. | reverse complement strand
CACGACTATCTCCGCCGGGCCGGGGACGTCCTGATCGCGGGCCGCGGCCTCCGTGGCGGCGCGGCCCGGCGCACGCGCGCGGCAATCGGCCACGCGCTCGCGTTCCCGACGTGGCGCTCGCTGACGCAGGAACAGCGCCTGACCGACGGCGACGCAGTCGCGCTCATGTGCCGCCTCGTCGAGGAGGCGCGAGACGTTCGGGAGGAGGGGCGGGGCACAAAGGGCGAACGCGCTACCCTTCGCCTCCCGCCCTCTTAGCTCAGTCGGTAGAGCACCTCCATGGTAAGGAGGGGGTAGACGGTTCGAGTCCGTCAGAGGGCTCTAAAGTCCCCGCAAAACGGGGATTTTTGTTGTCTAGATTGGTACAAGGGAGCACCTCCCTTTCAAGGAGGTGGTCGCAGGTCGAGTAGCCGGCGATGAGCCCTATAGAACGGCTTGAACAAGCGGAATCAGCACACGGCTCGCCGGCGTCCGACTGACCGTTGGTCGCTGGGGACAGGTGTTGGGGACTCTGTCAGGTGGCGCAGAGATGTTGCCGATGCCCAACTTGACAACGAGTCAGACGCGAGACTCCCCGGTGTGCTGTCGGAATCGCCACCACCAATTGCCCCGGCGACCAGCCACTATCCCAAAGAGCACAGGATCCCCTCCCCAGCGGTTCCTTCCTCGACAGCAGTCCGTTATCCGGCAGTTACGGAGGCACACAAGTCTGCTTCGGGCCAGTCGAGATCCGCGGACCTTGGTCGCCGGCGGAGTCCGCCGCGCATCGCTCGTGGATGCCGTTACCGGCTGGATTCGATCAAACTTCGGGCTGGAAATGGCGGATGCCGTGACGACGCCGGAGGAGCTGGTCGCCCGTGCAAACGAGGCGTTGAGCAATGCCGACTGGAATACGGCGAGAACGCTCTTCTCGGAGGCGCTCGAGCGCACGGAGTCGCCGGAGGCGCTGGAGGGTCTGGCGGCGGCTGCCTTCTTCCTCGATGAGGCGGAGCTGGCGCTCAACGCCCGTGAACGCGCGTATGCGAGCTATCGGGCGGCCGGCCGTGCCGTCGATGCCGCGCGCGTCGCGATCGCGCTCGCCTGGGACTATCGCTCCGTCCGCGGTGAGCGGGCCGTCGGCGACGGGTGGCTGGCGCGGGCTCGCCGGCTGCTCGAGGGTTGCGGCCCGAAGCGGGAACGGGGCTGGCTTGCGTTGCGCGAAGCGTCGTTCGCGCTGCCAGATGATCTTGCGCTTGCGCGCGAGCGCTGCGCGGAGGCGGAGGCACTCGGCCGCGAGCTGAGTGACGTCGACCTGGAGATGACCGCGATCGCGCTCGACGGCCTGGCGCGCGTCAGTCAGGGCGAGATCGCGGAGGGCATGGCCCGCCTCGACGAGGCGACCGCGGCCGCGACTTCCGGCGAGATGCGTGATCCGATCGCGATCGGCTTCTCCTGCTGCTACCTGATCTTCGCCTGCGAGCGCGTGCGCGACTTCGAGCGTGCCGGCCAGTGGTGTGAGCGTCTGGCTCGTATGGCCGAGGGCTGGAACATCCGTGCGCTGCGCGCCGTCTGCCGCGCCCACTACGGGACGGTCCTCATGCTGCGCGGCGAGTGGCCCGCAGCCGAGGTGGTGCTGAGCGAAGCTGCGGCCACCCTGGCCGTCCGTCCGGGAGAAGGCAACGACGCGCTGGCACGGCTCGCGGAGCTGCGTCGGCGCCAGGGCCGTACGGAGGAGGCACGGGGGATGATCGCACAGATCGAACACCTGCCGATCGCGCTTCTCTCCCAGGCGGCGCTCGCTCTCGACGTCGGCGACGCCGTCTCGGCGGCCGAAGGCGCAGCCCGCTACCTGCGGTCGATCGGGACCGCGAAGACCGAGCGGGCGGCCGGCCTCGAGCTCCTCGCCGAGGCGCGGGCCGCGGCCGGCCGAGCGGACGGGGCCGCAGAAGCGGCGCGCGAGCTGCGCGCGATCGCGGACGCCGCCGGGACGGATCCGCTGCTCGGGGCGGCGCGCCACGCCGAGGGACACGCGCTCGCCGCTGCCGGCAGCGCTGACGAGGCGCGCGAGGCCTTCGAGGACGCGGTCCAGCTGCTCGCGCACGCGGGGCTCCCGTTCGAAGCCGCGCGCGCACGGGTCGCGCTCGCGCACACGCTGCGCACGCTCGGACGACACGACGTCGCCCGACGCGAGCTCGAGTTCGCCCGAGAGCGGTTAGGGACGCTCGGGGCCTCGGCCGAGGCGCGGCGCGCGGCCGCGCTCGTGACGGCCGTCCCGACCGAGGCGCCCAGCGTTCTGAGCGCGCGCGAGTCGGAGATCCTGCGGCTCGTCGCCGAAGGGTTGAGCAACAAGCAGATCGCGGCGCGTCTCACCCTGAGCGAGCACACGGTCCACCGGCATGTAGCGAACATCCTCTTCAAGCTCCGCGTCTCCTCGCGCGCGGCGGCGGCCGCGTACGCCGCGAAGCACGGGCTGACCAAGTAGACGCCTTGAACCGTCTGGCCCAACCGGGCCATTCTGAAGTTGGCCCGAACGGCCGAAGCCGCCGCCTCTGTCGCCGTCGATCCTTCTCGTTGGCAAGCCAACTAAGGAGGTCGACTATGAGCACGACGACGACAGCGGGCACGGCCGCGATCCAGGGGGAACTCTGGGGCGCGCGGGCGCGCGACTTCGCGGACGAACAGGAGCCGCAAAGCCAGCCGCTCTACGAGCACGCCCTCCGCAGCCTTGAGATCGGGGAAGGCACGGCCGTCCTCGATGTCGGTTGCGGATCCGGCTTCTTCTGCCGGCTCGCGGCCGACGCGGGCGCGCGCGTCACTGGAATCGACGCCGCCGGACCGCTCGTCAAGATCGCAAAGCAGCGCGTGCCGGACGGCGACTTCCGCGTCGGCGATATCCAGTTTCTGCCCTTCGCGGACGACGCCTTCGACATCGTCACTGGCTTCAACTCATTCCAGTACGCCGCCGACCCGGTCGCCGCGCTCGCCGAGGCAAAGCGGGTCGCGAAGCCGGGCGCGCCGGTCTTCGTCCTCGTCTGGGGACGGCAGGACAGGACGGAACTGGTGGCGATTCTGAGCGCGCTGCGGCCCTTGCTGCCGCCCGCACCCCCGGACGGTCCGGGCCCGTTCGCGCTCTCCGAGCAAGGCGCGCTCGAGGCGCTCGTGACGCAAGCCGGCCTGGAGCCGGCCAACGACGGCTACATCGAGGCGCCCTTCGAGTACCGGGATGAAACGTCGCTGCTGCGCGCGAACCTCGCCTCCGGACCGGCGACGCTCGCGATCAGGACCTCGAGCGAGGACGCGGTTCGCCAAGCGCTGCTCGAAGCGTGTGCATCATTCCGCACCGCCCCCGGCGGCTACCGGATCGAGACCGAGTGGCGCTACGTGACCGCGAAGGCATGACGGGAGGAGGGGAGGTCGGTCGCGCAACGACGTTGGCGGATTCCGGGCAAGGCGCGGGCGGAAATCTGAGCCGGTGGTGCCGGAGCGGCCGACGCAACAAGCCGGCGACCTCGACCTGGCAACTCGACAGCTTCTGCGCGCGCCCACCACCGCTGGCGTCCTCGGCTTCGCCCGACGCCATCCGCGCGCGGCGCTAGCCTCGCTCCTTGATGCGGCACCAGCCAGAACACGCGACGGACGCCCGAATCCGTACCCAAGCGACACTCGCTCATCGCCATCGCGGTCCCGCGAGCACGGGCTCCGCTGGGGACAGGTTTTGGGGACAGGTTCGAGGATTTCCGGGGATGCTCAGGGTCCTTCAAAGGAAGGGAGTAAGGAGGAGAGAAACGAGCCAATTTGCAGGGAAAGCGCACTACCAAGCGCTTTCCTGCGCCGCATCGCTGCAGCTCGAAGCCTCCATGGTAAGGAGGGGGTCGACGGTTCGAGTCCGTCAGAGGGCTCTAAAAGCCCCGCAAAGCGGGGCTTTTGTTGTCTAAGCCGATATGAAAGAGCACCTCCTTGTTG